>NZ_CP077097.1:1370000-1680000 GCF_014269225.2 Pseudomonas anuradhapurensis
CCTATGCGGTGACGGCCAACCGCGAACAGCTGCGGGCCCAGCTTGGCCTGGCCAGGCTGCAGGAGCTACCGGCCGAACAGGCACCGGCGTTGCCAACCCCGCCAGCTGCGGCTGCTGGGGCGGGCGTGCCACCCGCCGCGCCGGCCCAGCCTGCGCTGGCGCCGTTCGACGGCCTGCGTTTTCGCTGGTAAGGGGATGCACATACCATGACCGACGTACGCCGTTGGATCTGGCTGGGCGTTGCCTTGCTGGTTGCCGTGCTGCTTTATAGCCTGCACAACATCCTCACCCCATTCCTGATCGGTATCCTGCTGGCTTACCTGGCCGACCCTCTGGTCGACCGCCTTGAACGCCTGGGGCTGTCGCGCACCTGGGGCGTGATCGTGGTGTTCGGCTTGTTCACACTACTGTTGCTGGCCTTGCTGCTGGTGCTGGTGCCGCTGCTGGCCAAGCAGCTGGTGCGCCTCTACGAGCTGGCGCCACAGATGCTCGACTGGCTCGAACACGTGGCCCTGCCCTGGGTGCAGAGCCGCCTGGGCCTGGCTGACGGTTTTTGGAAATTCGACCGGATCAAGGCTGCCATCGGCAGCCACATGGGCCAGACTACCGACATGGTCGGCATGCTGCTGTCGCATGCCACAGCTTCAGGCCTGGCGCTGATGGCCTGGCTGGCCAACATGGTGCTGATCCCGGTAGTGGGCTTCTATTTGCTGCGCGACTGGGACCGGATGATGGCCAAGCTGCGTGGCCTGCTACCGCGCCAGCGCGAGCCGCAAGTGATGGGCCTGGCGGGCGAATGCCATGAAGTGCTGGGGGCGTTCGTGCGTGGGCAATTGATGGTGATGCTGGCCCTGGGGGTCATCTATTCGGCCGGGCTGATGCTGGTGGGGCTGGAGCTGGGGCTGCTGATCGGCATGCTCGCCGGGCTGGCGGCCATCGTGCCGTACATGGGCTTCGTCATCGGCATCGGCGCGGCCCTGGTGGCGGGACTGTTCCAGTTCGCTGGCGACTTGTATCCGATGCTGGGCATCGTTGCGGTGTTCATGGTCGGCCAGGCGCTGGAAGGCATGGTGCTGACGCCGTTGCTGGTGGGTGACCGCATCGGCCTGCACCCGGTGGCGGTGATCTTCGCCATCCTGGCCGGCGGTGAACTGTTCGGCTTCACCGGCGTGCTGCTGGCGCTGCCGGTGGCGGCGGTGATCATGGTGTTGCTGCGGCATGTGCACGACCTGTACAAGGAATCGGAGATGTATGCCGGGGGCGTTGACCCGGAGCTTTGAGGCCAGGCCGCTCCTACACGGCGCGCAGACCCTATTTGGCACGCAACTCCTTGATTTAGCTTGTGCTATCGGTTGCCGCGATTGTGCACCCCGCGTTGCGGGTATAGACTTTGCAGATTGTTCACCAAAGGCCCCCTGCGGTCCTGCGACCGCCCGCGAGCATGAAACCACCGATCCAGTTGCCCCTGGGTGTGCGCCTGCGCGATGACGCCACCTTCATCAACTACTATCCGGGCGCCAATGCTGCGGCATTGGGTTACGTCGAGCGGCTATGCGAAGCCGACGCCGGCTGGACCGAGAGCCTTATCTACCTGTGGGGCAAGCAGGGTGTTGGCCGTAGCCACCTGCTGCAGGCTGCCACCCACCGCTTCCAGCAACGCGGCGAGCCTGCCGTGTACCTGCCCCTGGCACAATTGCTCGACCGCGGCGTCGAGTTGCTCGACTACCTGGCCCAGTACGAACTGGTGTGCATCGACGACTTGCATGTAATCGCCGGCAAGGCTGACTGGGAAGAGGCCATGTTCCACCTGTTCAACCGCCTGCGTGACAGCGGTCGACGGCTGCTGCTGGCGGCCTCGGCGTCGCCGCGCGAGCTGCCGATCAAGCTGCCCGACCTGAAGTCGCGGCTGACCCTGGCCCTGGTGTTCCAAATGCGTGGCCTGTCCGATGAAGACAAGCTGCGCGCCCTGCAATTGCGTGCTTCGCGCCGCGGTCTGCACCTTACCGACGAAGTCGGCCACTTCATCCTTACCCGTGGCGCACGCAGCATGAGCGCCCTGTTCGACCTGCTCGAACGCCTCGACCAGGCCTCATTGCAGGCACAACGTAAGCTGACCATCCCGTTCCTCAAGGAAACCCTGGGCTGGTAAGTGCCGAAAACGCTGGGCCAGAGCGGCAAAACAAAAAAGTCACATCTTTTTCGATAAAATTTGCAAATGGCCATGATAGAGGGCATAGTTTCATCCTTCTAAAGGATTACAGACACGGTCGTGCCCATGCTGAAGCGCTTCGCACCCCTCGTGCCACTCGCACTCGTGACCCTGCTTTTTGGCTGTGCGGCCCATGGCCCGGCTTCTCATTCCGAGCAGCAGCCCCAGGATCACACCCCGATCGCCGCAGAATCGGCGTTCAAGGCCAAAGCCTCGTCCTCGTCGGTATTCGGCGAGCCGGAAGAGCTGGCCACCGAAGATGACCTGGAGGCGTTCTCCAGCAGCAAGCCTTACCAGTTGCCAGTCTTGGCTGACAGCATTCTCGAGCGTGGCATGTCGCTGATCGGCACCCGCTACCGCTTCGGCGGCACCTCGGAGAAATCCGGCTTCGACTGCAGTGGTTTCATCGGCTACCTGTTCCGCGAAGAGGCGGGCGTGACCCTGCCGCGTTCGACGCGGGAAATGATCAACGTCGATGCCCCGAAAGTGGCGCGCAACAAGCTCAAGCCAGGCGACCTGCTGTTCTTCAGCACCAACGGCCGCGGCCGCGTCAGCCATGCCGGCATCTACCTGGGTGACAACCAGTTCATCCACTCCAGCAGCCGCCGCAGCGGTGGCGTGCGCATCGACAGCCTCGGTGACCGCTACTGGAGCAAGACCTTCATCGAAGCCAAGCGTGCCTTGGCCATGGCGCCGACCAATATCGCGCGCAACTGATAGCAAAATGATGTACCCTGCCGCGGCGGCGATGCTTTGAAAAAAGCTCGCCGCCGTGCGCATTTATAGAAAGCGTCTAATCTAAATTCTCAACTCTTTTCGGCTGCGGCCCCGCGACCTCAGACAGGATGTTCTGGCCATGGTAAAAATGGCGCGCTTCGCATTGATCTCCCTGGCGGCCTTGCTGGCTGCCTGCTCCAGCCGCGCGCCTGCGCCGGCCCCTGTGGTACAGCCACAGGTCACCTACAGTCAGCCCAGCCCATCGCCAATCGCCGACGACGTGTTGATACGTGCCATCGGCCTGGTGGGCACGCCTTATCGCTGGGGCGGCAATACCCCGGATTCCGGCTTCGACTGCAGTGGCTTGATCAAGTATGTCTACCGGGATGCGGCTGGCATCAGCTTGCCGCGTTCGACGCGAGAGATGATTGTCATGCGTGCGCCGACAGTCGATGCCGGGTCGCTGCAGTCCGGTGACCTGGTGTTCTTTGCCACCGGCGGAGGTTCGCAGGTCAGTCATGCCGGCATCTATGTCGGGGAGGGGCGCTTCGTGCATGCACCTTCCACAGGCGGCACGGTGCGCCTGGACTACCTGTCCAACAGCTACTGGGCCAAGGCCTACCTGCAGGCCAAGCGGGTGATCCCTTCGGGCCACCTGGCGCAGAATCCGTGAATGCCAGCCTGGCGCGGTCCTTGTAGGGGCGCGCCAGGTGCCGGCGCTGGTTCGCCCCCGGCAGGGCTCATCGGGCCTTGCTCACCCGCCAGATCACATTGCCGACATCATCGGCTACCAGCACTCCGCCGCGCCCGTCATTGATCACGCCCACCGGGCGCCCCATGGCCTCGCCACGGGCGTTGAGAAACCCGGTGAGCAGGTCCACGGGCTGGCCCGAGGGTGTTCCCGATGCGTCGAACGGCACGAAAATCACCTTGTAGCCGCTGTGTGGCTTGCGGTTCCACGAGCCGTGCTGACCAACGAATGCGCCCTGTTCGAAGGGGGCTGGTAGCCCACCTGGCTCGGCGAACGCCAGCCCCAGCGATGCCGTGTGTGGACCCACGGCATAGTCTGGTACCAGCGCCTGGGCCACCTTGTCGGGGTCAGGTGGTTGCACACGCTCGTCAATGTGCTGGCCGTAATAGCTATAGGGCCAGCCGTAGAAGCCACCTTCCTTCACCGAAGTGATGTAGTCCGGTACCAGGTCGCTGCCGATCTCGTCGCGCTCATTGACCGCCGTCCACAGAACGCCGCTGTGTGGCTCCCAGGCCAACCCGTTGGGGTTGCGCAGGCCGGTGGCGAACAGGCGGTGCTGGCCACTGGCAGGGTCTACTTCCCAGATCGCGGCACGGTCTTGCTCCTTGTCCAGGCCGTTTTCACCTACGTTGCTGTTGGAGCCCACCGTGACATAGAGCTTCTTGCCGTCGGGGCTGGCGATCACATTCTTGGTCCAGTGATGGTTCAGCGGGCCGCCGGGCAACTCCGTCACCACATGACCCTCGCCGGTGATCTGCATTGCCCCTGGCTCATAATGGAAACGTAGCAACTTGTCGGTATCGGCTACGTAGAAGTCCTTGTTCACCAATGCCATGCCGAACGGTGAATTCAGGCCTTCGATGAAAGTACTGCGGATCTCTGCGATACCGTCATGATTGGCATCACGCAGCAGGGTAATGCGGTTGGCGCTGGGCACGCCTGCGCCTGCGCGTTTCATCACCTTCTGCATCACCCAACCACGCAGACCCTTGGCGTCTTCGGGTTTGGGAGGAGCGTTGGTTTCGGCTACCAGGACGTCGCCGTTGGGCAGTAGATAAAGCCAGCGGGGGTGGTCCAAACCGCTGGCGAACGCTTTCACCTGAGTGCCTGGTGCTGCTTCAGGCTTGACATCGTTGGGCCATCCCACTGCTGGGGCGATGTTTACGGTGGGCAGGATCGTTTTGGTTGGAGCAGGCAGTTGAGGGGTAGGGCCACTGCCATCGTGTACATCCAGCAGGGCGGTTTCGCCGCAGGCGGTCAGGCTGGCGACGAACAGCCAAGGCATCAAGTGTTTCATGGACGGCAATTCTCCGGAGAAGGCCTATGGAACTGAGAAATCGGCGAAGTGCCTCGGGTTCCGGCAACCATTCAACTAATGTTGATGCTGTTGCTGTTGCTGTTGCTGTTGCTGTTGCTGTTGCTGTTGCTGTTGCTGTTGCTGTTGCTCGGCTGTTGCTGTTGCTTTTCAGCGCGCGATAGTTCAGGCGCCGCCGATTGCGACTTCAGGAGGCCGAGCGAAGGGCTTGCGGAGGGAGGTGACGGGCATGGATGCCCGTCAAGCGCTGAGGCCCCATGGATGGGGCCTGCAGCGCGTCCTCCCGGGAGCAAGCCCGTAGCGAGGGGACCCCGGAGCGCAGCGTAGGGGCCGGATGATGGGAGCGGGCGGTTTTTGGTTACTTTTTGCCAAGACAAAAAGTAACCCGCCGTAAGGGCGGCAAGGTGACTAAGTGCCGCCTTTGAAAATGAATGTTGACCTTGTTGTTGAAGCCTACGCCTGAAAGCGAAAAGCGAAAAGCGAAAAGCGGGATAGCGCTGGTTTTTATCGCGCGCAAAGTCCATTGGCGATGGCGACGCTGACTCACCTTTTCGCCCTTACGGCGAGTCACTTTTTGCCAAACGCGGCAAAAAGTAACCAAAAAACGCTGCGCTCCTATCATCCGGCCCCTACGCTGCGCTCCGGGGTTCCCTCACTCCGGCCTCGCTCCCGGGAGGACGCGCTGCAGGCCCCATCCATGGGGCCTCAGCGCTTGACGGGCATCCATGCCCGTCACCTCCCTCCGCAAGGCCTGCGTTCGGCCTCCTGAAGTCGCGAAGATCAAGATCAAGATCAAGAGCAAGAGCAAGATCAAGATCAAGATCAAGATCAAGATCAAGATCAAGATCAAGATCAAGATCAAGAGCAAGAGCAAGAGCAAGAGCAAGAGCAAGAGCAAGAGCAAGAGCAAGAGCAAGAGCAAGAGCAAGAGCAAGAGCAAGAGCAAGAGCAAGAGCAAGAGCAAGAGCAAGAGCGAGAGTATGTCTCTGAGCTGAACGGCTGACAGGCACCTCGTGGCGCAGGGCGTACCCACAGAACTCGGTTACCGGACGCAGCTCCACTCCCTGCGTTGGGCCGAATGCTGCTTTCCGGCTGAGATCAGTACAGATCAAACCTGCTTGATCAGCAGCGCTACACCCGGAAAATACTGCCCCAGATCGTTATGCAGCTTGCGCAAGGCATACGGGAAGTACCAGGCAATCGCGCAAGCGGTGTGTTTCTGCAAGTCGTCGACCAAGTCCTGCAGTTCCTCCGGGCTGGCATGCTGGCCAGCCTTCCATGGGCTGACGAAGAGCGCCCCAGCCCTCAACTGACTGGGGCCGGCTACCTGGTGGGCAACAGCGGCGGTCTGCTGCAGGGGCCCCGCCATGTCCAGCCGGGCAATTTTTGGCCAGCGCTGGCTGACACTGAGGTACAACGCTTCGTCGGCACCGCGGATCAACAGGTCGCAGCGCCCTTCGAATTCCCCTTCATCACGCTGCTTCTTCCCCGCAAACTGCTGCAGCGCCGCCAGCTCGGCCTGCCAAGCCGCCGCGGCCAACAACCCGGCATTTGCCGCTGCGCCATGCCAGTGCGGCGCTTCGGCATCACCGGCAAACTGGTTGAAACGGTCAATGCAGTCAACCCAGCGCTCCAGCACAGGGCTTAGAAACTCAAGGCGCGGGTTTCTGATGATCTGGCCTCGCATGCGGCACTCTCCTGTTGTTGTTGTAATCGCATTTGGCTACAAATGATGGCTATGTGATATCACTGTGTGCAGTACAGCACAACCCGATGAATTGGCCATTACCGGGGCGGTACCTGTTCGCCTGCAAAGCAGCCCGCTTCGATTGACGCTCCTGATACAACCCACTAACCTTCGCGCGTGTTTCAGGTGTCCTGCCAGCGCTGTCTGGGCAGGGTGAAACTGGGAAGCCGGTGGGCGCCAGCAAGGTGCGAGTCCGGCGCTGCCCCCGCAACGGTAGGTGAGACGCGGCCGCGCAGGGCCACTGGGTGCCAGCATCCGGGAAGGCGCGCTGGCCTGGGCCGAGGCCCGCTCACAAGCCCGGAGACCGGCCTGATACTGCCAACGGCATCACGGAGGGTGATGCGCGGTGCACCGTGGCTGACGGCCATGGCTCCTGCGCGTTCTCCGTTTGCCCGCCTATTACCTGTCGCCGCGCGTTGCCGGGGTGCCAGCCAGCGGAGAACCCTGATGAGCGAGACTACCGAACGCGACGAACGCCACCTGGCGCGCATGCAGCGCAAGAAAGCGATCATCGACGAACGTATCGCCAATTCCCCCAACGAATGCGGCCTGCTGCTGGTGCTGACCGGCAATGGCAAGGGCAAGAGCAGCTCGGCCTTCGGCATGCTCGCGCGCGCCCTGGGCCATGGCATGCAGTGCGGTGTGGTGCAGTTCATCAAGGGCCGCAACAGCACCGGCGAAGAGCTGTTCTTCCGGCGCTTTCCGGAGCAGGTGCGTTACCACGTGATGGGCGAGGGCTTTACCTGGGAAACCCAGGACCGCCAACGCGACATTGCCGCCGCCGAAGCAGCCTGGGCCGTGTCGCGTCAGTTGCTGCAGGACCCGGGCGTACAGTTCGTGGTGCTGGATGAGCTGAACATCGCCCTCAAGCATGGCTACCTCGACCTTGACCAGGTGCTGGCCGACATCCAGGCGCGCCCGCCGATGCAGCATGTGATCGTGACTGGCCGCGCCGCCAAACCGGAAATGATCGAACTGGCCGACACCGTGACCGAGATGGGCATGCTCAAGCACGCGTTCCAGGCCGGTATCCGCGCACAGAAGGGCGTCGAACTGTGAGCCAGCCCCGTCATTGCCCCGCCGTATTGATCGCGGCACCGGCCTCCGGCCAGGGCAAGACCACCGTCACCGCCGCCCTGGCCCGCCTGCACCGCAACCTCGGGCGCAAGGTGCGGGTGTTCAAGTGCGGGCCCGATTTCCTCGACCCGATGATCCTCGAACGGGCCAGCGGTGCGCCGGTCTACCAGCTGGATCTGTGGATGATCGGTGCCGAGGAAAGTCGCCGTTTGTTGTGGGAGGCAGCCGCCGAGGCCGACCTGATTCTCATCGAAGGGGTGATGGGGCTGTTCGACGGTACCCCGTCCAGCGCCGACCTGGCCCGTCACTTCGGTGTCCCGGTGCTGGCGGTGATCGACGGCACGGCCATGGCCCAGACCTTCGGTGCCCTGGCCCTGGGCCTGGCACGCTACCAGGCCGATCTGCCATTCGCGGGTGTGCTGGCCAACCGGGTGGGCAGCCTGCGCCACGCACAATTGCTCGAAGGTAGCCTGACCGAAGGCTTGCGCTGGTATGGCGGTTTGTCCCGCGAGCGCGGCATCGAACTGCCCAGCCGCCACCTGGGGCTGGTCCAGGCCAGTGAACTGAATGACCTGGATGCCCGTCTGGACGCCGCTGCCGAAGCGCTCGGCGCTAGCTGCGACGCTGCCTTGCCACCGCCGGTGGCGTTCGCCGAACCCGTACCATACAGCTGCAACGCCTCGCTGGCTGGGGTGCGTATCGGCGTGGCGCGGGACGAAGCCTTTGCCTTCATCTATGGCGCCAATCTCGATTTGCTGCGCAAACTCGGTGCCCAACTCGAGTTCTTCTCGCCGTTGCATGATCGCGAACTGCCGACGGTGGACAGCCTGTACCTGCCGGGTGGTTATCCCGAGCTGCACCATCACGCCCTTGCCGCCAATGCGCCGATGAACGCGGCGATCCGGGCTCATCACGCCCAGGGCAAACCGTTGCTGGCCGAGTGCGGCGGCATGCTGTACCTGCTCGATGCCCTGACCGATGTGGCTGGCGAGCGTGCCGAGTTGCTCGGCCTGCTGCCCGGCGAAGCGACCATGCAGAAGCGCCTGGCGGCCCTGGCGCTGCAGGCGGTGGAACTCCCCGAAGGCACCTTGCGCGGGCACACCTATCACCATTCGCTGACCCGTACCGCGCTGGAACCGATCGCCCGTGGCCTGAGCCCCAACGGTGGGCGTGGCAATGAAGCGGTGTACCGCCTGGGGCGGCTGACGGCTTCCTACGTGCACTTCTACTTTCCCTCCAATCCGGATGCGGTGGCGGCGCTGTTGCGACCATGAGCGAACACGCATACAGCGACGCCGAGCGCGCCGCGATCTACCGCGCCATCGGCGAGCGCCGGGACATGCGCCACTTCGCCGCTGGCGAGGTGGCTCCGGAGCTGCTCGGCCGCCTGCTTGCCGCTGCGCACCAGGCGCCCAGCGTAGGCCTGATGCAACCCTGGCGATTCATCCGTATCAGCCGGCGTGACCTGCGCGCACAGATCCAGGCGCTGGTGGAAGCCGAACGGGTGCGGACTGCCGAGGCCCTGGGCGAACGCTCCGACGCCTTCATGAAACTGAAGGTGGAAGGTATCAACGACTGCGCCGAATTGCTGGTGGCCGCGCTGATGGACAACCGCGAACCCCATATCTTCGGCCGCCGCACCCTGCCGGAAATGGACCTGGCCTCGCTGGCCTGCGCTATCCAGAACCTGTGGCTGGCGGCCCGTGGTGAAGGGCTGGGCATGGGCTGGGTGTCGCTGTTCGACCCGCAGGCCTTGGCTGCGCTGCTGGGCATGCCGGCCGGAGCCAAGCCGGTCGCGGTACTGTGCCTGGGCCCGGTGACCGAGTTCTACCCGGCACCGATGCTGGTGCTGGAAAACTGGGCCGAGGAACGGCCCTTGAGCGAAATGCTGTTCGAGAACCAATGGGGAGAGCGCCAATGAGCGTGGCCTTGCTGACCGTGGCCGGGGTGGCCCTGGATGCCTTGCTGGGCGAACCGCAGCGGCGTCACCCGCTGGTGGCTTTTGGCAACATGGCCAGCAACCTCGAGCGGCGCCTGAATGCCGGCGGGCGCGGCTGGCGCAGCCACGGGGTGAGCGCGTGGTTCCTGGCGGTGGTCCCATTGACCCTGGTGGCCCTGGTCCTGTCCTGGTTGCCGTATATCGGCTGGCTGGTCGACATGCTGGCGCTGTACTGCGCCGTTGGCCTGCGCAGCCTGGGCGAGCACGTGCTGCCGGTCGCCAATGCCTTGCGCCAGGGCGACCTGGAGGAAGCGCGGCGCCGCGTGGGCTTCCTGGTCAGCCGCGAAACCCGCGAGCTGGACGAGCCCGCCGTGGCCCGGGCGGCCACCGAGTCGGTGCTGGAAAACGGCAGTGATGCAGTGTTCGCCGCACTGTTCTGGTTCGTCGTGGCCGGCGCGCCGGGGGTGGTGCTGTATCGCCTGAGCAACACGCTCGACGCCATGTGGGGCTACCGCAACGAACGTTTCGAACGCTTCGGCTGGTGCGCAGCGCGTGTCGACGACGTGCTCAACTATATCCCCGCCAGGCTGGTGGCGCTGACCTATGCACTGCTGGGCAAGACCCGTCTGGCCCTGGCCTGCTGGCGCCAGCAGGGCCCGCTGTGGGACAGCCCCAACGCCGGGCCGGTGATGGCCGCCGGTGCGGGCGCGCTGGGCGTGGAACTGGGTGGGCCGGCGGTGTACCACGGTGAGCTGCACGAGCGACCGCGCCTGGGTGACGGGCCAGTGGCCGATGCCGAGGCCATCGAGCGTGGCTGGGGGCTGGTGCAGCGCGGGGTGTGGCTGTGGCTGCTGGTTATCTGCCTGGGGGCTTACATCAATGCTTGAACATGGTGGCCGCCTGCTGCGTGCGGTGCGGCAATATGGCATCGCCCGGGAACACTGGCTGGACTTGTCCAGTGGCATTGCGCCGTGGTCTTTTCCGATCCCGCCGATTCCGCTGGAGGCCTGGGCTCGTCTGCCAGAAACCGAGGACGGCCTGGAGCAGGCCGCACGCGCGTACTACGGCGCCCGCCAATTGCTGCCGGTAGCCGGTTCGCAGGCCGCGATCCAGGCCCTGCCGTTGCTCCGCACAGCGTGTCGTGTGGGCGTCCTCGCACCGTGCTATGCCGAGCACCCGTACGCCTGGCAGCGGGCGGGGCACCAGTTGCTGGAGCTGGACGAAGCCAAGGTCGAGGCGATGCTCGACAACCTCGACGTGCTGGTGCTGGTCAACCCGAACAACCCAACCGGCCACCGGGTGCCACCTGAACGTCTGCTGGAATGGCACGCGCGCCTGTCTGCCCGCAATGGCTGGCTGCTGGTCGACGAAGCGTTCATGGACAACACCCCGGCCGACAGCGTGATTGGCCATGCCGATCGCCCGGGCCTGATAGTGCTGCGCTCATTCGGCAAGTTCTTCGGCCTGGCGGGCGTGCGCCTGGGCTTTGTCGCCGCCGAACGCAGCCTGTTGCTGCGCCTGGCCGAGTTGCTCGGCCCGTGGACCGTCAACGGCCCGACCCGGGTACTGGCCCAGGCCAGCCTGGCTGACCACGCCCGCCAGTGCCTGCAGGTTGAACGCTGCGCCGCCGCCAGCCAGCGGCTGGCCGTGATGCTGGACCGCGCCGGCCTGACGCCCAGCGGCGGTTGCGATCTGTTCCAGTACGTGCGCTGCGAGCACGCTGCGCAATTGCATGATTTTCTCGCTAGCCGTGGCATCCTGGTACGCCTGTTCGAGCAGCCACCGGCGATACGCCTGGGGCTGCCTGCCTGTGAAACAGATGAACTGCGCCTGGCCCAGGCCCTGGCGGCCTATCAGAAGGAAACGGCATGACCACCCTCATGGTGCAAGGCACCACCTCCGACGCGGGCAAGAGCACGCTGGTGACTGCGCTGTGCCGCTGGCTGTTGCGCCAGGGTGTCGGTGTGGTGCCGTTCAAGCCGCAGAACATGGCGCTGAACAGCGCAGTGACCGCCGACGGCGGTGAAATTGGCCGGGCCCAGGCAGTGCAGGCCCAGGCCTGCCGGCTGGAGCCGCACACCGACATGAACCCGGTGCTGCTCAAACCCAACAGCGACAGCGGCGCCCAGGTCATCATTCATGGTCGTGCCGTCGCCAGCATGAACGCGGTGGCCTACCACGACTACAAGGCCATCGCCATGCAGGCGGTGCTGGCCTCGCACCAACGCCTGAGCGCTGCCTGGCCGGTGGTCATGGTCGAAGGCGCGGGTTCGCCAGCGGAAATCAACTTGCGTGCCGGCGACATTGCCAACATGGGCTTTGCCGAAGCGGTGGACTGCCCGGTGATCCTGGTCGCCGACATCAACCGCGGCGGCGTGTTCGCCCACCTGGTGGGTACGCTGGAGTTGCTGTCGCCCAGCGAACAGGCGCGGGTCAAGGGCTTCGTCATCAACCGCTTCCGCGGTGACATCGCCTTGCTGCAGCCGGGGCTGGACTGGCTGCAGCAGCGCACCGGCAAGCCGGTGCTGGGTGTGCTGCCGTATGTCAGCGACCTGCATCTGGAAGCCGAGGACGGCATCGATGCGCGCCAGGCGGCCAAGGCCGGGCGCGTGCTCAAAGTAATCGTCCCGGTGCTGCCACGTATCAGCAACCACACCGACTTCGACCCGCTGCGCCTGCACCCGCAGGTGGACCTGCAGTTCATTGGCCCGGGCCAGCCGATCCCGGCTGCCGACCTGATCATCCTGCCGGGCTCGAAAAGCGTGCGCGGCGACCTGGCGCAACTGCGCGAACGCGGTTGGGACAAGGCCATCGAGCGGCACCTGCGCTATGGCGGCAAGCTGATCGGAATCTGCGGCGGCCTGCAGATGCTTGGCCGCGAAGTGCATGACCCGCTCGGCCTCGAAGGCGCTGCCGGCTCGAGCCCCGGGCTTGGCCTGTTCAATTACGCCACGGTGCTCGAAGCCGACAAGCAACTGCGCAACGTTGCCGGTACGCTGAGCCTTGAAGCAGCCCCGGTTGCCGGTTATGAAATTCACGCTGGCGTTACCAGCGGGCCAGCCCTGGAGCGGCCCGCCGTGCAGCTTGCCGATGGCCGTTGCGATGGCGCCCTCAGCGCCGATGGCCAGGTGCTTGCCACCTACCTGCACGGCCTGTTCGAAGGTAGCCAATCATGCGCGGCGCTGCTGCGCTGGGCTGGCCTGGAGGACGTGCAGAGCATCGATTACCAGGCCCTGCGCGAACGCGACATCGAGCGCCTGGCCGACCTCGTGGAAAAACACCTAGACACCGCGCGCCTGCGCCAGCTGTGTGGAGTGGCCTGACATGCGTAACCTGATCCTCGGCGGTGCCCGCTCCGGCAAGAGCCGCCTGGCCGAACAACTGGCCAACAGCAGCGGCCAGCCAGTGACCTACATCGCCACCAGCCAGCCGCTGGACGGTGAAATGAATACCCGTGTGCAGTTGCACCGCCAGCGGCGCCCGGCAGACTGGGGCCTGATCGAAGAGCCCCTGGCCCTGGCCGCCGTGCTGCGCGCCGAAGCGGCCGAAGGGCGCTGCCTGCTGGTGGATTGCCTGACCCTGTGGCTGACCAACCTGCTGATGCTGGAAGACGACCAGCGCCTGGCCGAGGAACGTGATGCGCTACTGGCCTGCCTGGAGCAACTGCCGGGCACTGTCATCCTGGTCAGTAACGAAACCGGCCTGGGCGTCGTGCCCATGGGCGAGCTGACCCGGCGCTATGTCGACCTGGCCGGCTGGCTGCACCAGGCCGTGGCCGAACGCTGCCAGCGCGTGGTGCTCACCGTGGCTGGCCTGCCCCTAATGCTCAAAGGACCTGCACTATGACTCAAGCCTGGTGGCGTGACGCCTGCCAACCCCTCGACACCGCCGCCATGGACCAGGCCCGCGCCCGCCAGCAGCAGCTGACCAAGCCTGCCGGTTCACTCGGCCAGCTGGAAGGCCTGGCCATTCAGCTGGCGGGCCTGCAAGGGCGTGAACGGCCAAGCCTGGAGCAGCTTGCCATCAGCCTTTTTGCCGGTGATCACGGCGTGGTCGAAGAGGGTATCTCGGCCTATCCGCAAGCGGTGACCGGGCAGATGCTGCGCAACTTCGTCGGCGGCGGCGCGGCAATCAGCGTGCTGGCGCGCCAGCTGCAGGCCAGCCTGGAAGTGATCGACCTGGGTACCATCGACCCGCATCTGCAGCTGCCTGGCGTACGCCATCTGCGCCTGGGCGCCGGCACGGCCAACTTCGCCCGCCAGCCAGCGATGACCGATGGCCAGTTGCAGGCGGCTCTGCAGGCCGGCCGCGACAGCGCGCTGCGCGCTGCCGAACAGGGCGCGCAGCTGTTCATCGGTGGCGAGATGGGCATTGGCAACACCACCGCCGCTGCAGCCTTGGCCAGCGTGCTGCTGGGCTGCCCGGCCATCGAGCTGAGCGGCCCAGGCACCGGCCTGGATGACGCTGGTGTACGGCACAAGGCCGAGGTCATCGAACGGGCACTGCGTCTGCATGGCCTGCGCGCCGAAGCGCCATTGCAGGCACTGGGCTGCGTGGGGGGCTTTGAAATCGCGGCGTTGGCGGGTGCCTACCTGGGCTGTGCACAGGCCGGTATCGCGGTGCTGGTGGATGGCTTCATCTGCAGTGTTGCCGCGCTGCTGGCGGTGCGCCTGAACCCGCAGTGCCGGGCCTGGCTACTGTTCGCCCACCAGGGCGCGGAGCCTGGGCACAAGGCGCTGCTGGCTGCATTGCAGGCCGAACCTTTGCTGGCGTTGGGCCTGCGCCTGGGCGAGGGTAGCGGGGCGGCCCTGGCGGTGCCGTTGTTGCGCCTGGCCTGTGCCCTGCACGGGCAGATGGCGACCTTTGCCGAAGCAGCAGTGGCGGACCGCCCGGCATGATCCTCGACCTGCTGCGCCATGGTGAAACAGCGCACGGCGGCCTGCGTGGCAGCCTCGATGATGCCCTGACCGACAAGGGCTGGGCGCAGATGCGCAGTGCCGTGGCCGAAGCCGGCCCGTGGCAGGTGCTGGTCAGTTCGCCGCTGCAGCGTTGTGCGCGTTTTGCCGATGAACTGGGTGCCCGCTTGAACCTGCCGGTGCAGCTTGAGCCGGCCCTGCAGGAGCTGCATTTCGGTGACTGGGAAGGCCGCAGCGCGGCGCAGATCATGGAACACCAGGCGGATGCACTGGGGCGCTTCTGGGCAGACCCATACGGGTTTACCCCGCCCAATGGTGAGCCGGTCGCGGTGTTTGCCGAGCGTGTATTGGCGGCTGTCGAGCGGCTGCGCCATGAGCATGCCGGCAAGCGTGTGCTGCTGATCACCCATGGCGGCGTGATGCGGCTGTTGCTGGCCCGTGCCCGTGGCTTGCCAAGGGCCCAGCTGCTGCAGGTAGAGGTCGGCCACGCTGCATTGATGCGGCTACTGCCGGGTGATGACGGCCACTGGATCGAAGGGCGCTGAGATGTTGCCGTTCTGGATTGCCTTGCAGTTTCTCAGCAGCTTGCCGGTGCGCCTGCCGGGCATGCCGGCACCGCGTGAAGTGGGGCGTTCGTTGTTGTGCTACCCGCTGGTAGGGTTGCTGTTCGGCCTGTTGCTGTGGCTGGCCAGCCACCTGCTGCAGGCGGCCCCGGCACCGCTGCATGCAGCTTTGCTGCTGACATTGTGGGTGCTGCTCAGCGGTGCCTTGCACCTGGATGGGCTGGCTGACAGCGCCGATGCCTGGCTGGGCGGTTTCGGCGACCGCGAGCGTACACTGCAGATCATGAAAGACCCGCGCAGCGGGCCGATTGCCGTGGTCACCCTGGTCTTGGTGCTATTGCTGAAGTTCTGTGCCCTGTGGGTACTGGTCGAGCAGGGTAGCGGGGTGCAGTTGCTGCTGGCACCGCTGATCGGGCGGGCGGCGATGCTCGGGTTGTTCCTGAGTACGCCCTACGTGCGCCCGGGCGGTCTGGGACAAGCGCTGGCCGAGCATCTGCCCCGGGCGGCGGCCGCTTGGGTGCTGCTGGGTTGTGCGCTCTTCTGCCTGGTCCTGAGCGGGTGGATCGTGGTGCTGGCGCTGGCCATATTCGGTTGGCTGCGGCAGCTGATGTGTCGGCGCCTCGGTGGCACCACCGGAGATACCGCTGGCGCGTTGCTGGAGTTGCTCGAACTGGGCGTTGTGCTGGGATTGGCGTTGGGCCTGTAGTAGCGCCCAAGACGTTTCTGTAGGCGCTTTCCGAGCTGAACGTGCCGGTAACCTCCTGAAAAAGCTTGGCAGAAGGTGCTATCGCTCACTGGCGTATGCTCGACCTTCCGCTAACGTGCGAGGAGGGGACGCATGCGTCACGTCATTCTTGGGGTTGTATTGCTGGTCGTCGGGCCTGTTGTAGCCGCTGCGGATCTCATTGCGTTCTGGGACACCCCTCGCCACGGTGGCAACAGCTTCAACCGGCTGCCTCCCGATCAAGCCTACTTCGATGCCTTGCGTGGTTATGGCGCGACTTGGGTGCGGCTGTCCTACGACAAATGGCAGCCGGCAGGACGTGACTTCCTGCTTGGCGATGCCGATGCCTATCAGGGCCTGCCCGCAGCCGACCTGGCCACCCTGCGTACCGCACTCGACCGAGCCCACCAGGCGGGGCTCAAGGTAGTTATCGCACCGCTCTCGCTGCCCGGCATGCGCTGGTCGCAAAACAACCAGGGCCCGTTCGACGACCGCCTGTGGCAGGACAAACGCTACTGGGTGCAGGCTGCCGCATTCTGGCGCGATATGGCCCGTGAGCTAAAGGCTCATCCGGCCATCGCGGCCTACAACTTGATCAATGAACCCGCGCCGGAGAAACACGGCGGCCTGGCCGAGCATGCCGACGCCAGGCAGATGCAGCAGTGGTACGCGCAAGCGCGGGGTAGCGCGCGTGATCTGCCGGCGCTGTATCAACAACTGATAGCGGCCATTCGTGAGCAAGATGCCGTGACACCGGTCATGGTCGATGCTGGTTGGTATGCGGCCGCCGACGCCTTTGATTACTGGCCAGCCCCCTTGGACGACCAGCGGGTGCTGTACAGCGTGCACATGTACGAGCCCTACACGGTCACCAGTGCGTCGAACATGAAGCGCAAGCGCCCCATCGCTTACCCCGGCCCGGCACCGTTCGCAGGGCAGATACAGCAGTGGGATGGCCAACGGGTGGCCCAGTACCTGGGGCAACCGCTCGATTGGGCCGAAACCATGAAGGTGCCACGCGAGCGCCTGGTGGTGGCTGAGTTTGGCTGCATGCGCAGGCTGCCGGGGTGCCGGCAATACCTGGAAGACGTGCTCGGCGTGCTGGAGCACAACCGCTTGCACTGGGCGTTCTACAGTTTTCGCGAAGACAGCTGGGATGGCATGGACTACGAACTGGGCTCGGCCAAGGTCCCATGGCGGTACTGGCAGGCGATCGAACAGGGGGCTCCGGACCCGTTGTCGCGCAAGGCCAGCGCGGAATTCGAACCGATCCGCAAACGCTTGAACCCGGAGTGAGGGTCATCGGCAAACTACGAAATATCTTGCAACGCTCATTATGCGGGTATATACACCTATCCATGCTGACCAGTGAATGCATCTGTACCCATCTGCGTCGTGCCGCCCGTGGGGTGAGCCGGCATTACGACGAGGCCCTTGCCGGCTTCGGGATCAATGTCGCGCAGTTTTCCCTGCTATGTCATCTGCAGCGGCTCGACCGGCCTAGTATTACCACCCTGGCCGAAGCCATGGGCCTGGAACGCAGTACCCTGGGCCGCAACTTGCGGGTGCTGGAGGCTGAAGGGTTGGTAGCCTTGGCCGATGGTGATGACCAGCGCAACCGCGTCGTGTTGTTGACCGACGCTGCTACGCAGCTGCTGCGCGACGCCTATCCGGCCTGGGAGCGAGCCCAGGCCGAACTGGTGGAACGCCTGGGAGCAGGGCAGCGGGATGAACTGGTGCGCTTGCTGGGCCTACTGGCTTGAATTGATACGACCTTAAGCGGGTATATACCCGTAAAACCTTGCGATGTGCTGGAGATAACGACAATGACTTCGGTGTGGCGAACCAGCGGGTGGGTACTGTTGGGGGCAGCGTTGATCCTGGCACTGTCCTTGGGTGTGCGGCATGGCTTCGGCCTGTTCCTGGCGCCGATGAGCGCCGACTTCGGTTGGGGGCGTGAGGTGTTCGCCTTTGCCATCGCCTTGCAGAACCTGATCTGGGGCTTGGCACAACCCTTTGCCGGTGCGCTGGCCGACCGCCTTGGTGCGGCGCGGGTGGTGATCATCGGCGGTATTCTCTACGCCACCGGCTTGGTCCTGATGGGTATGGCCGACTCGGCCTGGTCGCTGTCGCTGAGTGCTGGCTTGCTGATCGGCATCGGCCTGTCCGGCACTTCGTTCTCGGTCATTCTCGGTGTCGTCGGGCGTGCCGTGCCGGCAGACAAGCGCAGCATGGCCATGGGGATTGCCAGCGCCGCCGGCTCTTTCGGCCAGTTCGCCATGCTGCCGGGGACCCTTGGCCTGATCCAGTGGCTGGGCTGGTCCGCTGCACTGCTGGTGCTGGGCCTGCTGGTTGCACTGATCGTGCCTTTCGTCGGCATGCTGCGCGACCGCCCGCTGCCCAGCCATGGCACGGAACAGACCCTGGGCCAGGCCTTGCACGAAGCGTGTTCGCATTCCGGCTTCTGGCTGCTGGCCCTGGGCTTCTTCGTCTGCGGTTTCCAGGTGGTGTTCATTGGCGTGCACCTGCCGGCCTACCTGGTTGACCAGCATCTGCCCGCGACCACCGGGACCACGGTGCTGGCGCTGGTCGGCCTGTTCAACATCGTCGGTACGTTCACCGCGGGCTGGCTGGGCGGGCGCATGTCCAAGCCGCGCTTGCTGACCGGGTTGTATCTGCTGCGTGCGGTGGTCATCGTGCTGTTCCTCTGGGCGCCGGTGAGTGCGTTCAGCGCCTACCTGTTCGGCATTGCCATGGGCCTGTTGTGGCTGTCCACGGTGCCGCTTACCAACGGTACCGTGGCCACGCTGTTCGGCGTGCGCAACCTGTCCATGCTTGGCGGTATCGTCTTCCTGTTCCACCAGCTGGGTGCGTTTCTGGGGGGCTGGTTGGGTGGGGTGGTGTATGACCGTACCGGGAGCTACGACCTGGTCTGGCAGATTTCCATCCTGCTCAGCCTGCTGGCCGCCGCCCTGAGCTGGCCTGTGCGTGAGCGGCCGGTCGCCCGCCTGCAGGCCCAGGCCGCATGAACCGCTACCTGGGCCGCGGGCTGCTGGCCGTTGCCGCGTTGTTGCTGCTGGTGTTGGTCTGGTGGGGCTGGCACCAGGGCGGGATGGCGTTGATGCAACTGGGCATGAGTGTTTGTTAGGCGCTACCCTGCAAGCTCAAGGATTGTTTTGCAGGAGAAACGAACCATGCGTGCACATTGGTTGACGGTGTTGGTGCTGGCCCTGCTTGGCAGCGCTTCGAGCTGGGCTGCCGATTGCCCGGCCTTGTTGCAAGGCAGCCTGCCGGAGTTGCGGGGCAAGGGGCAGGTCGACCTGTGCCAGCGCTTTGCCGGCAAGCCGCTGGTGGTGGTCAATACGGCCAGCTATTGTGGCTTTGCACCGCAGTTCGAGGGGCTGGAGGCGACATACAAGGCGTATCACCAACAGGGCCTGGAAATGCTTGGTGTGCCCTCCAACGACTTCAAGCAGGAAGATGCCGATAGCGAGAAGACGGCCAAGGTCTGTTATGCCAACTATGGTGTCACCTTCACCATGACCAAGGCGCAGCCGGTGCGGGGCAAGGATGCGATTCCGCTGTTCGTCGAACTGGCCAGCCAGAGCAGTGCGCCGAAGTGGAATTTCTACAAGTACGTTATCGATCGCAAGGGCAAGGTGATCGGCAACTTTTCCAGCCTGACCAAACCGGATGACCCAGAATTCCGCGCTGCCATTGAAAAGGCCATCGCTTCGCAACAGTAATGTAACTGCTCTTGCTCTTGCTCTTGCTTCTAAGCGCGCAGTAGTCCAGGCGCCGCCGAATGCGACTTCAGGAGCCCTTCGTTCGGCCTCCTGAAGTCGCGAAGATCAAGATCAGGATCAAGATCAGAATCAAGATCAAGAGCAAGAGCAAAGTCAAAAGCGGGTTATGTGCCCGGGTGGCGTGTTACTTCGCCTGCACCGTCATCGCCACCAACCGCACTACCAACGGCCTGACCATCAATACGCAAACGAACGCCACCGGCATCGCCAATCGATAGGCCTTAAGCACATTACCCAGGTACTCCGGGTTGACCCCCGCATTCGCCGCAGTAATCACGAAGCACATCAACAGCGCCATGATCGACGACATGTAGAAGGCAAAAACATAGGGCGTGGCACCCGGATGTAGTTTGCGTCGGCCGCGCGCCTGCGACAGGTTGCTCATGTGAACTCCTCAAGGTTGGGTGGGAGGCGCAGGTTAGCAACGTACCTGTCAGCCGCTGTAGACCAGCCGTATTGAGTTCTTTATAAAGAGACTCTTACGAATCCAAGGGCCACGCATGGACCTGCTCAATGCCATCCGCAGCTTCATCAAGGTGGTTGAAGCCGGCAGCATCGCCGCCGGCGCCCGCAACTTGGGCCTGAGCCCGGCTGCAGTCAGCCAGAACCTGGCACGCCTGGAAGGCCACCTTCAGGTACGCCTGCTCAGCCGCACCACCCGCAGCATGGCGCTGACCCCCGCCGGCGCCCAGTACTACGAGCGTGTCAGGCACATCGAACGCGACCTGGCCCTGGCCGAACAAGCCATTACTACCCCCGACAGCGAGCCCCAGGGGCGTTTGTGCATTGCCTCGACCTCCGCCTTCGGCCGCCACGTGCTGGCACCGCTGATACCCGCGTTCAGTGCCCGCTACCCCATGCTGTCGATAGAACTGGTAACGACTGATCGCCGGGTCAACCATGCGCGGGAAGACGTGGATGTAAGCCTGCGCATTGCTCCACAGCTGGAAGACCAACTGCTGGCCCGCCACATTGCCCGTATACCGTTCATTTGCTGTGCCTCACCCGGTTACCTGCGCAGCGCCGGCGTGCCAGGCACGCCCGAAGCCTTGCGTGATCACCGTTGCCTGGTGTTTCGCTACCCCGTGGATGGGCGCTTCCTGCGCTGGGGATTCATGCGTGACGGGCTGCGTTTCGAGGCCGAGTTCGGTAGCGTATTGATCAGCGATGACATCGATGCCCTGACCCAGATGGCACTGCACGATGGTGGCATCACCCGCTTGGCCGAGTTCATCGTGCAGCCGCACCTGGCCTCCGGCGCGCTGGTGCCGTTGTTCGAATACAGCGACAAGGGCCAGGCCTATGCCCAGACTGAACCAATGGATATCTACCTGTGCCTGGCCGACCGTTTTGCCATGACCGCGAAAGTGCGTGTGTTCATGGACTACCTGCGCGAATGCCTGGGTGACAGCTGGCAATTGCAGGCATGAAAAAACCGCCACGCGGGCGGTTTTTCATGTAACGCGTACGAATCAGAAACGGTAGGTGAGGGAAGCACCAATACCGTGAGCGCTGTTCTCATACTTGGCTTGGTAGGTACCTTTCAACAGCTGTTGGGACGGAGAGCCCGACACATTGTTGACCTTGGTATCCTCTTCCCACAGGTACGAGTAGGCCACATCGATGGTCATGTCATCGTTCGGGCTCCAGCCGGCACCAAAGCTGACCGCTTTACGATCGCCAGTCGGAATGCGTGGCGAGCGATCGTGGTTGTTGGTGGGCGACTGGTCGACCGAGAAGCCTGCACGCAGGGTCCACTCCTTGTTGACCTTGTAGGCCGCGCCAATGGCGTGGGCCCAGGTGTCATGCCAGTTCTGCTCTTCGGTGATGGTCTGCAGCGGGTAACCCGCCGGTGCTTCGTTCTTCACAACGATGCTTTCCAGGCGGCTCCAGCGCGTCCAGGTACTGCCCGCGTACAGTGTCCAGTGGTCATCCAGCTCATGAGTGATCGAGAAGTCCACCGACTCCGGCGTCTTGATCTTCAGGCTGGCGTCGAACTTGCCGTTCAGGCCAAGCTGAGGAATCGGATAGGAAACACGGGTATCGCCTTCAAGCTTGTAGTCGACCATCGAGTGATAGGTCAGACCCAGACGGGTACGGTCTGTAGCTTGTACCAGAACACCGATGTTGTAACCGATGGCGGTGTCGTCGCCCTTGATCTTGATCTCGCCATCCGGGCCGCCGGGGCCCAGGAGCGCCTTGCTGCTCAGGTTCGAGCCCAGCTCACCCTTGATACGGTTGATGGTCGGGCCAAAGCCGATCGACACCTTGTCGTTGAAGGCATAGCTGATGGTTGGCTGGAAGGTGACGACCTCGACCTTGCTCTTCTTGCCCCAGTAGCGTGCCGCGTCATCGCTACCGTAGTCGGTGATCAGGCCAAACGGCACGTAGACGCCGAAGCCCACGCTCCAGTGATCATCGATCGGCTTGACGTAGTAACCCATGGGTACGCCCACGACCGGGACCATGTCGCCATCGGTTTCCCCCCCGAAATTGCTACCACGGCCCGAAATATCAGTCTTGGCAATGACGGCTGCGCCACCCACGGTGACCTGTTCACGCTTCAGGCGTGACATGCCGGCAGGGTTGCCATACACCGTGCTGGCATCTTCGGCAGAAGACGAACGCCCCGCAAAACCGGTTCCCATGCCGCTGATGCTTTGTTCGTTCAGCGCGAACCCGGCGGCGAGCAGCTGGCTGGATGCAAGAGCAACGGCAATGCCGAGGGAGGTTTTGAGCATTACTTTTTTCATTATTAGAAAACTCCTTGGGATCTCCGGGGCGAAACGCTACCAACAAATCACGCGCCGCGCTATAGCCTCGATCGCCGGAGATAGCGCGGTTTTGTAGGACAATCCGACCAAAATTCCTTTTTTTCCGGGTATTTTGTAGGACCCCTCTTAAGATGCTTGCGGCAATTTCCGGTCTATGCAGGTGTGCCAGGCGTGGGTGAAGTCGCGCAGACGGCCTTGCGGGTTGAAAATCTGTCGCCAGATGCGCGCCAATGCCAGCAGGTCGTCGGCGGCGGGCAAGGGGGTGGCCTGCTCTTCGACGAGCATCCAGGCAATGGCGGTGGAATAGCGCAGGTTGACCGTGAGTTCCAGGTGCGGACCGCCGAGGAAGGCGTGCTGGCTGGCCAGGCCGCGGACCAGGCTGGCCAGGTCGGGGTCGCGGGCCAGGTAATCGTCCCACAGTGCCTGGTGACGATGCTCGCCGATGCGGTACAGGCCATGCCCGCGTCGGTCATGCAAGGCCGCGCCCAAGGCCGACTGGCTAGCGGCGATACCCAGCAACAAGGCTTCGGCGCTGGCACTGTGACGGTTCAGGTAGACCAGGGTGGGTCGGATCACATACTGACACAATTCATTCGCCGCGATACCCATGATGCCCTCGAGCAGTTAAGGGCCGGACGGGCGCTGGAGCTTGGCAGCTGGTGAAGGATCAGGCCCGCCGGAAGCGGCAGGTGCCGCTCGTGTTGAAGTGTAGTGTGATAATGATGATGTAAAAGGCTGTTTTTAAATCGATTGCTGCCTGACGTGCCGGACTATATGCCTTAAGGCAATTACGCCAGGCCGGTTCAGGCAGGCTTGCGATGGAGCCATTCAGTGCTTGAATGCCGCACCATTCAGGGTTCACGCGGTGAGCGACTGACGGGTACGGGCGATAACCGCTTGCAGCGGTTCGCTGCGGCTGTATTGCTCCGGATACAGGCGCTCGGTGTGGCAGGCGACGCCATGTTCGTCCACCAGGGTGAAGCTGAAGCTGCCCTTGCGTGGGGCGACGATCAGGCACTTCAACGGCGAAAAGGCCTGGGAAAGGGTGCCAATGGCAGCCTGAATCTGATGATGAGTTTGCATATTGTTTGGAGGTTCCTGCTTTAAACACGGAGTTAGGATCCGTGCATGATAGAAACGTTCCAGTGACGCCTTTATTAAGGGACGAACGAACCTGACTGGAACAGGGCAGCCAGAGGGGGCGCAATCAAAAGTGGGCGCTTGGGCTGACTGGTAGGTACTTCGGAAGGCAGGCAGCACGCCGGGGCCAAGGTTCTAGGCCGTCGGGGTGGGATCCTGATCAATCTGTCACGTGATTCGTGCCTGAACAGCGCAAGGCTGGCGAGTGAATCATCGAATGGGCCCGTCCTGGTTTCAGCAGTGCCACTCTTGGGGGGAGCGGGTCTGCAAGGACGCTTGAGGCCAGAATTGACTTTCAGCTTGGTACTAACGAGGCGCACCTTACCGGAAATGCCAACGCTTGGCAAGCTTTACCGCTTTGCTCCGGCGAGCCGAACAGTATCGCGCGTAATGAGCGTGCTGGGAAGAGGGGCCAAACGGTCTGCAATCGGCTGGATGTTCCGTTTTCGTGCACTCAAATGAGGGTTCAGGGTGCACTTGTTCACAGTCGGTGCGGCGCTTGTAACGACTTGGCAACACGCTGTGACGGACTCGCCAATGCCTTGACTGGGCGGTTAAGTCAATGAAAAAAAACACTATTTTCAGCTGGTGAAAAAATCGTCAGTTTGAGCCAAAGCCCCGATCTACGCGGGTTTGCGGGGGATAGTAGGGGGTTGTCCACCGAGTTATCCACAGGAACTGTGGATTGTCCCAAGCGCTTGCTCTAGGACGGGCGTGCCAGCAATATAATGAACTGTCCGACAATCGACAGGTTCCAATGGGCCCTCAAGTCATTCACTTGATAACGTCAAGAAAAGATCGCTGAAAATTTTTTGGATTTTGCCGCAAACGCCTTGCCGGAATGCAAGAAATCGAGTGGCTGCGCCAAACCCGCGCCGTTAACGATTGCTGATAAGCTGCGCAGCAATCATCCAGCATCATTCGGGGTAGGCATGACAGTGGATCTGGCCAGCATTCTGCTGGGCTTGGTGGCAGGGGCTTTGCCCTGTCTGGGGTGGATCATGCAGTTACAGCGCCGCCAAGGCGCGCGGCAGGCCGAACAGGCGTTGCTTGAAGAACGCCTCAATGCCGCTCTGTTGGCCCAGGCTGGCCTGCAGGCGCAGCTGGAGGCCAGCCGCGATGAGATCAGTGACCTCAGCGAAGCCAACACGGTCAAGCAGGCCCAGCTGGCCGCCCAAGGCCGTGAGCTGGAATTGCTCCAGATCGACCGTGACAACGCCCGTGATGCCGCCCACGCCTGGAGCCTTGAGCGCGCCAACCGCGAAGCCGAACTGCGCCGCCTGGAAGCCCAGACTGCGCGCCTGGACGCCGAATTGCGTGAACAGCAGGAAAGCCACCAGCAGCGTCTGGAAGACCTGCAGGAAGCCCGGGACACCTTGCGTGCGCAGTTCGCCGACCTGGCCACGAAAATCTTCGACGAGCGAGAGCAGCGTTTCGCCCAGACCAGCCAGCAGCACCTCGGCCAGTTGCTCGACCCGCTGAAGGAGCGCATCCAGGCGTTCGAAAAGCGTGTGGAGGAAAGCTACCAGCAGGAAGCCCGCGAACGCTTTTCGCTGGGCAAGGAACTGGAGCGCCTGCAGCAGCTCAACCTGCGCCTGTCCGACGAAGCCACCAACCTGACCCAGGCCCTGAAGGGGCAGAAGACCCAGGGCAACTGGGGTGAGCTGATCCTCGAGCGGGTGCTGGAGCATGCCGGCCTGGAAAAGGGCCGCGAATACCAGACCCAGGTCAGCCTGAAGAGCAGCGACGGCGAGCGTTTCCAGCCCGATGTGCTGATCATGCTGCCCGGCGACAAGCAAGTGGTGGTGGATGCAAAGGTCAGCCTCACTGCCTACCAGCAGTTCGTCGCCAGCAACGACGACGCTGCGCTGAAGCAGCATGTGCAGTCGCTGCGCAGCCACGTCAAAGGCCTGTCGAGCAAGGACTACAACCGCCTCGAAGGCCTGCACAGCCTGGATTTCGTGCTGCTGTTCGTGCCGATCGAGGCGGCTTTCTCGGCCGCCCTGCAGGCCGAGCCGAACCTGTTCCAGGAAGCCTTCGACCGGCAGATTGTGATCGTCAGCCCGACCACCTTGCTCGCTACCCTGCGGGTGATCGACAGCCTGTGGAAGCAGGAGCGCCAGGGCCAGAACGCCCGCGAGATCGCCGAGCGCGCCGGCTGGCTGTATGACAAGTTCGTGCTGTTCATCCAGGACCTGGATGAGCTGGGCAGCCGCCTGCAGCAGGTCGACAAGGCCTATGCCGCCGCGCGCAACAAACTGTGCGAAGGGCGCGGCAACCTGGTCAGCCGCAGCGAACAGCTGAAAATGCTCGGGGCGCGCGCCAGCAAGAGCCTGCCGGCCGATTTGCTGGAGCGGGCGCTGTCCGACGAAGCATTGCCCGAAGAAGTGCTTACTGAACCAGGCTCAGATGGCGATTGAGCAGGGCACGCAGGGCCGCTGGCTTGACCGGCTTGGCCAGGTAATCCAGCCCCGAAGCGTGGACCATGGCGAGGGTTTCCTTGCTGCCGTCGGCGCTGATCACCACACCCGGCACCGGTTCGCCCAGGCGCGCGCGTAACCAGCCCATCAGCCCGATGCCGGTCTCGCCATCGTCCAGGTGGTAGTCCACCAGCGCCAGGTGCGGGCGCATGCCCTTGGCCAGCAAGGCTTCGCATTCGGCCTGGTTGCGTGCGGTCCACACCTGGCAACCCCAGCGGCTGAGCAGGCTGTTCATGCCGATGAGGATGCTGTCTTCGTTGTCCACGCACAGCACGTGCAGCCCGGCCAGCGGCTGACCGGCCTGTTCCGCCGGGGCACTGGCAACTGGTGCAGCCTGGCGGGCAATCGGCACGCTGACGCGGAATACCGTGCCTGTGCCCGGCCATGAGCGCACTTCCAGCGTGTGGCCGAGTACCCGGCACAGGCCGTCGGCGATCGCCAGGCCTAGGCCCAGGCCTTTCTCGGCGCGGGTCTGGTGACTGTCCAGACGCTTGAACTCCTGGAAAATCACCTGCAGCTTGTCGTCGGCGATACCCGGGCCACGGTCCCACACTTCCAGCCACAAGCGTTCACCCTGGCGCCGTACGCCCAGCAGGATCGGGCTCTTGCCGTAGCGCAGGGCATTGGTCAGGAAGTTCTGCAGCACCCGCCGCAGCAGCTTCATGTCGCTCTCCACCCGCAGGCGACTGCCGCGCAGGCGGAATTCCAGGCCTTTTTCGGCGGCCAGCACCTTGAACTCGGCGCCGAGGGTGTCGAACAGTTCGTTGAGGGCGAAGGGCTTGGGGTCCGGGGTGATCTTGCCGTTTTCCAGGCGCGAGATGTCCAGCAGGTCGCTGATCAGCTCTTCGGCCGAGCGCAGCGAGCTGTCCATGTGCTGCACCAGTTGCCGGGCCTCTTCGTTCATGCCTTCGGCCTGCTGCGACAGGGCTGCGGAGAACAGCCGTGCAGCGTTCAGCGGTTGCATCAGGTCATGGCTGACCGCCGCCAGGAAGCGGGTCTTCGACTGGCTCACGGCTTCGGCATGGCTCTTGGCTTCGGACAATGCCTGGTTCAGTTGCGACAGCTCGAAGGTACGTTCGGCAACCCGCTGCTCCAGGCTTTCATTGGCTTCACGCAGGGCCTGCTCGGCCTCGCGGAACGGGGTGATGTCGGTGAAGCTCATGACGAAGCCGCCGCCCGGCATCGGGTTGCCGATCAGTTCAATCACTCGGCCATTGGGGAACAGGCGTTCCGATGAATGCGCGCGGCCCTGGCGCATCCAGTGCAGGCGGCGGGCCACGTGCACCTGGGCTTCGCCGGGGCCGCACAGGCCGCGTTCGGCGTTGTAGCGGATGATATCGGCAATCGGCCGGCCGACGCTGATCAGCCCGTCGGGGTAGTTGAACAGCTCCAGGTAGCGACGGTTCCAGGCCACCAGGTGCAGGTTCTGGTCAACCACGCTGATGCCCTGGTTGATGTTCTCGATGGCGCCTTGCAGCAGGGCGCGGTTGAACTGCAGCACCTCGCTGGCTTCGTCGGCGATGCGCACCACGTCTTCCAGCTGCATGTCGCGGCCTTCGATGGCGGCCTTGACCACGGCGCGTGTCGATGAGGTGCCGAGCACCCCGGCGAGCAGGCGTTCGGTGTGTTCGATCCAGTCACCGTCGGCGTTCTGGTTGGGGTTGAAGCCCTTGCCCTGGCGATAGGCGAAGCGGATGAAGCTCTGCCGCGCGCGCTCTTCGCCGACAAAGCGCGAAGCCAGGGTCAGCAGGTCGTCGATCTGCACCGCCAGCAGCGGCTTGCTGCTGGGGCGGGCACTGGTCTGCTGGCCGATGAAGCGGCCGGCTTGCCAGTGCTCGGACACCCGCGTGCGCGATAACAGCGAGACCCAGCCGAACAGCGTGAAGTTGCCCGCCAGCGACAGCACCACGCCTTGGGTCAGCGGGCTGATCGGCAGGTTCAGCGGGTTGCCATGCAGCCACGCCAGCCCCGGAAACAGCTGCAGTGACCAGCCCACGCTGTGCGCGGCAATCGGCAGCACCAAGGTGTAGAACCACAGGAAGATGCCGGCCGCCAGGCCGGCGAACACGCCGCGGCGGTTGGCCTGCTTCCAGTACAGCGCGCCGAGCATGGCCGGGGTCAGTTGGGTCACGGCAGCGAAGGCGATCTGGCCGATGGTCGCCAGGCTGGCCGTGGAGCCCAGCAGGCGGTAGCTGACGTAGGCCAGCAGCAGGATCACCACGATGGTCACCCGGCGTACCGACAGCATCCAGTGGCGGAACGCCTCGAATGGCCGTTCGGCGTTGGTCCGGCGCAGCAGCCAGGGCAGCAGCATGTCGTTGGAAACCATGGTCGACAGCGCCACGGCCTCGACGATGACCATGCCGGTGGCGGCCGAGGCGCCGCCGATGAACGCCAGCAGGGCCAGGCTAGGGTGGGCCTCGGCCAGTGGCAGGCTGATGACGAACGAGTCGGAAATCACCGTGCCCGGCAGCAGCATCTGCCCGGCCAGGGCGATGGGCACCACGAATAGCGCGGCCAACGCCAGGTACATCGGGAATACCCAGCGCGCCAGGCGCATGTCCTGGGGTTCGATGTTCTCCACCACGGTGACGTGGAACTGCCGTGGCAGGCAGATGATCGCCATCATCGCCACGGCGGTCTGCACCACCATCGACGGCCAGTTGATGGTCTCCTGCCAGTAGTCCTGCAGGTGGACTGACTGGCGGGCCTGGCTGAACAAGTCATCGAAGCCGTCGTACAGGTTGAACACCACGAACACGCCCACGGCAAGGAAGGCCAGCAGCTTGATCAGCGATTCGAAGGCAATCGCCAGGACCATGCCACGGTGGTGCTCGGTCACGTCCAGGCTGCGGGTACCGAAAACGATGGCGAACAGTGCCAGCACCAGCGATACCACCAGCGCGGTGTCCTGCACGCGGGTGCCGGTGGCGTCGGCGCTGGCGCCGATCAGCAGGTTCACGCCCAGCACGATGCCTTTCAGTTGCAAGGCGATATAGGGCAACACGCCGACCAGGCAGATCAATGCCACCACCACCGCCAGGGTCTGCGACTTGCCGTAGCGTGCGGCGATGAAATCGGCGATCGAGGTGATGTTCTGCTGTTTGCTGATCAGCACCATCTTCTGCAGTACCCATGGGGCGAAGATCAACAGCAGCACCGGGCCCAGGTAGATCGGCAGGAACGCCCAGAGCTGTTCGGCGGCCTGGCCGACCGCGCCGAAGAAGGTCCAGCTGGTGCAGTACACCGCCAGCGACAGGCTGTACACCCAGGCACGCAGTTTCGGCGGCAACGGCGTGCTGCGGCGGTCGCCATAGAAGGCGATGGCGAACATGATGGCCATATAGGCCAGGGCGACCACGGCGATCAGCCCGCTGGACAACGACATGAAGACTCCGAAGCAAAAAAGATAACGCGGTCCCGATCAACCAGTCTGGCACGCAGGTGCCGCTTCGTCAGCGCAGACCATGGTCGCAGTGGCAGGTGGTCGCAGGGTGCAGCTGCAACCTGTGCCGGCGCCTGCGCCTGCTCCTGTTCGAGGGTACCCGCGTGGCAGCCGGCACAGGCATCGTCACCCTCGGCGGGTACCCAGCCAATAGAACACCCCCGCCAGTATCACCGACAACACCAGCAGGTAGAAGATCGCCCCCGGCCACAGCTGCACCAGGGCAAATCCCACCATCACCGGCCCCAGCGCTGCCCCCAGGTTGGACAGGTTCTGCGCGCCGTAATACACCCCGCGCAAGTGCTCCGGTGCGATCAGGTCGATGAACATGTATTCGGCGGGGATGACAATGATTTCGCCCAGGGTGAACACCAGCATCGCCAGGCACCACATCAGCGTCGACCCAGCCAGGGCAAAGCCCAGCAGCCCGGCGATGAACAGGCCCATCCCGGCCAGCAGCCAGGGCATCAGGCGCTGGCGGCTGATGCGTCGGCCGATCAGGTACTGCAAGGCAATCACCGTCACAGCGTTGGTGGTCACCAGGTAACCGACCAGGCGTGCCGCCTCGCCCGGGCTGCTGGTCACCACCAGGTACTGCGACAGGTAGGCAGTGAACTGGCCGAACACCACCGCGCTCAGCACCCCGCCGAGGGTAAAGCACACCAGCCGACGGTCACTGGCCAGGCCCAGAGCCACCTGGCCGAAGCCGGCGCCGGGCTGGTCCGCTGCGCTGGCCTGCAAACCGCGGTCGCCCAGGCGCCAGTAGGCCAGGCTCATGCCCAGGCCAAGCAGGGCCGAGGCGATGAATGGCAGGTGGCCGTCCAGCTCCAGCAGGGCCACGCCCAGCAGCGGCCCGGCAGCGTAGCCGATGTTGCTGAGGGTGTACTTGATGGCGAACACCTCGGCCCGCTCTTCCACTGGCAGCAACGCGCAGAAGCCCGCCTTGGCGGCGATGTCGACCACTGCCAGGGCCAGGTTTATCAGCACCAGGCAAATGAAAAACAGCATCGCTGCGCGGCTGGCAACGGCACCGACGAATGCCAACGCGAACAGCAGCGTGCAAGCGCTGACCAGCGTGTGGTTGCGCAAGGTATCGACCAGGTGGCCGCCATACAGGCTCAACAGCGAGGCGACAATCAGCGCACCGCCGATCAGCAGGCCGATCTGGCTGATCGGCAACTGGAAGTTGTCGGCCAGGTAGACCACCAGGTAGGGCAGGGTGAGGGCGCGAGCGACGGTGAGCGTGAAGGTAGTGAGCAGGAGCAGGCGAACGGTGTGCGGGTAGCGCTTTATGGCGGCGAGCATTGCCACATCCTTGTTGTGCTGATGTATGCCGGGCACAAGCATAAGCAATATCGCGAGGTGCACGCGATCCCGGTAAGCGTGCCTCGAGTTGCCGATCAGCATCGACGGCCCCGGCGACAGGTGGAGCATTGACAGCCCGTCAGCTAAGGGGAATACTCTGGAAAAATTCATATATATGTTTATATAACAAGACGAGAGCGAGACCCATGCACCCACTGACCGGTGATGCTCGACTGCCCCGCTACCAACAACTGCGCGACCATATGGTCGCGCAGATTGCCAACAACCGCTGGCGCCCGGGTGAGGCGATCCCGACCGAAGCAGCCCTGGCCAACGAGTTCGGCATGTCGGTCGGCACCGTGCGCAAGGCTGTCGATGTGCTGGTCGCCGAAGGCGTGCTGGAGCGCCAGCAGGGGCGCGGCACTTTCATCCGCCGGCCGCAGTTCCAGTCTTCGCTCTTCCGTTTCTTCCGCTTCGAAGCCGTCAATGGCGAACGCGTGGTGCCAGAAAGCCGCATCCTTTCCATCGAGCCGCTGGCCGCACCCTCGGCGGTTGCCGAAGCGCTGGGGCTGGCATTGGAAACCGAAGTGATCCGCATCGTCCGTACCCGTCTGCTCGGCGCCCAGCCGGTGCTGGCCGAAGAGATCTGGCTGCCGCGCCAGACCTTCCAGCCGCTGCTCGACGTTGACCTGAACAGCAAGGGCCCGCTGCTATACCCGATCTACGAGGAGCTGTGCGGGCAGCTGGTCGCCTACGCCGAAGAAACCCTGACCGCCGAGGCGGTCGACGCGGTGCATGGCCGCCTGCTGCAACTACCGGTCGATAGCCCGGTGGTGGTGATCGAGCGCCTGGCCCGTGACTACGCCGGCAAGCCATTGGAATGGCGCCGCTCGCGTGGTCATGCGCAGCACTTCCGCTACCGCATCGACATCCGCTAAGCCGGCCGCTTCCCCCGGTTACCCCATCTGCGCCGCGCTGCCACGGCGCAGTAGCTTTGCCTGCGCGGTCGCCAGCGCTTGTGCACGCCCGGCCGTAACACACACAACCAGAAGGATAACAATCATGTTCAGTTGGTATCGTCAGATCACCTCACGGGAGCGCAAGACATTCTGGGCCTGCTTCGGCGGCTGGTCGCTCGATGCGCTGGAAGTGCAGATGTTCGGCCTGGCCATCCCCGCGCTGATTGCCGCGTTCTCCCTGACCAAGGGCGACGCCGGCCTGATCAGCGGCCTGACCCTGGTGACTTCGGCAATCGGCGGCTGGCTGGGCGGCACCCTGTCCGACCGCTACGGCCGCGTGCGCACCTTGCAGTGGATGATTCTCTGGTTCTCGTCCTTCACCTTCCTCTCGGCGTTCGTCACCGGCTTCTACCCACTGCTGTTCGTCAAGGCCATGCAAGGCTTCGGCATCGGTGGCGAATGGGCTGCTGGCGCAGTGCTGATGGCGGAAACCATCAACCCGAAATACCGCGGCAAGGTCATGGGTACAGTACAGAGCGCCTGGGCCGTAGGTTGGGGGCTGGCGGTGGCGCTGTTCACGTTGATCTACTCGCTGGTGCCGCAGGAATTCGCCTGGCGGGTGATGTTCTTCGTCGGCTTGCTGCCGTCGTTGCTGATCATCTGGGTGCGCCGCAACGTGCCTGAGCCGGACAGCTTCCAGCGTTTGCAGAAAGAAAACGCCATCCCCACCAGCTTCTTCCGCTCCATGGCCGGCATCTTCCGCCCGGAACTGCTACGCGTGACCCTGCTCGGCGGCTTGCTTGGCCTGGGTGCCCACGGTGGCTACCACGCGGTGATGACCTGGCTGCCGACCTTCCTCAAGACCGAACGCAACCTTTCGGTGCTGAACTCCGGGGGCTACCTGGCAGTGATCATCGTGGCCTTCTGGTGTGGCTGCGTGGTCAGTGGCCTGCTGATCGACCGCATCGGCCGCCGCAAGAACATCCTGCTGTTCGCCCTGTGCTGCGTGCTGACCGTGCAGGCTTACGTGTTCTTTCCGCTGAGCAACACGCAGATGCTGTTCCTCGGCTTCCCGCTGGGTTTCTTCGCCGCCGGCATCCCGGCCAGCCTGGGCGCGTTCTTCAACGAGCTTTACCCGGCGGAAGTGCGTGGTGCCGGGGTGGGCTTCTGCTACAACTTCGGCCGCGTGCTGTCGGCGGTATTCCCGTTCCTGGTCGGCCACATGAGCGAGTCGATGTCACTGGGCAGTGCCATCGGCATCGACGCCGGTATCGCCTATGGCGTGGCCGTGATCGCCGCCCTGTGCCTGCCGGAGACTCGTGGTCGCAACCTCGAATCCACACCCGCTCCGGAAATGGCCGGCGCGGTCGCCAAGTAACCTGACATTGTCTATATGAGAACCATGCCCGACGCTCCTGCTGCATACCTCACCGCCATCGATAGCCACGCCCATGTCTTCAGCCGCTGGCTGAACCTTGCCAGCGAGCGGCGCTACGCGCCCAGCTACGATGCGCCGCTGGGTGACTACCTGAGCCAGTTGCAGGTTCATGGTTTCAGCCATGGCGTGCTGGTGCAACCCAGCTTCCTCGGTACTGACAACCGCTATCTGCTCAGTGCCCTGCAAACCATGCCGGGGCAGCTGCGCGGGGTGGTGATGCTGGAGCATGACGTCGAGCGTGAGAGCCTGGATGAAATGGCCCGGCTGGGGGTGCGTGGTGTACGCCTGAACCTCATGGGCCAGACGCTGCCTGACTTGACCGACGCCGGATGGCGGCCGTTGCTCGAGCGCATTGGCGAGCAGGGCTGGCATCTGGAGCTGCACCGGCAGATAGCCGATATCCCGGCGTTGGTGCGGGCGCTGCAACCTTATGGCCTGGACATCGTGATCGACCACTTCGGCCGGCCCGATGCCCGCCGTGGGCTGGGGCAACCTGGATTTGCCGAACTGCTGGCCCTGGGAGGGCAGGGCAAGGTGTGGGTGAAGGTTTCGGGCATCTATCGGCTGGAAGGCTCGGCCGAGGAAAATCTGGCGTTTGCCCGTTCGGCACTGTGTGCGCTGGAGGCGCATTATGGTGCGCAGCGCTTGATGTGGGGCAGTGACTGGCCGCATACCCAGCATGAGTCGGCGGTAAGCTTCGGTACTGCTGTCGAACAGTTCGAGGCCTTGGGCTGCTCGGCGCAATTGCGTCGAGCCCTGTTGGGGGATACCGCGCGGGCTTTGTTTGGTTTCGAGTAGGCGGTTGACTGCTACCTCTTGAGCAGTACGGTCCGCGCAGGAGCGGCCTTTTCGCGACACCAGGCCGTTCCTGCAAAAAACCTACAGCGATTCGCAGCTTACAGCCTGAAGTGGCTGATCATCTGCTGTAACTGGCCACCCAGGCGCGCCAGTTCCACGCTGGACGCCGATGTCTGCTGGCTCGCCTCCGCCGTCTGCTCGGAGATATCCCGCACCCTGACCACACTGCGGCTGATCCCTTCAGCCACCGCACTCTGCTGCGCTGATGCTGCGGCAATCTGCTGGTTCATCGACTGGATCCCGGAAACCCGTTGGGTTATCCCTTCCAGCGCCTGCCCCGCCTCGCGCACCAGCGCAACACTGCTCGCAGTCAAGCTCTGGCTTTCTTCCATCAATTCGCTGACCGAACGCGTGCCTTGTTCCAGGCTGCCGATCGCCTGCTCGATCTCCTCGGTAGACGCCTGGGTGCGCTGGGCCAGGCTGCGTACCTCATCTGCCACCACCGCAAAACCACGCCCGGCTTCACCCGCCCGGGCCGCTTCGATGGCAGCATTCAGCGCCAGCAGGTTGGTCTGCTCGGCCACCGCCTTGATCACATCCATGACCTTGCCGATACGCTGGCTTTCGCTGCGCAGCGCATTCATCGCCTCACCGGTGGCGCCTACCTGGTTGGCCAAGCGGTCGATCTGCGCCACCGCGCGGCTGACCACGTTGTCGCCTGCGCGGGCTTCGTCGTCGGTAGCGCTGGCGGCCTGCGAAGCTTCATCGGCATTGCTTGCCACTTCGTGCACGGTGGCGGCCATTTCCTGCATTGCGGTGGCCACCTGGTCGGTTTCGACTTTCTGGTTGTTGGCGCCGGCGCTGGTCTGTTCGGTGATGGCCGACAGCTCTTCGGTAGCGCTGGCAATCTGCGAAATGCCGTCGCGCACGTGGGTAATCAATGCCCGAAGGTTGCCGGTCATGCGCTGCAGTGCGTTCTGCAACTGGCCCACCTCGTCGCGGCGGGTACTGTTCGGCTGTTCGCCGAGGTCGCCCGCAGCCACCTGCTCCATGGCCTTCAGCACCTGGCGCAACGGCGCGCTGACCTGGCGGGCGATCAGTACTGCGGCCAACCCGCCAACCAGCAGGGCGAGCAGGGTGGTGACGATCTGCAGGGTCTTGGCGAACTGGCTGTCCTCGACCACTGACGTAGCCTGGGCATCGAGCAATTGGCCGATCAAGCCATTGAGCGTTTCCACGTCATTGCCCATCGCCGTACGGTAGGCCACCAGCTTGCTCACCTCGCCACGGAATGTTTCCACGGCGTCGGCATAGGCGCGCACCTGTCGGATCAACTGGTCGAATTCCCCGGCGAACTGACCGTTGAATGTGGCTACCAGTCCAGGCAGGTCGTTTACCGTGGTGGCGACCTGCGCGTTCATCAGCTTTTCGGTATCGGTGTTGGTGTTCCCGGTGTAGCCACGCACGTGGTAGCGCAGAAGGATCAGGTTTTCACGAATCTGGTTGATCGCTTCGCTGCGCACAAAACGCAGTTCGGCATCGGGCAGGGCGCGGACCTGCTCGCGAATGCGCTCGATGCTGCTGAACGACTGTGTGGCCAGCACGCCCATGTCCTTCTGTGCGGTGCGCATTTTCTGGTAGGACGCGAAGCTCAGCGCCTGGTTGCCGGCATACGCCTGCAGGGCCTGGTCAGCTTGGCCGAGCAGCGCCAGGTTTTGCGGCTTCACCAACGTGCTGCGCAGTTTGTCCAACGGTTTCTGGAAAGCATCCAGTGCCGCCTGCAGTGCCTTGCCTTCGTTTTCGTCGCCGTTAGCCATGGCATGGCGCAGGCGCGCTACGCGTAAGTCGCCCAGTGCATCGTTGAGGGCGGATACATCGCTGACCACTTGGCTGCGGCGCACCAGGCTGCCCAGCGCGTCCCAGCCAATCAGCGACTGGGCTAAGGTCAGGCACAGCACCAGACCGAAACCGAGGAAGAGCTTATTGGCGATTCTCAGGTCGCCGAACCAGGTAAACATAAACTGCTGAGCCCCTTTCTTGTGTATTGGAGGAGACCGGAGGTCTGTTTTTTCTGTCGGATATAGTCATCTATATGAATTGTCGGCGGGTGCGACGCAACCTTGATCGTGCAGCGCAAAAATAATGGCACTTGGCTATGTTTAGCCGGCGCTTGCCAGCCAACCCATTTCCCATGCAGATTTGTGGCTTGCCGCGCCTGGCAAGCCTCCAATCGAAAAGCCCTCAGGACCAAGGACGATGAGTCATTCCTCGCAATTCACCTTGCTCGGCAAGCGGCGTTTCCTGCCGTTCTTCATCACCCAGTCGCTGGGTGCGTTCAACGACAACCTGTTCAAGCAGTCGCTGATCCTGGCGATCCTGTTCAAGCTCAGCCTGGGCGACGGCGACCGTTCGATCTGGGTCAACCTGTGCGCCTTGCTGTTCATCCTGCCGTTCTTCCTGTTCTCGGCGCTGGGTGGGCAGTTTGGCGAGAAGTTCGCCAAGGACGCGCTGATCCGCGCGATCAAGCTGGCCGAGATCGCCATCATGGCGGTCGGCGCGCTCGGCTTCATCACCAACCACCTGGCGCTGATGCTGGTGGCGCTGTTCGGCATGGGCACGCATTCGGCGCTGTTCGGCCCGGTGAAATACTCGATCCTGCCGCAAGCCTTGCGCGAAGAAGAACTGGTCGGCGGCAACGGGCTGGTGGAAACCGGTACCTTCCTGGCCATCCTCGCCGGCACCATCGGCGCCGGGGTGATGATGTCGGCCGACAGCTATGCCACGGTGGTGGCCGGCGGCGTGGTCGGCACGGCGCTGCTGGGCTACCTGGCCAGCCGCTGGATCCCGCGGGCTGCCGCCGCTTCGCCGCAAATGCCACTGGACTGGAACATCTTCAGGCAGTCCTGGGCGATCCTGCGCATGGGCCTGGGCCAGCCGCCGGCGGTGTCGCGGTCGATCGTCGGCAACTCGTGGTTCTGGTTCGTCGGGGCCATCTACCTTACCCAGATCCCGGCCTATGCCAAGGACTGGCTGCACGGTGACGGTACGGTGGTGACCCTGGTGCTGACCCTGTTCTCGGTCGGCATCGCCCTGGGCTCGCTGCTGTGCGAGCGGCTGAGCGGGCGCAAGGTGGAAATCGGCCTGGTGCCGTTCGGCTCGTTCGGCCTGAGCCTGTTCGGCCTGCTGTGGTGGTGGCACTCCGGCGATGTGCCAGCTGCCGCGACGGCGCACGACTGGCTGGCGCTGCTGGGCATGGGCCAGGCCTGGTGGATCCTGCTGTCGATCGTCGGCCTTGGCGTGTTCGGTGGCTTCTATATCGTGCCGCTGTATGCGCTGATCCAGGCGCGCACTGCCGAAGACCAGCGTGCCCGGGTGATCGCCGCCAACAACATTCTCAATGCCTTGTTCATGGTGGTATCGGCGCTGCTCACCATTGCCCTGCTGGGCCTGGCCAAGCTGACCATCCCGCAGCTGTTCCTGGTGGTGTCGCTGCTCAATATCGCGGTGAACGTGTATATCTTCAGGATCGTGCCCGAGTTCACCATGCGCTTCCTGATCTGGCTGCTCAGCCATTCGATGTACCGCGTGCAGCACCGCGGCCTCGAGCGCATTCCCGAGCAAGGTGCGGCATTGCTGGTGTGCAACCACGTGTCGTTCGTCGACGCGCTGCTGCTCGGTGGGGCGATCCGTCGGCCGATCCGCTTTGTCATGTACTACAAGATCTACAACCTGCCAGTGCTCAACTTCGTGTTCCGCACCGCAGGTGCCATCCCGATTGCCGGGCGCAACGAAGACCTGGCCACCTACGAGCGCGCCTTCAGCCGGATTGCCGAGTACCTGGCGGATGGCGAGCTGGTGTGCATCTTCCCGGAGGGCAAGCTGACCGGGGATGGTGAAATCGATGTGTTCAAGGGCGGCGTCAACCGCATCCTCGCAGAAACACCGGTACCGGTGATTCCGCTGGCCTTGCAGGGGCTGTGGGGCAGCTTCTTCAGCCGTGACCCGGGCAAGGGCTTTTTCAAGCGCCTGTGGTCACGGGTAACCATCGTGGCAGGCGCCGCCATCCCGGTGGAGGCCGCGCAACCAGAAGCGTTGCGTGAGCAGGTCAGCCGCCTGCGCGGCGACCTGCGCTAGTGGCGGGTGTCAGCTGGCGCTGACTTTCAGGCCGACCAGGCCGGCAATGATCAGCGCCACGCTGACCAGGCGTACCAGGGCCATCGACTCGCCGAACAGGAGGATGCCGGCGATCACCGTGCCGACCGCGCCGACGCCGGTCCAGATGGCGTAGGCGGTGCCCAGCGGCAGTTCCTTCATGGCCAGGCCCAGCAAGCCCAGGCTGATGGCCATGGCGGCGACGGTGAGTACGGTGGGAAGCGGCTTGCTGAAGCCATCGGTGTATTTCAGGCCGACCGCCCAACCAACCTCGAACAGGCCGGCGAAGAACAGGATGATCCAGGACATGGTGCGTCTCCATCGTTGCGAAGGATGGGGCCGTCCCCGGGATGATCACGCGCTGCGTCGTGAGGTCGTCCTCACAGTGGGCACCATGGTGCACGCAGACAGTTCTCTGGGCAAGCCTGCGCTGGGCCTCTTCGCGCGGATACCTGCGAAGCGGCCCAGCGCGGGCAGCATCAATGCCTGGCAGGCTCCCCAGCTTCAGCTTCAGCTTCAGCTTCAGCCACAGGCTCACCCATGCGCCGGAACCAGGTCGACAGCAGCGCCCCGGAAATATTGTGCCAAACACTGAACAACGCGCTCGGCACCGCCGCCAATGGCGAGAAATGCGCCGCTGCCAGGGCCGCGCCCAAGCCGGAGTTCTGCATGCCTACCTCCAGCGCCAGCGCCTTGCGCTGGGCCAGCGGCAGCTTGCACAGCTTGCCGGTCAGGTAACCGAGCAAATAACCGAAGCTGTTGTGCAGCATTACCACGGCCATGATCAGCAACCCGGACTCGGCGATTTTCGCCTGGCTGGCCGCCACCACTGCGCAGACGATCATCACGATGCTGACCACCGACACCAGCGGCAGCACCTGCACCGCCGCCTGCACCTTGCTGCCGAGCAGGCGCTGGGCCAGCACGCCGAGCACGATCGGCAGCATCACCAGCTGCAGGATCGACCAGAACATGTCCATGAAGGATACCGGCAGCCAGGCCGAGGCGAGGAACCAGATCAGTGCCGGGGTCAGCAGCGGCGCGAGCAGGGTAGTCACTCCGGCAATCGCCACCGCCAACGCCAGGTCACCCCGTGACAGCCAGACCATCACGTTCGACGCCGTGCCGCTCGGGCAGCAGCCGACCAGGATCACGCCTACGGCGATTTCCGGCGGCAGCTGGAACAGCTGGCACAGGAGCCAGGCCATGCCCGGCATGATCACGAAGTGCGCGACCACGCCCAGCATCACCCGCCAGGGCTGACGGGCGAGGGCGGCAAAATCGTCGAGCTTGAGGGTGAGGCCCATGCCGAACATCACCAGGCCCAGCAGCGGCACGATGGCCACCTTGAGGGCGACGAACCATTGTGGCTGCAGGAAGGCCAGCACGGCGAATACCAGTACCCACAGGGCGAAGGTGTTGCCGACGAAGCGGCTGAGGGCGGCGAGGGCACGCATGGGGCAAGTCCTTTTTGTTATGGCTTTGTAATTTCAAGGGCGCAATCGCCGGCAAGCCAGCTGCCACAGGTACGGCCCAATATCAGACCTGTGCCGTACCTGTGGCAGCTGGCTTGCCGGCGCTTGGGCCGGTGCTGTCCGAGGATCTTCCCCATGCCAGCACCGGCATTCCATGGCCGTCAGACCCCTTGCGGAATCTCCTCGCCACCCAGCGCCTCGAACAGCGCCGGCAGGAACTCGGCAAAGGTCATCATCATCAGCTGGAAGCTGGCGTCGAACTGCTGTGCAGCTTCATCGCCGCCATCCTGTTCGGCCTGCTCCTGCAGCAGCTCCTCGAACTTCACGCGCTTGATCACCATCTTGTCGTCCAGCACGAACGACAGCTTGTCCTGCCAGGCCAGGGCCAGCTGGGTGACCACCTTGCCGGTGCTCAGGTGCAGCTGGATTTCCTCGCCGGTCAGGTCCTGGCGCTTGCAGCGCACGATGCCACCGTCTTCGGCGGTGTCGCGCAGTTCGCATTCGTCCAGCACGTAGAAGCCTTCGGCGGCCTGCTGCGACTTGACCCAGTCGGTCATGGTGGCGGTTGGCGCGATCTTCACCGTGGCCGGGCGCACGGGCAGCGAGCCCATCACTTCGCGCAGGGTCGACAGCAGGTCTTCGGCACGCTTGGCGCTGGCCGAGTTGACCAGGATCAGCCCCAGGCGCGGGGCGATGGCGGCGAAGATCATCGAGCGGCGGATGAATGCGCGCGGCAGGAAGGCCTGGATGATCTCGTCCTTGATCTGGTCGCGTTCCTTCTTGTAGACCTTGCGCATCTGCTCGGTCTCGATCTCTTCGACCTTTTCCTTGACCGCGTCATTGACCACGCTGCTGGGCAGGATGCGTTCTTCCTTGCGCGCGGCAATCAGCAGGTACTCGCCGCTGACATGCACCAGGGGAGCGTCTTCGCCCTTGCCGAATGGCGCGACGAAACCATAGGTGGTCAGCTCCTGGCTGGCGCAGGGGCGGGCCGGCTTGCTGGCCAGGGCCGCTTCCAGCGCTTCAGGCTCGAACGGGACTTCCTGGGTCAGGCGGTAGGTCAGCAGGTTCTTGAACCACATGAGGGGCAATCTCTCCTTAATGCATAAGGCGGGCATTATTCTCCGAGCGGTGCTCCGAGGCCAACCCTGTCAGAGGGCCAGCAGCTATCTGCATGCCAGGAAAATGCCCGGCAGCGCTAGGTCTTTGAAAGATCTGGAATTTTTTTTGAAAAAAGTTCAAAAAACGCTTGCCAGGGTAGCAAGCCGTCCGTAGAATGCGCGCCACACCGAGACGAAGGGTGATTAGCTCAGCCGGGAGAGCATCTGCCTTACAAGCAGAGGGTCGGCGGTTCGATCCCGTCATCACCCACCACTCGATGTTTAGCGCAGCGGTAGTTCAGTCGGTTAGAATACCGGCCTGTCACGCCGGGGGTCGCGGGTTCGAGTCCCGTCCGCTGCGCCATATTCCGCTTCCAGGGCCTACTGAACACCCGGAAGCAACAGAGAAAGCGACCTTAGGGTCGCTTTTTTTGTGTCTGTTTTTTGGTGTTTATCGAAATTTGCAAAAAAATCGATAAGTGCTTGCCACAGCGCGAAGTCGTCCGTAGAATGCGCGCCACACCGAGACACATGGGTGATTAGCTCAGCCGGGAGAGCATCTGCCTTACAAGCAGAGGGTCGGCGGTTCGATCCCGTCATCACCCACCACTCGATGTTTAGCGCAGCGGTAGTTCAGTCGGTTAGAATACCGGCCTGTCACGCCGGGGGTCGCGGGTTCGAGTCCCGTCCGCTGCGCCATATTCCACTTCCAGGGCCTACTGAACACCCGGAAGTCACAAAGAAAGCGACCTTCGGGTCGCTTTTTTTGTTTCTGCGCTTCTACAGCGCCTTTACCGGAATGCAGATGTCGCAGCTGAACTCACCGGTTTGCGGGTTGAATGCCGTAGCGGCGTAAAATCTTTCAAAGCACGGGCGGTCGTCACACTGCAGGCCGTTGGACGGCATCCACTCGCGAAGCAGCCGCGTCCAGGCGTCAGCGATGTTTTCCACCCTCCCTTTGAAGCTCGACAGCGCATAGCGCCCTCCCGGCAGGGTCTGGATGTCTGCCTGACCGCTGCTGACGAAATCGGCTGGCACCTCGACGCAAGCGTCATAACGGCACTTGTCGGCGGGCGTGATGGACGGGTCGTCATGACCGATACCGTAGCAAACGCCTTCGCTGAAACCGTGCGAGTACATCCAGGGCGTCATCTTGTTGCGCCAGAACTCGCCGATGGCGGGGCCGTAGGGGCCGATCAGGCGCTGGTAGGCCACGCGCGTTGCCGGTAAATCGATGATGCGTACATTCATGGCGGGATCCTTTGCCAATGGACAGGAGACGACAGCATCAGCGAATGCGCCCTGGTGTGCCTGATCCACATTGCTCGCAACCTGATCAGGATTGCTCTCTCCATCAGCGCGATGCTGGCCAATGGCTGCAACCAGCGCTGCTGCTCGCTGCGGAGCATTGGCCCGCCAGTCCGATGGCGTACAGCCAAACCTGAGCTTGAAGGCCCGTGCAAATGCCTCAGCCGAATTGAAGCCAGAAGCCAGGGCGGTCTCCAGCACTGTTTCATGGCTGCTGGCGGAAAGGCGCAGGGCTGCATTCTCCAGCCGTCTGCGCCGGATGTAGTTGCCCAGGGTCTCGCCCATCCAGGCAGCGAAGAGCCGATGGAAATGAAAACGTGAAAAATTGGCGACGTCGGCGAGTGCTGCGCCATCCAAAGGTTGCTCCAGGTGAGCATCGATATAGTTGAGCACGCGATTCATGCGTCGTGTGTACTCAGCGCGTGATGCCTGAGCGGCGGGGGCGGTCGTCATGGCGCAAACACTAGCCTCGGATTGGAAAAGTAGCGGCTCACGGGTTGCAGCGCAGTAGAACGCTTCCAGCGTTGCAAAAGCTAGTCTACCCGCTGCCATCAGCATGAATGTGCTCCAGCATGGCGCCAGGATGCCCGCGCGTGCCATTGCATGGTGCGCCACCAGTGCCGGCATCTTCGCCGCCCAGCCCACCCCCACAGTGCTGCTGCGCCCCCAGGCCTTGCGAAATCCTGGGGCGCGCCGGCATGCCCGCGAAAGGGCGGCACAGCTGGCCCACAAATTGCTGTTTCCCCTCCATCCTGGGCTATCAACGTCGACAGCCCGCAACATTTCACGACAAAGGCGCCGTGTTGCCCCGCTTGCCAAGCAAGCCGGGCAGCCGGCGCCTTTTTGCGTTCCAACAGGAGCCCGCCCCATGGCCAACAGCGAAGTACGCAGCGTCTGTCCCTATTGCGGCGTTGGTTGCGGCATCGTCATGAGCGTTGTCGATGGCAAGGTCGCCAAGATCAGCGGCGACAAGCAGCACCCCAGCAATTTCGGCCGCCTGTGCACCAAGGGCCTTACCGCACACCTGCCGCTGAGCGCCGCCGGGCGCCTGGCCGACGCCTATGTACGCCAGCAGCGCAACCAGCAGCCGGCACGTACCGGCATCGACCAGGCCATTGCCGAGGCCGCCGCACGCCTGCGCGGCATCCTCGACCGGCACGGCCCCGATGCCGTGGCGCTGTACGTGTCCGGGCAGATGTCGCTGGAAGCCCAGTACCTGGCCAACAAGCTGGCCAAGGGCTTCATCCGCACCCGTCATATCGAGTCCAACTCACGCCTGTGCATGGCCAGCGCCAGCAGTGGCTACAAGCTCTCGCTCGGCGCCGATGGCCCGCCCGGCAGCTACCAGGATTTCGACCACGCTGATGTGTTCCTGGTGATCGGCGCCAACATGGCTGACTGCCACCCGATCCTGTTCCTGCGCCTGCTCGACCGGGTCAAGGCGGGCGCCAAGCTGATTGTCGTCGACCCGCGGCGCAGTGCCACCGCCGACAAGGCCGACCTGTTCCTGCAGGTGCGCCCCGGCACTGACCTGGCCTTGCTCAACGGGCTGCTGCACCTGCTGCAGCGCAACGGCCATACCGACCCCGATTTCATCGCCCGCCATACCGAAGGCTGGGACGAACTGGTCGGCTTTCTCGACGACTACACCCCGCAACGCGTGGCCGCCATCACCGGCTTGGCCGAGGCCGACCTCATCAAGGCTGCCGAATGGATCGGTACCGCCAACAACTGGATGAGTTGCTGGACCATGGGCCTGAACCAGAGCATTCACGGCACCTGGCACAGCAACGCGCTGTGCAACCTGCACCTGGCCACCGGTGCCATCTGCCGCCTCGGCAGCGGGCCGTTCTCGCTGACCGGCCAGCCGAATGCCATGGGTGGCCGCGAGATGGGCTACATGGGCGCCGGGCTACCGGGCCAGCGCTCGGCGCTGGTAGCGGCAGACCGGGCCTTCGTCGAGCGGCAATGGGGCCTGGCGCCTGGCAGCCTGCGGGTAGAGGAAGGCGAGGGCACCATCGCCCTGTACCAGCAGATGAAGGCGGGGGAAGTCAAAGCCTGCTGGATCATCTGCAGCAACCCGGTGGCCAGCGTCGCCAATCGCCAGCAAGTGATCGAGGGCTTGCGCCAGGCCGAACTGGTGATCGCCCAGGACGCCTTTCTCGACACTGAAACCAACCGCTATGCCGACATCCTCCTGCCAGCCGCGCTGTGGGCCGAAGGCGAGGGCGTGATGATCAACAGCGAGCGCAACCTGACCCTGATGCCGCGCGCTGTCGCGCCACCCGGGCAGAGCCTGGCGGATTGGCGGATCATTGCCCGGGTCGCCTGCGCCATGGGCTACGCCGAGGCCTTCGACTACCCCGATGCCGAAGCGGTGTACGAAGAGATCCGCCGCTTCCACAACCCCGCAACCGGCTACGACCTGCGTGGCATCGGTTATGCCGAACTGCGCGAGCAACCGCGCCAGTGGCCCTGCGCGCCAGGCCGCGACAACCCGCGCAGCCCGTTACGCTACTGCAACGATGGCAGCAGCCAGGCGCTGGTGCACGATGCCCACGGCGAACGCCCGGCACTGGCCTTTGCCACCAGCAGCGGCAAGGCGCGCTTCTTCGCCCGGCCCTGGCTGCCAGCGGCGGAATTGCCCGATGCTGATTACCCCATGGTACTGAATACCGGCCGTGTGCAGCATCAGTGGCACACCCTGACCAAGACCGGCAAGGTGCCGGCGCTGAACAAACTCGAGCCTGGCCCTTTCGTCGAGCTCCACCGCGAAGATGCCGCGCGGCTGGGCATCACCGAAAACGACCAGGTCGCCATCCGCTCGCGCCGGGGGCAAGCCGTGCTGCCTGCGCGTATCAGCGACCGGGTGATGCCGGGCAACTGCTTTGCGCCGTTTCACTGGAACGACCTGGTTGGCGATCAGTTGGCGATCAATGCCGTCACCTGCGATGCGGTCGATCCACTGTCGTTGCAGCCGGCGTTCAAGCATTGTGCCGTGCAGCTGGAGCGGGCCGCCGGTGAACGCATCGAGGCGCTTGAACTGGACACTGCCATTGCGCAGCCAGCCTGCAGGCCGACCGCCGTCCTGGCCCGTGTGCTTGGCCTGGACACGCTGCCAGTGCCGGTGCTGGCCGAGGAACAACGCCACTATCTGCAAGGCTTCCTGCTGGGCCTGGAGCAGGCCGCTAGCGAGGCTGTGCCGTGCCTGCCAGCCAGTGCACCGCTGGCCGGCAACAGTCGGCTGTTCGTCGATGGCTTGCTGGCCGGGCTGTTCGCCCAGCCTGCGCCAGGGCACCAAGCCACGCTGGCAGCCCCTCGCCACCAGGTACTCTGGGCCTCGCAGACCGGCAATGGCGAGCGGCTGGCCGAGCGTTGTGCCGAGCGCCTGCGCGCTGCTGGCCTCGCTGTGCAGCTCGATTGCATGGATGCGGTCAGCCCACATCAACTGCAAGGCGCTGCCAGCGTGGTGTTGATTGCCAGTACCTTCGGCGATGGCGATGCGCCGGATAGCGCAGCGGCGTTCTGGCGTGCCTTGCAAGGCGAGGAGGGCGCCCATTGTGCCGAACTGCCCTATGCCGTGCTGGCCCTGGGCGATTCCAGTTACCAGCAGTTTTGCGGTTTTGGCCGCAAGCTCGACCAGCGCCTGGCCGAGCTGGGTGGGCGACGCCTGCTGCCACGGGTCGATTGCGAGCCGGATTACGACGATGCCTTCGCTGCCTGGCTCGATGCGCTGCTGCCAACCCTGGGCAGTGTCGCTGCGCCGCAGCCGCGCAGCGAAGCCGCACCGGCGGTGGCCTGCAGCAAGCAGCAACCCTGGGCTGCTAGCGTGCTGGAGAACCGCCTGCTCAACGGCGCGGGCGCCAGCAAGGAAACCCGTCAGCTGGTGTTCGACCTGAGCGGTAGCGGCTTGAGCTATGCCCCGGGTGATGCCCTGGGGGTGTGGCCGCGCAACTGCCCGGCTCTGGTCGACGAACTGCTGGCGCTGATGCAGCTCGATGGCCAGGCCATGATCGAGCTGAAAAACCAGCCTCCCATGCCGTTGATAGAAGCCCTGCAAGCGCACCTGGAAATCGCCAAGGTCACCCCGCAACAGTTGCAGGTGTTTGCCGGCAATGCCCCGGACCTGCAGCGGCTGCTGCAGCCCGAGTGCAAGGCCGAGCTGCAGGACTGGCTGTGGGGTCGGCAACTGGTCGATGTGTTGCATGCCTTCCCGCAGCAACTGCCGCTGGCCAGCTGGCTCGAGCTGCTCAAACCGCTGCAGCCGCGGTTGTACTCGATCAGCTCCAGCCCGCTGGCGCACCCTGGGCAAGTGCACCTGACCGTGTCCACGGTGCGCTATGGCTCACGCAAAGGCGTGTGCTCAAGCTTCCTTGCCGACCGCGCGCAGTCACTGAAGGTGGCGATCTTCCCGCAGGTGTCGAAGCACTTCCGGTTGCCCGAGGACGACAGTGTGCCGCTGATCATGGTCGGCCCCGGCACCGGCATTGCGCCGTTCCGGGCCTTCCTCGAGGAACGTGAGGCGCGCGGAGCCAAAGGCGCCAACTGGCTGTTCTTCGGTGAACAGTACGCGGCCACCGATTTCTATTACCGGGAGCAGTTGCTGGCCTGGCAGACCACAGGGCACTTGCGCCTGGACACGGCCTTCTCGCGGGACCAGGCGCAGAAAATCTATGTGCAGCAGCGCATGCTGGAGCGCGGCGCGGAGCTCTGGCAGTGGCTGCAGGCGGGGGCTTACTTCTATGTGTGCGGTGATGCGCAGCGCATGGCCAGGGATGTGGAGGCGGCGTTGCGGGTGATCGTGGCCGAGCATGGGGGCATGGATGCGGCGGCAGCTGCGGCTTATGTCGAGGCGCTGGGCAAGGCCAAGCGGTATCGGCGGGATGTGTATTGAATGCGCCAAGATGGGGAGTGATGCACTTGGAATGTGCGTTAACTGCGCTGGTGCTATCACCGGCAAGCCAGTTTCCACAGCTATCTCACCGCCCTGTGAAGCTGTGCCAGGCCTTGTAGACGCTGGCTTGGCGGCGATAGGGCAAGTCGTGGCAACAGCTTTGGCACAGTCCCTGCTTTAACCCGGTTACAACAACGCCCACTGATCAACGGCGATCAACCCGGGCCCCCTACCGTGATGAATACAGGCAAAGGCGCCTGGAGCTTCGGCTCCAGGCGCTTTTTTTTTGATCGAGGATCGGCTTATGAAGGCAACAGCGAGCAGCGGGCAACGACAGCGACTGGTCATCGTCGGCAACGGCATGGTCGGCCATCATTGCGTCGAACAACTGGTCAGCCGTGGCGCCCTGCAGCGCTTCGAGCTGCACGTGTTTGGCGACGAGCGGCAACGCGCCTATGACCGCGTGCACCTGTCCGAGTACTTCGGTGGCAGCTGCGCCGAAACCCTGGCCCTGTGCGGGCAGGACTTCTACAGCGCCAGCGGCGTGCATCTGCACCTCAGTGAAGCAGTGCTGGAAATCGACCGCGCGCGCGGCGAAGTGGTCACCGCCGAGGGGCGCTACGGCTATGACCAGCTGGTGCTGGCCACCGGCTCGTACCCCTTCGTACCGCCGATCGAAGGCTCCAGCGGCAACGCACGCCTGGTCTATCGCACCCTCGATGACCTCGACGCCATTCGCGCTGCCGCCGCCAATGCCCGCCGTGGCGTGGTGGTTGGCGGTGGCCTGCTCGGCCTGGAAGCGGCCAACGCCCTCAAGTCGCTGGGTCTGGAAGCCCACGTGGTGGAATTCGCCCCACGGCTGATGCCGGTGCAACTGGACGGCGAGGGTGGTGCCGCGCTCAAGGCCCGGATCGAAGCCCTGGGGGTGGGTGTGCACCTGTCGCGCGCCACCCAGTCGATCAGTGCCGGTGAAGACTACCGCTACCGCATGAACTTCGATGGCGGCGAACACCTGGAAACCGACCTGATCGTGTTTTCTGCCGGTATCCGCCCGCAGGATGCCCTGGGCCGAGCCTGCGGCCTGGACATCGCGGCGCGTGGCGGGGTGGTGATCGATAACCACTGCCGCAGCAGTGACCCACGCATCTTTGCCATCGGCGAGTGCGCGTCGTGGAACGGCAGCGTATTCGGCCTGGTCGCCCCGGGCTACAGCATGGCACGCAACCTGGCGGCATTGCTGATGGGGGAAGCCGCTGGCGAATTCACCGGTGCCGACATGTCGACCAAGCTCAAGCTGCTGGGTGTGGATGTCGGTTCGATCGGCGATGCCCACGGCGCCACCCCAGGCTCGCGCAGCTACCGCTTCATCGATGAAGCCAACAACGCCTACCGCCGGCTGGTGGTGGACGCCAGCGGCAAGCGCGTGCTCGGTGCGGTGCTGGTTGGCGACAACAGTTACTACGACACCTTGCTGCAATATGCACAGAATGGCATCACCCTGCCGGCCGACCCAGCAGCGCTGATCCTGCCGCAAGGTGGCGCGGCGCCGGCCCTGGGCGCCGATGCGCTGCCCGACAGCGCGACCCTCTGCTCCTGCCACAACGTCAGCAAGGGCGCGGTGTGTGCCGCCATCGACAGTGGCTGTGGCGACCTTGCCGCGGTCAAGGGCTGCACCAAGGCAGCGACTGGCTGTGGTGGTTGCGCGGCTCTGCTCAAGCAGGTGGTCGAGCACGAGCTGGGCGCCCGTGGCGTGGTGGTGGACAAGAGCCTGTGCGAGCACTTTGCCTACACCCGCCAGGAACTGTACGGGCTGGTGCGGGTAGAGGGCATCCGCACCTTCAACGAGCTGCTCGCACGCCATGGCAAGGGGCAGGTTGGCTGCGACATCTGCAAGCCGGCGGTGGGCAATATTCTCGCCTCGTGCTGGAACCAGCCGATCATGGACCCAGCGCTGGTGCCGCTGCAGGACACCAACGACACCTTCATGGCCAACATGCAGAAGAATGGTACCTACTCGGTGGTGCCACGCATCCCCGGCGGGGAAATCACCCCCGACAAACTCATCGTGATCGGCCAGGTGGCGAAGAAGTACGACCTGTACACCAAGATCACTGGTGGCCAGCGCATCGACCTGTTTGGCGCGCAGTTGCACGAACTGCCGCTGATCTGGGGCGAGCTGATCGAGGCCGGTTTCGAAACCGGCCACGCCTATGGCAAGTCGACCCGCACGGTGAAGTCATGCGTGGGCAGCACCTGGTGCCGCTACGGGGTGCAGGACAGTGTCGCCATGGCCCTGCGCCTGGAAGACCGCTACAAGGGCCTGCGCAGCCCGCACAAGCTCAAGTTCGCAGTGTCCGGCTGCACTCGAGAATGCGCCGAGGCGCAAAGCAAGGACATCGGTGTGATCGCTACCGAGAAAGGCTGGAACCTGTACGTGTGCGGCAACGGCGGCATGCGCCCGCGGCACGCCGAACTGTTCGCCACCGACCTCGACGACGAAACCCTGGTGCGCCTGATCGACCGAGTGCTGATGTTCTACATCCGCACCGCCGACAAGCTGCAGCGCACCTCGGTATGGCGCGAGAACCTGGAGGGCGGCCTGGACTACCTGAAACAGGTGGTCATCGACGACAGCCTGGGCCTGGCTGGCGAGCTGGAGGCGCAGATGCAGCATGTGGTCGACCAGTACCAATGCGAGTGGGCCAACGCCCTCAACGACCCCGAGAAACTCAAGCGCTTCCGCACCTTCGTCAACGATCGCCGCGCTGACCCGGACGTGCACTTCGTGCGCGAACGCGAACAGCGTCGGCCTGTGGCAGCGCTGCATCTGATCCCAACCGTCGAGGAGGCTGTGTGATGAACCTGTCCAATGCTGCAGTGAAAACCCAGGTGAACTGGCAAACGGTATGTCAGGCCGACGACCTGATAGCCGATTCCGGGGTGGTGGTATGGCTCGATGGCGCCCAGGTGGCGTTATTCTACCTGCCGGAGCAGGCCCAACCGCTGTACGCGGTGGACAACCGCGATCCGCGTTCCGGGGCCAATGTCATCGGCCGTGGGCTGGTGGGCACGTTGCAGGGCGAGTTGGTGGTAGCGGCGCCGTTGTACAAACAGCATTTCAGCCTGCACAGCGGGGAATGCCTGGAGGATTCGGCGCAGCGCTTGCGGGTTTGGCCGGTGCGCTTGAGGGGGCGTGCGGTGGAGTTGGCGGTGGATTGATGGGGGTGTTGTCGCCTGTGAGATCGAGCGCCGCTCGTGCGGCGCATCGCGGATAAATCCGCTCCTACAGCCTTGCAAACCGGCGGACAACCATGGCCTGTCAGGCATGGCCACGTTGCAACAAATGTAGAAGCGGATTTATCCGCGATGCGCCGCGCGGGCGGCGCTCGATCGCCAATACGGCGAAAATACCGCGACCAGCGCAATGGGTTAAGCTTGCGCCCATGAACCTCGACACCCGCATCAAGTACCGCCACCTGCTGTGCTTCCTGGAGATTGCCCGGCAGGGCAGCCTGGCCAGGGCTGCCGACGTGCTTGCGATCAGCCAGCCGGCCATCTCCAAGACCCTCAAGGAACTCGAAGCGCTGCTGGAAACGCGGCTGTTCGCGCGCAGCCGCCAGGGCGTCGAGCTGACTGCAGACGGGACTCGCTTCATGCGCTATGCCGGGCCCAGCGTGCAAGCCCTGCGCGATGGCGTCAGCAGCCTGCGTGGCGAAGCGCGGGCACCTTCGCAGGTCCGCATCGGCGTGCTGTCCACGGTCGAAGGCCTGCTCATGCCCGAGGTGTTGTGCCGCCTGCACCAGCGCCATGACGCGCTGGTGGTCAGTGTGGTTACCGGGGTCAGCGCGCAGTTGCTCGGCCAACTGCGCCTGGGCGAGCTGGAGCTGGTGGTTGGGCGCATGACCGACAGCCCACAGATCCAGGGCCTGTCGTTCGAGCACCTGTACAGCGAGTCGATGAGCCTGGTGGTGCGCCCGGGCCACCCGCTGCTGGCCAGCATGCCGGTCGAGCGGGCCCAGGTCGGGCGTTACCCACTGGTGTTGCCGCCAGCCGGCACAACCATCCGCCAGCATGCCGACAGCCTGTTCGTGCAATGCGGCATCCAGATGCCGGCACAGCGCCTGGAAACCCTGTCGCTGGCCCTCAGCCGGCGTTACCTGCTGGGCAGCGATGCGCTGTGGGTGGCACCGCGCGACGCGGTGCTGCTCGACCTGCGGCGCGGCGAGCTGGCCGAACTCGACCTGGGCGTGCGCGAGCCAGGTGGTTCGGTTGGCATCTGCCGCAACGCGGCCTTGCCACAGAGCCTCCCGGGGCAGTGGGTATGCGAGGTGCTGCGCGAGGTGGCCGGGCAGTACCGCGAGGGCGCCTACCCTTGAACAGCAGGGCAGGCGACCCGGGTTGGGTTGCCGTCTGGCCGATGGAGCCCTGTCAGTAATCAGCAACGCTCATTGCCCTGATTCTCTCATCAGGCCTCCCTGAAGCCTGTTTCCGATAGCCTGGCCATGCGCGGATCAGTATCCCCGCAGCGGCGGATAATGGCGTTATGGTATATCTTGGTCGAGCGAAACGTAACGAAGCATCTTTCGCATCCAATCAAGGCCTTTCTGCCGCGCGCAAGGCTGTGGAACTAATCCATGTCTGTCCGCTCTTATGCCGGTAGCCATCGGTTGGGGACGCCTGATAAGCTCGCGGCTTCTACCCTGATTGCCCTTATGGCGCATGAACAAGGAAATCACATGAAACAGCATCGTTTGGCGGCTGCGGTTGCCCTGGTAGGCCTGGTACTGGCTGGCTGTGATCAACAGACCAGCAGCCCCGAGCTGAAGACTCCGGCGCAGAAAGCCTCCTACGGTATCGGCCTGAACATGGGCAAGAGCCTTGCTCAGGAAGGCATGGAAGACCTTGATTCGAAAGCTGTTGCCCTCGGCATCGAAGACGCCGTCGGCAAGAAAGAACAGCGCATCAAGGATGAAGAGCTGGTAGAGGCTTTCACCGCGTTGCAGAAACGCGCAGAGGAACGCCTGGCCAAGGCCAGCGAAGAAGCCGCCTCTGCCGGCAAGAAATTCCTCGAGGAAAACGCCAAGAAACCAGGTGTGGTCACCACTGCCTCGGGCTTGCAGTATGAAGTGGTCAAGAAGGCTGACGGCCCGCAACCCAAGCCGACCGACGTGGTCACCGTGCACTATGAAGGCAAACTGATCGATGGCAAGGTGTTCGACAGCTCCGTCGAGCGCGGCAGCCCGATCGACCTGCCAGTCAGCGGCGTGATCCCGGGTTGGGTCGAAGCCCTGCAACTGATGCACGTTGGCGAGAAATACAAGCTGTTCATCCCGGCGGAACTGGCCTACGGCGCACAAAGCCCAAGCCCGCTGATTCCGGCCAACTCGGTGCTGGTGTTCGACCTGGAACTGATCGCCATCAAGGACCCGGCCCAGCTGCAAGGCGCCGAGCCGGGCGCCGAAGCCCCTGCCGAAGCGCCTGCCAAGTAATACCGGCTGGCCCTGCACAAAACGCCCCGTCCCGACGGGGCGTTTTCGTTTGTGCCGGGATGGTTGGACGAACCTGCACCTGCTGATACTGTCCGAGCAATTGCAGCGTGAAGAAGCTGCACGCTGGTGCTGCAAATCGTTTGCGGTGCACCGTACACAGGGTTTGAAACCACTGTGTAAAAAACGCCCGATCTGACCGGGGCCCTTGCCTGGCAGGCACCTGCGGTCGGAAACGTCGCCCTGTTCACAAGGTTATCCACAATAAATGTGGATAACCTTATCCGCCTGGAGGCTCCATGAGCGCACCTTGGAATTTCGCCCGTTTCCTGCCCTTGGCCGAACGCCTGCTCAGCCGTGGCCGGTTACCGGCCCTGCTGTTCGCGGTGGCCCGCAAAGGCCCGCGCCTCGGCCAGTTGCGGGAAGATGTAAAGCTGTTGCAGTCGCTGTGCCTGGCCTGGTGGCGTGGCGAGTACCGCGCCATCAGCGCCAAGGCCCTGGTCACCATCGTCGCCGGCCTGCTGTATTTCGTCAGCCCTATCGATGCCATACCGGACTGGCTGCTGGGAGTGGGCTTGCTCGACGACATCGCCGTGCTGGGCTGGGTACTGAAGACCGTGTCTGACGAGCTGGCGCGCTTCAAGGCCTGGCGCGACAGCCAGGCGCCGGAGCGGCTGCGCGTGGTCGAGCGCCTGCCGGCCACGGCGCAAGCCTTGCAGCTGGAGCGCAAGACGCAGTGAAACCGGCCTGAACGACACCTCGGTTGCAGCGCGACTGCACAGACCCCAGAGTTGGTAATATAATTGGCATAAGGGTTATGCCTACGGATTACATGCAGTAATCCTTACTGAGGGGGTTGTATGGGTATTCAGGTCATCAGCCGGGACGGTCAACCCGAGTACGCCGTGGTTCCCTGGGAGCAATACCAGGCGCTGCTCAAGGCAGCGGGGCAGGCGCCTGCCGAGGCGGCTGCGAGTGACCCGGGCAGCGCCGCTGCCAGCGCGCCATTGCCGGCATTCAGTGAGGTGGCGCAGATTCGCCAGGCCAAGGGCATTGCCCCTGAGCAACTGGCGCGCAATGTCGGTGTAAGCCCGGCGTACCTGGCCATGATCGAAGCGGGCGAACGCCAACCGGACGCGGCCATCCGCCGCGCCCTGGCCTGGCACCTGGGCGTGGCTGGCTGGAGCGAGCCATCATGAGCCAGGTCAGGATCAGCCGTCAGCACTGGGATAACCTGCTGGGTGAGCTTGACCTGGCCCGCCGTCAACGTCACTTGTTGACCTACCGTGCGCTGATCGAGCGCTTGCAACTGCCCAGCCCGGCCATGCAGACACTGACCGCAGCGCTGGAGTACCTGGCAGTACTGGATGCCCGCGCCGAACAGCCCTTGCGCAGTTCGCTGGTCATCAGCCAGGGCGCCAGCCGCTTGCCGCGTACCGGTTTTTTTGAGTGCGTGGAGCGCCTGGGGCGTTTCTCCGGGCCGGTGGATGGCATGGAGGCGGCGTCGTGGCATGCCTCCGAAGTCGTCCGGGTGTTCGAGTACAGCTACCCTGAAACAGCCTGATTCGTTGCCTGTTCCGGCCTCTTCGCGGGTAAACCCGCTCCCACAGGTTCACCACAGGTCTTGAGCCTTGTGTTCTATCTGTGGGAGCGGGTTTACCCGCGAAGAGGCCGGAACAACGGGCAAAGCATCCCTGTGGATCATCCCGCAAGCCCTGCCATCGGCATCCACCACCTCCAATACCTCCAGGTGCCGGTGCCGGCCAAACAACTCCAGCAACTGCCCAATCGTCGCATTGAGCCGCACCGTCGGCTGTTCGGCCTGCGGAACGTTCATCAGCGCCAGTAGCGGCCGGCTTTCGCGCACGCCCAACGCCTGCGGGCGCCCCAGCAGATAGCCCTGGACCAGGTCCACACCCATCTCGACCAGCACCGCCAGCTCCTCTGCCAGCTCGATCCCTTCGGCAATTACCTGCGCCTTCGACGCCCTGGCAATCTGCAGGATCGAACCGACGAACTCGCGCTTGAGCGGGTCGCGGTGAATGCCGTCGATGAAGTGGCGGTCGATCTTCACGTATTCCGGGCGCAGTTCCGACCACAGGCGCAAGCTGGAATAGCCTGCCCCGAGGTCGTCGAGGGCGATCGAAAAGCCCATGTCACGGTAGTGGTGCAGGGCATTGGAGAGCAGCTGGAAGTCGTCGGTCGGGGTATGTTCGGTCAGCTCGATCACCACCCGGCTGGGCGCCAGGCCGACCTGCTCGAGCAGTTTCAGGGTCTGGCCGGACGGGTAGTCCGGCTCCAGCAGCGACTCCGGCGAGACATTGAGAAACAGCTGGCCTTGCAACTGCTGTTCGCTGAACCGGCGACAGGCCGACTCCCGGCAGGCGGCCTCCAGCTCGGTCAGGCGCCCGGCCTGGCGGGCGATGGTAAACAGGTTCAGCGGAGCGTGCAGCGGGCTGTTGGACGGGCCGCGGCTCAGCGCTTCGTGGCCGAACACCCGTTGCTCGCTCAGGCGCATGATCGGCTGGAACAGGCTGTGAATGCTGCGTTGAGCCAGGATGGCACTCAAGGCACTGAGCTGTTCGGCGACGGTCATGATGGATTCCTGAAAATGAAAGGGCCGGACGCTTGCACGTCCGGCCCCTCTATTTCACGACAGCGCGATGACTGTTTGATGACAGGTCACATTAATTTGCCATCATTGCTGCCGTTGCTTACTTCTTGGCCACCTTGGTGCTTGCACTGAGGTAGTCGATCAGGATGCGGCCGGTTTCCGCCAGGTAGGCGTCGTCTTCCGGCTTGGTGTTTTCATCCTCGGTCGGCAAGGCGTCTTCGTCCTCTTTTTTCAGCTCTTTCAGCGGCTCTTCACCCTTGGCCTTGCGGCGGATGTTTTCCAACGCCAGCTGCTTGGCCTCGATTTCATCATGGCGCGCGCGGCGGTCCTGTTCGTTGAGGCTGACGGTTTTCTCGTTCAGCAGCTTCTGGGTCAGGGCCAGGCGGTCGCGGATATAGGTAAATTCCGCGTCCTTGTCGCTGCGCGCTTCATGCTGCGCCTTGAGCTGGGCCAGGAACGGCTTGAACGGGTCGGCCGCCGGCTTGACCACCGGGCGGATGGTGTCCCACGGCATGGCTTCGGGCAGTGCACTCTCGCCGATTTCCTTGGTGTCGATGATCGACGGGTAGCCGATATCCGGCAGCACACCCTGATGCTGGGTGCTCTGCCCGGACACCCGGTAGAACTTGGCCAGGGTCAGCTTCAGCTCGCCATGGTTGAGCGGCTGGATGGTCTGCACGGTGCCTTTGCCGAAGGTCTGGCCACCGATGATCAGGGCTCGGTGATAGTCCTGCATGGCGCCGGCGAAGATCTCCGACGCCGAGGCCGACAGGCGGTTGACCAGCAGGGCCAGCGGGCCTTTGTAGAAGGCGCCGGGGTTTTCATCTTCCAGCACGTCGACACGGCCGTCGCTGTTGCGCACCAGCACGGTGGGGCCTTTCTCGATGAACAGGCTGGTCAGTTCGGTGGCTTCCTGCAACGAGCCGCCGCCGTTGTTGCGCAGGTCGATGACCACGCCGTCGACTTTTTCCTTCTGCAGTTCGGTGAGCAGCTTCTTCACGTCACGCGTGGTGCTCTTGTATTCCGGGTCACCGGCGCGGTAGGCCTTGAAGTCCAGGTAGAAGGCCGGGATCTCGATGATGCCGAGCTTGTAGTCACGCCCGTCCTGCTTGAGCTTGAGCACCGACTTCTTCGCCGCCTGCTCTTCGAGCTTCACGGCTTCGCGGGTGATCGAGACGATCTTGCTGGTCTGGTCGCTAGGTGCGTTGCTGGCCGGGATGATTTCCAGGCGCACCACCGAACCTTTCGGGCCACGGATCAGCTTGACCACTTCGTCCAGGCGCCAGCCGACCACGTCGACCATCTCCTTGTTGCCCTGGGCCACGCCGATGATCTTGTCGGCCGGGGCCACCTGCTTGGTCTTGGCCGCCGGGCCTGCCGGCACCAGGCGCACGATCTTGACCTGGTCGTTGTCGCTTTGCAGTACCGCGCCGATGCCTTCGAGCGACAGGCTCATGTTGATGTCGAAGTTTTCCGCGTTGTCAGGCGACAGGTAGTTGGTGTGCGGGTCGTAGGACTGGGCGAAGGTGTTGATATAGGCCTGGAAGATATCCTCGGCACGGGTCTGGTCCAGGCGCGCCAGCTGGTTCTTGTAGCGCTTGGTCAGGGTTTCCTGGATCTGCTTGGGTTCCTTGCCGGCGATCTTCTGGCGCAGCACCTCGTCTTTCACCCGCTTGCGCCACAGCTCGTCGAGCGCGGCCTGGTCCTTCAGCCATGGGGCGTCCTTGCGGTCGATCAGCAAGGTCTCCTTGGCGCTGAAGTCGATCTTGTCCACGCCCTTGTCCAGCTCGGCCAGGGCGAAGTCCAGGCGTTGCTTGACGCGGTCGAGGTAGCGTTTGTAGATGGTGAAGCCCGGGTCCAGGTTGCCGCTCTTGAGGAAATCGTCGAATTGCGTTTTCCACTTGTCGAATTCGGCGATGTCGGCGGCGGTGAAGTAGCTGCGCGCCGGGTCCAGCAGCTTGATGTAGCTGTCATAGATGATGGCCGAACGGGCATCGTCCAGCGGCGGCTTGCTGTAGTGATGGCGCTTGAGCAATTCCACCACGTTGAGGCTGGCGACGATCTCGTCACGGTCCGGCTGCAGGCTGTCCCACTTGTTGGCGGCCGCCGCATTGCCGCCGAGCGTGAGGCTGCCCAGGCCGATCATCAGCGCCAGGGCGGTGCTTGGGAGGAAATGCTTCATGCTGATTCGACGTGGAGGCAATTGATCACGCATAGTAGGCCGTCTTTTCCGTTCGCCGGTTGCAAAAAACCGGACGCATACTGCAAAAAGCCTGGGACATAGCATTCCCAGGCTCGGTCATATGATTCAACTATGGAGGCACTGTGAAGGCATTGCAAGGCGTTGACGGACATGTGGCTTGGGTCGAGGCCGAACGCCCGACCTGCGACGCGGGCCAAGTGCGCATTCGCGTGGCTGCTGCGGGGCTGAACCGCGCCGATCTGCTGCAGATGAAAGGTTTGTACCCACCACCACCAGGCGCCAGCCCATACATGGGCCTGGAGTGTTCCGGCGTGATCGAAGAAGTGGGCGCCGGTGCCGACTGGCGGGTGGGTGACCGTGTTTGCGCGCTGCTGGCCAGCGGCGCCATGGCCGAGGAAGTGGTGGTGGATGCCCGCCACGTGCTGCCTGTGCCCGAAGGCGTGAGCCTGCACGAGGCGGCGGGGTTGCCGGAGGTGTATGCCACTGCCTGGCTGAACATCTTCCAGCTGGGTGGCGTGAAAGCTGGCGAGAAGGTGTTGGTACATGCTGGCGCCAGCGGCGTTGGCTCGGCCGCCATCCAGCTGTGCAAGGCATTCGGTAGCCCGGTGTGGGTCAGCGTCGGTTCGCAGGACCGCCTGGCCTACTGCGAGGCGCTGGGCGCCGCCGGTGGTGTGGTACGTAACGAAAACCTGGAAGCGCTGGAAGGTTTCGGCCCGTTCGATGTGATTCTCGACCCGGTGGGTGCCAGTTACGGCGAGCTCAACCTCAAGTTGCTGGCGCGTGACGGGCGCTGGGTGATCATCGGGCTGATGGGCGGGCGCAAGTTCGAGCTGGACCTGGCACAGGTATTGGGCAAGCGCCTGGAGATTACCGGCTCCACGCTGCGCAACCGCGATGACGGCTTCAAGGCCGAGCTGCTGCGCGATTTGCAGCTGCAGGTTTGGCCGCTGTTTGCCGAAGGGCGCCTGTCGCCGCAGCTTGTGGATACCTACCCGGTGGAGTTCGCCCAGGCGGCGTATGCCGAGCTTGAGACCAACCAGGTGTCGGGCAAGCTGGTGATGGTGATCGACCCTAGCCTGGCGTAAGCAGGCGCGGCCTCTCCGCGGGTGAACCCGCTCCCCCAGGGATTACCACAGGCTTGAAAACTGTGGGGTCCCTGTGGGAGCGGGTTTACCCGCGAAAGGGCCGGTGCAGGCGATGCGATTACCTCAGGCCCAGCTCAGGATCGGCCACTTGTTGATCTCGGCATGCTCTCGCAATACCGCATCGGGGTTCACCACATGCGGATGATCCACCTTCAACAACAACGGCAAATCGTTCCGCGAATCAGAATAGAAACTCGCCCCTTCCAGGTTCTCCTGTTCCTGATCCAGCCACTCCAGCAGCCGGGTGATCTTGCCCTCGCGGTAGGTCAGCACCCCATGGGTCTGGCCGGTATACACCCCGTTCACCGCCTCCAGCTCGATCGCCAGGTACTCGTCCACGCCCAGCCGCGCTGCAATCGGCCCGACCAGGTGCGTGCCCGAAGCGGAAATGATCAGGATCCGGTCCCCGCGCTGGCGGTGCTCGGCAATGCAGCGGCAGGCATCGCCATAGATGATTGGCTCGATCACTTCCTCGACCCACGGCTCGACCAAGTGCTGGACCTCTTCCAGGGTGCGCCCGGCAATCGGTTCCAGGCTGAAGGCCATGTACTCCTCCATCCTCAGGTGGCCTCTGCCATAGGCCTCCATCAGTTCATGGTCACGGCGCAGGAAGGCCTTGCCGTCGACCCAGCCCAGCCGGGCCATCTGCTCGCTCCACAGCGACGCGCAGTCGCCGTGGATCAGGGTTTCGTCCAGATCGAAAATTGCCAGTGCCATGGGTAACTCTCCTTAGGCCACTTCCCGTAGTGCCGTGGGGTCGATCGACAGGCTTACCCGCTGCCCGTCTGCGTGCAGGTCGGCCGCCGAGCGGTTGAGCACGTCGACCACCAGCTCGACCTCGCGCACCCGGACCCGGTAGCGAATCACATTGCCCAGCAGGCTGTGGCTGCGCACTTCCGCGTCCAGTGCGCCATCGCGGCCCAGGGTGATCGATTCCGGGCGGATTGCCAGGCGGCTGGCCACCGGGCGCTGCAGCAGGCGGCTGGCGCTGTCGGCGTCGAGCAGGTTGTAGTTGCCGATGAAGCCGGCGGCAAACAGGTCCACCGGCGCGGTGTAGAGGGTTTCGGCGTCGCCACTCTGGACGATGCGCCCCTGGTTCATCAGGAAGATGCGGTCGGACATGGTCAGCGCTTCTTCCTGGTCGTGGGTGACAAAGATGGTGGTCAGGCCCAGCTCGCGCTGGATGGCGCGAATCTGCTCGCGCAGGTGCTTGCGAATGCGCGCATCCAGCGCCGACAGCGGCTCGTCGAGCAGCAGCAGGCGCGGGCGGGTGACCAGCGAACGGGCCAGGGCCACGCGCTGGCACTGGCCACCGGACAGCTGGTGCGGGTAGCGCCCGGAGAAGTTGCCCAGCTCCACCAGCTCCAGTGCTTCACGCACACGCTGCTGGCTTTCATCGGCCTTGACCTTCTGCATGCGCAGGCCGAAGGCCACGTTCTGCTCCACGGTCATGTTGGGGAACAGCGCGTAGCTCTGGAACACCATGCCGATGCCGCGTTTCTGCGGGCTCAGCGGCACGATGTCGTGGCCGTCGAGCAGGATCTGCCCGCTGTCCACCGGGGTCAGCCCGGCGATGCAGCGCAGCAGCGTCGACTTGCCGCAGCCGGACGGGCCGAGCAGGGTGACGAACTCGCCGCGTTGGATGTGGCAGTCGATGTTTTCGAACACCGGGCTGCCGGCGTAGCTCTTGTGCAGTTTCTGTACGCTGACGAAGCTCATGTCAGGTCTTGTCCTTGTTCAGGCGGTTGGCGACCCAGGTCAGTACCAGCACGAAGGCGAAGTACGAGATCACCAGCGCGCTGTTGAAATGGCCGCTGCTGTTGCGCATGTTGTTCAGGTACACCTGCAAGGTCTCGTAGCGGGTGCCGACCAGCAGGTTGGCAAACACGAATTCGCCGAACAGGAACGAGAACGACAGCAGCAGGGCTACCATCAGGCCCTTGCGCAGGTTGGGCAGCACCACCAGCAGCGCCGCCTGCCAGGTACTGGCACCGAGCAGTTGGGCGGCGTCCATCAGGTCGCGCAGGTTGATCGCCTGCAGGTTGTTGGTGATGGCCCGGTACATGAACGGCAGGGCGATGGTGAAATAGCAGCCGATCAGGATCCAGGGCGTGCCGACCATCGCCATGGGCCCGCTGCCGTACAGCTGCAGCAGCCCCACCGAGGACACCACCGGTGGTACCGCGAACGGCAGCAGGATGAGGATGTTCATCAGCGCGTCGAGCCTGGGGAAGTGGTAGTGCACCACGAACAGCAGCGGCAGGATCAGCACCACCGACAGCAGCAGTGCACCCACGCACACCAGCAATGACTGGGCAAAGGCGGCCAGAAAGCGCGGCTCGCTCCACAGCGCCAGGTACCACTTGAAGGTCAGCCCGCTGGGTAGCAGGCTGGCCGACCAGCTGGTGGCCAGCGAGTAGAGCAGGGTGCCGGCCAGAGGCAACAGCAGGATGAGGAACAGCAGGTAGACCACGGCGCGGTGGTACCAGCCGCCGGAGCGCGTGTCAGCGTGCATGGTAGCTCCTTTTCAGCAGCCATTGATGCACCACCGTGACCAGCGTCATCAGCCCCACCAGGACCATGGCCAGGGCGCTGGCCAGGTTGGGGTCGAGGCTGATGTCACCGGCCACCAGGCCAGCGATGCGGATCGGTAGTACGTTGAAATTACCGGTGGTCAACGCGTACACGGTGGCGTAGGCACCGAGGGCATTGGCCAGCAGGATGACGAAGGTGCCCAGCAGTGCCGGGGTCAGCACCGGCAGGCCGATGTGCCGCCAGAACTGCCAATGGCTGGCACCCAGCAGCGCGGCCGACTCGCGCCAGTCTTCACGCAGGGCGTCGAATGCCGGGTACAGCAGCAGCACGCCAAGCGGGATCTGGAAGTAGGTGTACACCAGGATCAGCCCGCTCTTGGAGTAGATGCTGAAGTCTTCCAGCAGGCCGGCCTGCTTCAGCAGCAAGGTCAACGCGCCGTTGAAGCCAAGCAGGATGATGAAGGCGAAGGCCAGCGGCACCCCGGCGAAGTTGCTGGTCATGTTGGCGAAGGCGCTGACGAAGTCGCGCAGCTTCGAGTCCACCTGGCGTAGCGAGTAGGCGCCGAGGGTGGCAATGACGATGCCGAACAGGCTCGACCAGAAGCTGATCTCCAGGCTGCGTTGCAGGGCCTGCAGGTAGAACTTCGAGGCGAACACCTTGCTGAAGTTGGCCACGCCCCAGCCCGCTTCCGATTGCAGGCTGTTGATCGCCACCCAGGCCAGCGGGGCGATCTGGAAGATGACGAAGAACACGGCGAACGGTAGCAGGCAGAGCAGGGCCAGGTAGCGGCCACGGTTGCTGCTGCGCTTGGGCGCAATCACTTCAGCAACTCCCGGCAGACGCTCTTGTCATGCGGCGCGCCAAGCAGCTCGCAGATGGTCCCGCACAGCTCGGTCTGCAGCGGCTTGGCTGCCGGGTCCAGGCTGAACGCATCGCCGAAGACGAACAGCGGTACTTCGCGCTCCTCGGCGAGCAGGCCGTTATGCGAGCGGTCGTTGTTCATGCCGTGGTCGGCGGTGACCAGTACCTGGTAACCCTCGGCGAGCCAGCCCGGCAGGTAGTCGGCCAGCAGGATATCGGCGCTGCGCGCGGCGTTGCGGTACTGGCTGCTGTCCAGGCCGTGGTGGTGGCCGACATCGTCGATGCTCATCGGGTGTACCAGCAGGAAGTTGGGGGTATGGCGGCGGCGCAGGTATTCGCCATCGGCCAGCAGGTGCGAATCGGGATAACGGTCGTCCCAGTAGAACAGCCCATGCTGGATCGGCAGCTTGGGGGCGTGGGTGTGGCGGTCGCGCTGCGGGTCGAAGGGCGAGCGGTTGTACAGCTCGCTGATCCAGTGGTAGGCCGCCGCGGCAGTGCTCAGGTTGGCTTCGCGGGCGTAGTGGAACACGCTGCGCTGGCTGGACAAGCGGTTGACCTTGTTGTGCACGATGCCGCTGTCGATCGGCGGCACACCGGTGAGAATGCACTCGTACAGCGGCCGGGACAGCGATGGCAGCTCGCATTCCACGCGGTACAGCGCGGCGCGGTCAGCCTCGACATAGGCATGCAGGTGGCCCATGGCATGGTGGGCGACCTGGTAGTTGAGGCCGTCGAGCAGGACCAGGATGACGTTGTGTTGCATGGTGGCTCCAGTCATATACGCGTTGGCTTCTTCGCGGGCTCGCCCGCTCCCACAGGTACTGCAGAAGCCTCAAACCTGTAGAGGTCCTGTGGGAGCGGGCGAGCCCGCGAAAAGGCCGGATCAGGCACTGCAAAAGCTAGCCATTTACTCCATCTCGATGATCACTTGCTCCTGCCACATCTGCGGCAGTGCCTTGGAGGTCTTCTCCCAGGCTTCGGCATTCTTGATCGGCTGCGCCGCCTGGTACTGCTCGTTGGGCAGCAGCTTGGCCTGGACATCGTCCGGCAGCTTCAGGTGCTCGGCACGGATCGGCCGCGCATGCCCTTTGGCCAGGTTGATCTGCCCGGCATCGCTGAAGATGTACTCGCGCGTCAGCTTGGCCGCGTTCGGGTGCTTGGCATACTTGTTGATGATGGTGGTGTAGCCGGAGATTACCGAGCCGTCCGACGGGATCAGCACTTCGAAACGCTTGGGGTCGATCTGTTCGCGGTAGCTGAGGCCGTTGAAGTCCCATACCACGCCAACTTCCACCTCGCCCTTTTCCAGGGTCTGGATGGTCGGGTTGGCCAGCGACAGGCGCTTCTGCTGGGCCAGTTTGGTGAACAGCTGCAGGCCCGGCGCCACGTTGTTCTCGTCGCCATTGTAGGCGATGGCCGCTGCCAGCACGCCGTTGGCGGCCTGGGCGGCGGTACCGACATCGCCGATAGCGACCTTGTACTTGCCTTTTTCCAGGTCATGCCAGGTTTTCGGGCGCTCGCTTTCCTTGACCAGGTCCTTGTTGATGATGAAGGCGATGGTGCCGGTATAGGCCAGCGCCCAATGGCCGTCCTGGTCCTTGGCCCAGGCCGGTACCTGCTCCCAGGTGCTGGGCTTGTAGGGCTGGCTCACGCCCTTGGTCACGGCGATCGGGCCGAACGCGGCACCGACGTCGCCGATGTCGGCGCTGGCGTTGTCCTTCTCGGCTTCGAACTTGGCAATTTCCTGGGCCGAGCTCATGTCGGTGTCGCTGTGCTTGAGCCCGTACTTGCTGGCCAGGTCTTCCCAGGTGCCTTTCCAGTTGGCCCAGGCATCGGGCATGCCCACGCTGTTGACGTTACCTTCCTTGCGGGCCGCGTCTTCCAGGGCCTTGAGGTCGGTACCGGCGGCCATGGCCGTGGTGCACAGGGCGATGGCCGAACCGAGCAGTGACGCCATGAAGAACTTTTTCATCCGAAGCTCCTTTGGGTGAGTGCCTTGCGAATCGTTGTTATGAGTAAAGCCGTTGCCTGAGACCCCTTGGTCTAGGTCAGCAAACCTTGAGCCAAGGTAGGCCGCTTGCGTGACAATTTGATGTAGGGCAAAGCCTGCGCCGGTGTAAGCGGGTTCCTGGCAGTACAGCGTAGACCATGGCCAGCCCCCGGTTTTGCGGGGCTGGCCCGATTCTGGCAGTGCGTCTGGTGCAGCTTTGTCACAGGATGTTCATCAGCCCTGCCTAGGCTTGCACTATTCTCCAGATGCCCCGTTATGGGGCTGGACTAGTCCAGATAGGTAACCTTTGATGCAGTCGATGCCTCCGCGTGCGGTAACAGCCATCTGCCATGCCCTGCAGGAGCAGATCGAGCACGGCCTGTTGGCGCCGGGCGGCAAGCTGCCGGCGGAACGCAGGCTCAGCGAGGTGTTCGACACCACCCGCATCACCTTGCGTGAAGCGTTGGTGCAGCTGGAAGCCCAGGGGCTGATCTACCGCGAAGAGCGGCGCGGCTGGTTCGTCGCGCCCGAGCGGCTGACCTACGACCTGATCCAGCGCAGCCACTTCCACGCCATGGTGCGTGACCAAGGGCGGGTGGCCAGTACCGAATTGCTCTCCGCGCGACTGCAGCCGGCCTCGGCCGCCATTTGTGCGCGCCTGCAGTTGCCGGCGTTGTCCAGCGTGGTGCGCATCTGCCGGTTGCGGCGGATCGACGGGCGGGCGGTGCTGTATGCCGAGCATTACCTCAACCCGCGGTATTTCCCGGCGATCCTCGAACAGGACCTGGCCCAGTCGCTGACCGAGATCTATGGGCGGGTGTATGGCATCCAGTATGGGCAGGTGTGCTTCGAGATCTGGCCGACGGCGTTGCCGGTGGAGGCGGCCAGTGCGTTGAAAGTGTCGGCGGGCAGCCCCGGGTTGCATATCACCCGGGTCAACAGCGACCAGCATGGAAACCTGATCGACTGCGACCTGGAGTATTGGCGGCATGATGCCATCCGCATTCGTGCCCAGGTGGGTTGATCATGGTTTTTGGGGCCGCTGTAGGAGCGGCCTTGTGTCGCGATGGGGCGCGAAGCGGCGCTAGTTCGATACGGCGTTGCCATCCGCCATCGTGCCACCCGCCGCCGTCACCACCTGTACCGACAACCGCGGCGTCGCCAGGTCCAGCCCCGCTTCATCCAGCTGCCGCTTCAACGCCAGGTTGAACGCCCGCGACACCTCCCACTGCTTGATCGGCGCGGTCTTGAACCGCGCCCGCAGGATCGCCGACCCCGACTCGAAGCTTTCCACGCCCTGCAGCTCCAGCGGCGACCAGATATTGCGGCGCATCAGCGGGTCGTTGCGCAGCTTCTGCCCCACCTCGCGAACCAGGCTGATCGCCTGGTCGATGTTCATGCTGTGCGGGATGGCCACGCGGAAGATCGCGTAGCCGAACTCGCGCGAGTAGTTCTTGATGCTCTTGATCTCGCTGAACGGGATGGTATGCACGATGCCGTCGATATCGCGCAGGCGCACGGTACGGATGGTCAGCCCTTCGACCGTGCCCAGGTGGCCGCCGACATCCACGTAGTCATCGATGGCCAGCGAGTCTTCGATAATGATGAACAGCCCGGTGATCAGGTCGGCCACCAGCGATTGCGCGCCAAAACCGATGGCCAGGCCGATCACCCCGGCACCGGCCAGCAGCGGGGTGACGTTCATGCCCATGTTGGCCAGGGCGACGATGACCGCGATGATGAAAATGACCACGAACATCACGTTGCGGATCAACGGCATCATGGTTTGCGCACGGGCGTTGGCCAGGCCTCGGCGTGAACGCACCAGGGCGTGGTGCACGGCGGTGTCGGCGAGAATCCACACCAGCCAGGCGACAATCAGCGTGCCGGCCAGGCCGAGCAGGCGCAGGCTTATGTCGTGGCCTTCGCCTTCGGCGAAGCTGATCATCGACAGGCCCCACACGCGCAGGCCCAGTTCGATGAACACCAGCCAGATGAACAGGTGCACCAGCAGGTAGGCAAAATTGCGCAGGCGTTCGGCGTACACCGCCTGGCGCTTGGTGGCCCGCTTGGGGTTGGCGGCATGGCGGCGCACCAGGCCGTTGAGCACCATGCACACCACCACCAGCACGGTGCACATCAGCGACTGGCGCAGGGCGGTGCTGGTGTCGCCGGCGGAAACGAAGGTCGCGAACAGCGAGATGGCCACCAGGATCAGCGCCGGCACGAACCAGAAGCTGCCGAGGATTTCGATGGTGTCGCTGAGGGTGCGCCGGGTCAGGCGCCGTGACAGCGGCTGGTTGCGGATCAGGTGGGCGATGGGCCGGCGAAAGCGCAGGATGAACAGCCCCGTGCACAGCGCCGCAATCACGTTGGCCAGGGTCGCCAGGGCATGCGCCAGGTGGGTGCCGAGGGCGACCGTCAGGCGTGGGTCGCTCATCGCCTCGCCGAACGCGGCGAAACTGCCGATCAGCCACAGCGGGCGGAATGCCTGGTGGCGCAGGATGTACAGGGCGCGGTGGCGGTGCGGGCCGTCGAGCAGCGAAAAGGCGATCACGCAGATCGCCGAGAAGCAGGTGCCCACCACCAACGCATAGGCCAGCACCATGGCCAGCGATTTGCCCAGCGACGGCGGCAGCACGAAGCTCAGGTATACGGTAAACACCAGCGCCACCAGCCATGGGCCGAGTTTGCGCAGGGCAAAGCGCACCAGGTCCCAGGTGCGGGGATGCTGCGGCAACTCCTCGCTCAAGCCAAAGCGCAGGCGTACCCGGTGGCCAACCCAGTTGAAGGCATAGGCCAGCACACTCCATACGGCGATGACTGCCGCGAAGCCGAACAGGATGGCCGGCCACTGGTGCACCGGCACCACCAGCTCGGCCAGTTCGGCCTGGGCCTGTTCGATTTCCGCAGCCCAACGGTGGAACGGGCTGGCATCGCCGCTGAACTGCTTTTCGAGATCATGCAGGGCGCCGCCGATCAGGCCGAGCACGCCTTGTTCGACGTTGGGTTGCGATTGTTGGGTGGCATCGCGCAGCTTTTTCAGGTCGGCCAGCAGCTTGGCCCGCTGCTGGTCGTTTTCCAGGTTTTTGATCACCTCGTCCAGCGACTTGCCCAGCGGTTCGCTGGCTTCCGCTTGCGCGGGCGCGCTACCGCCAAGCAGGCCAGGCAGGCCGGCGGCTTGTACCGGTGGGAGGAACAGCAACAGCAGCAGGAACAGGCAACGCAGGAAGGCGGGCACGGGTAAAACTACCTCAGGTCAAACGATTGACCGAGTGTAGAGGTTTATGACGGCAGCTGCTCCAGGATCTTCCAGCAGGTGAGGCCAAAGATGCCCAGTGTGCCGACCCACATCATTACCACGCCGAGGTTGCGCTCGCGCAGGCTGAAGCCGACGGTCAGCAGCAACAGGAACAGGAACACCGGCACGAACAAGGAGAGGAACGGGGACATGGCAGTGGTCCTTCGGCGATGAGAGCGGTTGCGTTGAGTATAGTTCGCGCCGGGCTAAAGCGGGGTTGATCTGAATCACAGAAATTTTCAAGTAGGGTTTGTGGATTTTTCCTACATGTTTATCAGACCGACTTCCTACAAAGAATTTAGCGGTTCCGCCGATGGCTTGAGGGACACGTTGTATGTCTTTCACGGCATTTGGGGGAGCGCTTCATGAAGCTACCAGTACTCGTTGTTTTTTCGATGGTAACGCTGACCTTCAGCGGATTTGCACAAGCACAGAACAACGTTGCAACGTGACCGTCGATAATCAGACGGATTCAACTGCCCAGTTTACGTTTGAACATCTGGTGGGGACTGCCAATCCAATGTTTTCGGCTGTGCAGAGAAAACAAGCCAGCACTGCAAAAGTGACCAGTTATTCGCCCTTGGTATCGGGCATGCGGTTCACCTACACGTCCGGGGCGAAGGCTTGTCGGTTTTCGGCTTCACATACCTCTGGCACAGGTAATACGCCTGTCTGGAACAAGGACGCTCGCTCCATTGGCTCATCCAGAGCGACGTGTTCGGTAGTTTTGCAGCGCGTGTCGGCGCAGCCACCTTACGATTACACCGTCAAGTTCACCATCCAGTAATCCTGACGGATACTGCTTCAAATGCTCCCGCACATTCCTTCTGGAGAACAGAATGAAAATTACCGGTATTCCTGCCAATATCTTGCCCGTGCGAACTTCCGTGGCGCTCGAGAAGACAGAGCCATTACCACGACCAGCCTCGACCAGTGTGAGACTGTCTGAAGAAGGGCGGGATCTGGCTGCGCATTCGAATGAGACGAGAGCCAGCTATCAGCGCATCTATGGCACTCCTACGCTGGATGACCGCGTGAATATAGAATACGACAGGGTCGGGTATGAGAATTATGTCAAACGGCATTTGCCAGAGAACTACTCTGCCGAGCGCACCGAGTTATTCTACAAATCCGTGCAGTATATGGTTGACGTTGCGGATGGGAAATATCCGAAAAACAACCCGTTTGCCGGTCTGGGCAGGGATACACTGGTCGCCATACAGGAAGACGAAGGCAATTTTACCGAGATGGAGCGTGCGGCAGCCGGGCGTGCCAAGTACGAACTTGATCAGGCTTACTTTGGCCGCATTTTTGCCTACACCGACAGTACCAGGGATCTACGGGTTTTATTCAGGGGATATCTCGAATACCTCGATAACCTTACGCCTGTAGAACGTCTTGCTTATCCGGATAACGAGCACGAACTCGTGGCTGAACGGTTGGCACATGCCCAGAAAGAAACTGGCAGCCTCCCCGAAGATTTCTCGCTGTGGAAATACATCAACTGGGACCCCAAAGGCCGCCTCAACCTGGAAGCCCTGCTTGATCCGTCGAAAACAGAGCCCGCCCCGGCACTCGAGGCGGGCCCTGCCGCGGATCACGGCAGCTCGCGGCTGCGGTAGAACGCCGTCAGTACCTTCACCAGGTGCGCCAGGTCATGGCTGCCGCACAGTTCGCGAATCGAGTGCATGGCAAAGGTCGGCAGGCCGATGTCGACCGTACGTACGCCCAGGTGGCTGGCGGTGATCGGGCCGATGGTCGAGCCGCAGCCCATGTCGCTGCGCACCACGAAGCTCTGCACCGGCACCTCTTCGGCCATGCACAGGTGCCGGAAGAACCCGGCGGTTTCGCTGTTGGTGGCGTAGCGCTGGTTGTTGTTGACCTTGATCACCGGCCCGGCATTGAGCTTGGGCCCGTGGTTGCCGTCATGCTTGTCGGCGTAGTTGGGGTGCACGCCGTGGGCGTTGTCGGCCGACACCATCAGCGAGCGCTGGATGGTGCGCACGTAGGCATCGCCATCCGGCAGCAGGCGCTGCAGGGTCTGCTCCAGCATCGGGCCGTCGGCGCCGCAGGCCGAGCAACTGCCGACTTCTTCGTGGTCGTTGCACACCAGCACGCAGGTTTCATCGCTGTCCGCGGTGAGCAGGGCCTGCAGGCCGGCGTAGCACGACAACAGGTTGTCCAGGCGCGCGCCAGCGATGAAGTCGCCGTTCAGGCCGACCAGCGCGGCATCCTGGGTGTCGTAGAAGCTCAGTTCGTAATCCAGCACCACGTCGGCGATCAGTTCATGCTCGCGGGCCAGCTGCTCGGTGAGCAGGGCGCGGAAGTCGATGCGCTCGTCACCAGCCACCTGGGCCAGGATCGGCGGCAGTTCGTTCTGCGGGTTGATCGCCCAGCCTTCGTTGGCGGTGCGGTTGAGGTGAATGGCCAGGTTGGGGATGATCGCGATCGGCAGCTTGAAGTCGATCAACTGGCTTTCGACCTTGCCGTCACGGCGGTAGGTGACCCGGCCAGCCAGCGACAGGTCGCGGTCGAACCATGGCGCCAGCAGCGCGCCGCCATACACTTCGACGCCCAGCTGCAGGAAGCCCTGGCGCTGCAGCTCGGGCTGCGGTTTGACCCGCAGGCACGGGCTGTCGGTGTGCGCGCCGACCATGCGGATGCCGTTCAGCAGCGGCGCTTGCTTGCCCAGCTTGATGGCGATGATCGACGAGTCGTTACGGGTGAGGTAGTAGCGGCCGCCAGGCACGGTGGCCCAGCTGTCGCGTTCGTCCAGGCGCTGGTAGCCGGCAGCTTCCAGGCGCTGGGCCAGGCTGGCGGTGGCGTGGAAAGGCGTAGGGGAGGCCTTGAGGAAGTCGATCAGGCCAGAATTCAGTGCGTCGCGCATAGCTCACTCCAGACAGCAGTGGCGCGAGTTTAGCGTATTGGGTCGACAATTTGTGTCTGCCTCTTCGCGGCTAAAGCCGCTCCCACAAGGACCGCACCGCTTTCAAGGGCCGTGCAGTACCTGTGGGAGCGGCTTTAGCCGCGAAGAGGCCGGTAAAGGCGATACAAGATCAGAACGGCGCCGGGCACTCGAACTTCATCCGCGCCCCGGAAACCGGGTGGGTAAAGCTCAGCATCGACGCATGCAGGCACAGCCGCTCATGGGCCGCCAGCGCCTCGGGGTTGGCATACAGGCGGTCACCCAGCAGCGGGTGCCCGATCGACAGCATGTGCACGCGCAGCTGGTGCGAGCGCCCGGTAATCGGCGTCAGCTCGACCCGGCAATGGTCGCCACAGCGCTCGATGATGCGCCAGAAGGTCAACGCATGCTTGCCCAGCTCGTGGTCCACCACATGCCGTGGCTTGGTCGGCGGGTCGTAGCGCAGTGGCAGGTCGATGCTGCCGCTGTCCAGCGCCGGCTGGCCCCAGCACAGTGCGGTGTAGGCCTTTTCGGTTTCGCGGTCGTGGAACTGGCGCGACAGTTCACGGTGGCTATCGGCATCGCGGGCCAGCAGGATGATGCCGGAGGTTTCCCAGTCCAGGCGGTGCACGATCAGCGCATCGGGATAGCCGTTTTCCTGCAGGCGGGTGATCAGGCAGTCCTTGTTGTCCTCGGCACGGCCCGGTACCGACAGCAGCAGGGTCGGTTTGTTGATCACCAGGATGGCGGCGTCTTCGTGCAGGATCTGGATGTTGGACAGCGGCATTGCAGGGTCTCTGTTGAAACGGGGGAAAGCCATTGGGGCCGCTTTGCGGCCCATCGCGACGCAAGGCCGCTCCTGCACCGGGGTAGGCATTCCCGGCAGGGCGGCCTTGCGTCGCGATGGGCTGCACAGCAGCCCCAATGGCTGATTGCGCGGATCAGCGATCCGGCAACGTGATGTTCAGTTCCAGAATCGAGCAGCTGCCCTGGTTTTCCAGTTCGATATGCACGTCATCGTTGCCGATGTTCACATACTTGCGGATCACTTCCAGCAGTTCCTTTTGCAGCGCTGGCAGGTAGTCCGGCTCGCTGCGTTGGCCGCGCTCGTGCGCCACGATGATCTGTAGACGCTCTTTCGCTACCGACGCGCTGGTCTGTTTCTGTCTGCCACGAAAGAAGTCAAAAAGGTTCATGGTTTACTTGCCTCCAAACAGGCGCGCGAAGAATCCTTGCTTCGGCACTTCGATGAACCGCAGGGGCTTCTCTTTGCCCAGCAGACGGTCGACGGTATCGCTATAGGCCTGGCCGGCATCGCTCTGGTCGTCGAGGATGACCGGGATACCCTGGTTGGAAGCCTTCAGCACGGCCTGGGATTCCGGGATCACGCCCTTGAGCTTGATCGCCAGGATCTCTTCGACGTCGGCGATGCTCAACATTTCGCCCTTTTCCACGCGCTCCGGGTGGTAGCGGGTGATCAGCAGGTGTTCCTTGATCGGCTCTTCGCCGTTCTCGGAGCGGCGCGACTTGCTCGACAGGATGCCCAGCATGCGGTCGGAGTCACGTACCGAGGAAACCTCGGGGTTGGTCACCACGATGGCTTCGTCGGCGAAGTACATGGCCAGGTGCGCACCTTTCTCGATGCCGGCTGGCGAATCGCAGATGACGAACTCGAAGTCTTTCTTCAGCTCCATCAGCACCTTTTCCACGCCTTCCTGGGTCAGCGCGTCCTTGTCACGGGTCTGGCTGGCCGCCAGCACGTACAGGTTCTCCAGGCGCTTGTCCTTGATCAGGGCCTGTTGCAGGTTGGCTTCGCCGTTGACCACGTTGACGAAGTCGTACACCACGCGGCGTTCGCAGCCCATGATCAGGTCGAGGTTACGCAGGCCTACGTCGAAGTCGACGATGACAGTCTTGTGGCCACGCAGTGCGAGGCCGGTACCAATGGCGGCGCTGGTGGTGGTCTTGCCCACACCCCCCTTGCCGGAAGTAACCACGAGAATCTTGGCCAAGGTGTTTCACCCCTAAAATAATCGGGACGCAAGTCCCTGCAAAAATACAAATAATTGGCAACGACAAAAAAGTTGCACTAAAAATGCTGGCAAGTATCCGTTAAAGACGGGTGATGTTCAACACGTCGCCAGACAGGCTGACTTGCACCCCGGTGCCCCACAGCGGGTCGCGGCGCAGGTCTTCGCAAACCTTGTACTGGCCGGCGATGGAGACCATTTCGGCGGTCATCTGCTGGCAGAAGATACGCGCCTTGGTATTGCCCTTGATGCCGGCCAGGGCGCGGCCGCGCATGGCGCCGTACACATGGATATTGCCATCGGCCAGAAGTTCCGCCCCCGGGCTGACCGAGGCAGTCACCACCAGGTCGCCGCCCTGGGCGTAGATCTGCTGGCCGCCACGCACCGGCGCGGTGATGATGCGGGTCGGGCGCACCTCGGGCTCGAGGATCGGCGGCGGCACCGGGGCCGGCTCGGGCTTCTTCACCTCGGGCTCGGGCTCCAGCGGCCGTTCGCGGGCACCGGACGGCGGCAGCACCGGCAGGTCGATGGCAATGGCGGCGGCAATGTCCTCGATACGGTTGGCGCGGATGGCCAGGGTGCGCAGGCCGTGGTGGCGGCAGATCCGCATCAAGCCAGGCAGGTCGATTGCGCCCACGTCGGCCGGCAGCTTGTCCAGCGCCAGCACCAGCGGCGTGTTGCTGAAGAAGTTCGGTGCCTGGGCGACTTTGGCCGCCAGCTGGCGGTCAAGGGCCTCAAGGTCATTGCGCGCCAGTTCCAGTACGGTAATGGCAAGCATGCTGCCCTTGAGCTGGAACACGGAGGCGGAGTCGGGTGTGTGGTTTGGGCTCATGGTCTGCATAGACGGCTTGTTGCGAAAAAAGTGCCCTGACTTATAACGATAAGACCGGTTGCCCGCAACATGCGCTGATCCGTTGTAGAATGCGCGGCCTTTGTCTTTCCGGAAGCTTCAATGGAACGTCCGCGTTTTCGTCCCTATTTCCTTCACCCTCGTTTCTGGGGCCTGTGGCTGGGCCTGGGCCTGCTGTGGCTGGTGGTCCAGCTGCCGTACCGGGTGCTGTTGAAGGTCGGTGCCGCGCTGGGGGCGGTGATGTACCGCTTTGCCGGTGAGCGGCGGCGCATTGCCGCGCGCAACCTGGAGCTGTGTTTCCCGGAGCTGTCGGTCGACGAGCGGCAGCGTCTGCTCAAGGCCAATTTCGCTTCTACCGGCATCGCCTTCTTCGAAATGGCCATGAGCTGGTGGTGGCCCAAGGCACGCCTGGCGCGCCTGGCGCATGTCGAGGGGCTGGAGCACCTGCAGGCCGCCCAGCAGGCGGGGCAGGGCGCGATCCTGATGGCGGTGCACTTCACCACCCTGGAAATCGGCGCCGCGCTGCTCGGCCAGCAGCACACCATCGACGGCATGTACCGCGAGCATGGCAACCCGTTGTTCGATTTCATCCAGCGCAGCGGCCGCGAGCGGCATAACCTCGACTCGCTGGCAGTGGAGCGCGAGGATGTGCGCGGCATGCTCAAGCTGCTGCGTTCGGGCCGGGCGATCTGGTACGCACCGGACCAGGACTACGGTGCCAAGCAGAGCATCTTCGTACCGTTGTTCGGCATCCCGGCAGCGACGGTGACCGCCACCACCAAGTTCGCCCGCCTGGGCAAGGCGCAGGTGATTCCGTTCACCCAGAAGCGCCTGGAGGATGGCAGCGGCTATCGTCTGGTGATACACCCGCCGCTGGCCGACTTCCCCGGCGAAAGCGAGGAGGCCGACTGCCTGCGCATCAACCAGTGGGTCGAGCGCGTGTTGCGTGAATGCCCCGAGCAGTACCTGTGGGCGCACCGGCGCTTCAAGTCGCGGCCCGAAGGGGCACCGCGGCTGTATGACAAGAAAAACCGCTGAGCCTGCTTTGCCTGTGCCGGCCTATTCGCGGGTAAACCCGCTCCCACAGGTTCTGCACAGGCCTTGAAAGCTGTGCAATACCTGTGGGAGCGGGTTTACCCGCGAATAGGCCGGCACTGACAGCACATCAACTCCAGGAAGGACTCGTATGGCCCCACCCCCGGTAACCGGTCTTATCCTTTCTGGCGGCGGCGCCCGTGCCGCCTACCAGGTCGGCGTGCTGGCCGGCATCGCCGAGCTGTTGCCTGCCGGCGCACATAACCCGTTCCCGGTCATCGTCGGCACCTCTGCCGGCGCCATCAACGCGGTGACCCTGGCCAGTGGCGCGACGCACTTCCATGACACGGTGCAAAAGCTCACGGCGTTCTGGCAGAACTTCCGCAGCCACCTGGTCATCCGCAGCGACTGGCCTGGCGTGGTCCGCCAGGCCAGTCGCTTCGTTGCCCACAACCTGCTGGGCCTGGGCCGCCCGGGGCCGGTGGCGTTGCTCGACAGCAGCCCACTGCGCAACCTTCTGCAGTCGCACCTGAACCTGGACGGGATCGCGCATTCCCTGGCTGCCGAACAATTGCGGGCCGTCGCGGTGACCGCATTCGGCTATGAGTCCGGCCAGGCAGTGACTTTCTACCAGGGCCGCGGCACCATCGAAGCCTGGTTGCGCCACCGCCGCATTGGCATGCCGGCGCCTTTGACCATCGACCACCTGTTGGCCAGCGCGGCCATCCCGTTGCTGTTCGCTCCGGTACAGCTCGGCGATGAGTATTACGGTGATGGCGCAGTACGCCAGTCGGCGCCGATCAGCCCGGCCCTGCACCTGGGCGCCAGCCGCGTTCTGGTGGTCGGGGTCAGCGGCAACCCGCAGCGGCCAGCGCCGCCCTTGCCGGCCCAGCGCATATTCAGCGGGCAGCAGCCGAGCCTGGCGCAGATTGGTGGGCACATGCTCAACAGTACGTTCATCGACAGCCTGGAAGACGACATCGAACTGCTGCAGCGCCTCAACCACCTCAGCCGCCTGTTGCCGGCGCACCTCGATGCCCGGCGCCTGGGGCTGGCACCCATCGACGTGCTGGTGGTGGCGCCCAGCCAACCGCTGGACGAGATCGCCGCACGCCACCGGCGCGAGCTGCCGGCGGCGTTGCGCGTGTTCCTGCGCGGGCCGGGGGCGACCCGGACCAGCGGCGCGGGGGTGTTGAGTTACCTGCTGTTCGAGGCCAGCTATTGCAGCGAGCTGATCGAACTGGGGCGCAGGGATGCCTTGGCCAAGAAGCGGGAGTTGTGCCAGTTCCTCGGTATCTGATGCTGCCTGTTCAGGCCCTGTCGCCGGCAAGCTGGCGACAGGGGCGAGAGCGCTGTTATTCGGCTATCTGCAGCTTGCGCGCCTGGGTATACACATAGCGCACCTTTTCATACTCGAACGGCGAGTTGAGCTGGCCGTAGCGGAAGTTGGTGGTATAGCGCTTGTCCACCACGCGCAGGGCAAAGATTTCCGGGTGGTCACTGCTGGCTTCGGCCACGTTCAGGTAGTTGATCGCCTGCTCGCCGGCATAGTCCACCACCAGCCCGGTGGTGTCGCGCAGGTTCGACGGCCCCAACACCGGCAGCATCAGGTACGGGCCGTCCGGCACGCCGTAGAAGCCCAGGGTCTGGCCAAAGTCCTCGCTCTGGCGCGGCAGGCCCATCTTGGTCGCCGGGTCCCACAGCCCACCGACGCCGATGATGGTGTTGAACATCAGCCGTGCAGTGATCTCCGCCGAACGCTTGGCCTTGAGCTGCAACACGCTGTTGAACAGGTTCGGCACATCGCCCAGGTTATTGAAGAAGTTGCTCACGCCGGTCCGCACGAAGCGCGGCGTGACGTATTGGTAACCGCTGACCAGTGGCAGCAGGACCCATTGGTCGAGGCGGTAGTTGAAGTGATAGATGCGCCGGTTGATCGACTCCAGCGGGTCGTACACGTTCAGCGCTTCCAGGGTGGAGCGCTCGAATTCTCGCTGGTCCAGCCCCGGGTTGAATTTCAGTTCGCGCAGCGGGTCGGTAAAACCATCGGCTTCCGGCGCCAGCGGCGCGGCGGTCACCTGCGGGTCGGCCTCGATCACGCTGGCCCGCGGGGCGGTCTCGGCAGCCAGGGCATGGCCGGCGGCTAACAGGGCAGTGGCGAGGAGGAGTTTGTTAACCACGGAAGAACTCCAGCATGGCGTCACTGTTGACGCGGTAATTGAGGTTGCCGCAATGGCCGCCGTGCGGGTAAAGGGTCAGGCGGTCGCCGAACACCTTGCGCAGGAAACCGATGTCGCCCGGGCCGAGGATGACATCGTCGGCGTTGTGCATCACGGCGATCTTGTCGCTGCTGCGCAGGTAGTCTTCCAGGGCATACAGGCTGACCTGGTTGACCAGCTGCAGGATGCTGTTGCCGTCGGTGCGGGCGCGCCACATGGGGATCACCTGCTCGGTCATGTAGCAGTCGAAGTCGCACTGCAACGCGCGCTTGAAGAACGGCGTGAGGCTGCTGCCCTCGGTAATCGGGAACTTCGGCGGAATGATCAGGCCGCGGCGGTTGATCAGGTCGGAGGTGAAGGCGATGTCGGCTGCGGAGAAGCGGAACGACGTGCCGATCAGCATGGCCATCTGTTCGTTGGACAGGTGCTGGCGCGACTGCTGGAAGTCGTACAGCAGGGCTTCATTGAGGTCGATGTAGCCTTTTTCCTGGAAGTAGCGGGTCAGCTTGGCCAGCATCAACTCGTAGAAGGTGGTGCTGCGGTCGATGCCCTTGACCTGGGTTTGCACCAGTTTGTCGAGGTTGTTGATCGAGGTGTACAGGTTGACCGGTGGGTTCAGCAGCAGCACGCGCTTGAAATTGAAGCTGCGGCGGGTTTCATCCAGGTGGCTGACAAAGGCGGCATCCAGTGCCCCCAGGCTGTAGCCGGTGAGATAGAACTCGCTGACCGGCAGGCGCGGGTGCTGGGCACGCACGGCCTGCATCACCCGGTACATGTCTTCGGCGTCTTCCTGGCTGACGCCAGGGGTGGCGAAGCGTGAAGCGGCGCTCATGAAGTCGTAACTGGTGGGTGAGGACAGTTGCACCACGTGGAAGCCGGCCTGGTAGAACAGCTTCTTCAGGTATTCGTTGATGCTGCTGGTGTAGGGCGCGCCAGTGCCGGCAATGATGAAGATCAGCGGTGCTTCACGGTCCTGGCGGGCCAGGCGGTACTTGAGCTTCTTCACCGCCCAGAAGTTGTCGGGCAGGCTGAACTCGCGGTCCGGGCGCAGGTTGAGGCTGTAGTCGGACTGGCTGATTTCGTCGTCGCCAGGCAGGCTGGGGCGCTGGTCCGGCGGCGTGGTGGCGATGGTCGCCTCGAACGGGTTGGTCAAGGGGTAGCCATAGCTCGCGGCGTCGATATCCCGCGCCGAAGCGGCCACAGCCAGGAGCAGGCCGCCAAGCAAGGCAGCGAGGCGCAAAGATCGAAGCATGTAATCCCCCAAAAGAACGCAAGGTCGAGCAGTGTGCAGGCTAGGACCACAGCGGGCCGGGCAAAGTTGCCAGGCGTGGTGGCCTTTTGTGTGCTTGTTATCTGCAACATAGCTGCAGGGTTGTGATTTTGCCTTACAACAAGCCATAAGCGATCATGGATGCTTTCGATTACCGCTATTGGAGAACTGGATGTCTCGGTCGCTGCCGCTTGCGCTGCTTGTGCTGTTTCTGGGGCTTTGGCTTGCTGCCAGTTATGGCGTGCGCTATGGGCTGATGGAGGATGGCCAGTGGGTGGGGTTGTGCACGGCGCCGGCGGCTTACTGGCAATGTGAGGTGCGGTCGTTGCTGGGGTTGGGCATCCATCATCAGGTGCTGGCCTGGGGCGGGCTCGGGCTGGCGCTGCTGGCGCAGGTAGTTGGCGGCCGCGGCGGCTGGTGGCTGGCGCTGGTGGCGCTGGTGTTCGCAGTGCCGGCACTGGTGCTGTATACCGCCAGCATTGCCGTGTTCGCGCTGGTGCTGGCGGGGCTGCGCTTGGTGCGAGACGCTGGGGCCACGCCGTCCCTGTAGGAGCGGCCTTGTGTCGCGATGGGCTGCGCAGCAGCCCCGGCAATCTTGAGTCGTAGTCGAGATCCCGGGGGCCGCTTTGCGGCCCATCGCGACACAAGGCCGCTCCTACGGCGATAGTTGTTTTCAGGCCTTGCGCGTAATCCGCAAGCTGCGCCACAACGCCGCCGTCATCAGCACACTGACCAGCGCCCACAGCCAGGCCTGCTGGTTCTCCAGCCCTTCCACGAACAACTGCGGCGCCACCCCGGCACCCACGATGAACGCCAGCAACGCCACTTCCGCCCGCCGCGCCGCTACCGGCCACAGCGCAAACACCAGCGCCGGCAAGGCCAGCGCTGCGCTGGGGAAGCTGCGATAGCGTGGGTCGAATACCATTGCCAGCATGCTCACCGCCGCGGCAAAGCCCGCCGCCAGCAGCAGCCAGCCCGCGCGTGCCTGCAGCCAGGCGAACAGCCGCTCGCGCCAGCCGGCGCGCCGTGCCAGGGCCAGCACGGCATGGGCCAGCACCAGCAGGTTCAGCCCCGCCAGCAACAGCGCCCACAGCCATTCCCCGGCAAACCGCGCATGGGTGCGCATCAACTCGCCCCACAGCCCCAGGCAACCTGCGCCAAACGCCGCCAGCAGCGGTAGCAGCAGGGCGGTTGCCGGTGTAGCAGGGCGCCCGGCAAACACCAGCATGGCCGCCGCCAGCAGCGCACTGGCCAGCAACCACTGCGGCCAGTGCGGCAAGTTGCTCACTGGCCCTTCGAGTACGCCCTTGTCCTGCCGGTCGGCATCGTAAAGCCCCCAGTAACCGCCGACCGCCCCTTCGTTGGCGCGCTTCCATGGCTGGTCGAACGCCTCGATCAGGTTGTAGTGCCAGCCGTTGCTTTCCGCCATGGCGACGAAGCCGCGGATGAAGCGCGCCTCGTTGACCCGGCTCGGTACCGCGGTGTCGCGCTGGCGGCCTTCGCTGGGCCAGCCGGTTTCGCCGATCAATATGTCCTTGGGCGCGAAGCGCGTGCCGAATACCCGGCGCACATCGGCGACGTGGGCCAAGGCTTGATCGATGCCACGCGGGTCATCCTCCCAGTACGGCAGCAGGTGGATGGTGAGGAAGTCCACTGCCGGCGCCACTTGCGGGTGCTGCAGCCAGAACTCCCACACATCGGCGTAGGTCACCGGCACCTTTACCTGGCTTTTCACCCGGGCGATCAGCGTGGCCAGTTGTGTACCGGTGACTTCCTTGCGCAGCAGCGTCTCGTTGCCGACGATCACCGCGCTGACCACGTCGGGGTTGGCGTTGGCGGCGGCGATCAGCAGCTCGATTTCCTTCTCGGTGTCGGCCGCGTGGGCGTTGACCCAGGCGCCGAGCATCACCTTCAGCCCATGTTTGCGGGCCAGCGCCGGAATTGCCTCAAGGCCGCTCATCGAATAGGTGCGGATGCACTGAAAACGCTCGGCGAGCAATGCCAGGTCGGCGTCCATGCGTGCCGGGCGCAGGCGGAACGGCCGGTCGTAGGGCGACTGGTCCTTGTCGAACGGTGTGTACGAGGCGCATTGCAGCTTGTGCGTCGGGCTGGCGGCATCGGGCAGCTGCACCGGCTTGCCGAGCCCGTACCAGAGCCCTCCCAGGCCCAGCAGGGCAAGCACGCAGGCAAACAGGTACAACGGCAACAGCAGGCGGGCAGAGCGGGGCATCGGGCGGTCCATCGTCAGGTGCAAAAGGCTAGATAGTAGCCTGACGCCAAACCTTTGGCATGCAAGGATCGCGCAGGTCGGCACTGGCGGATGGCGCTAATGGCATAGTGCTGTCGCATATGGGCGGGTACAGGTCGCACGTGGAGCAGGTCGCCCGGTGTGGCAGGAAGATGATGCAATCTCCTAGACCTGACGAGGGGATGCTTTGATGGCTGCTTTGAGAAAAATGCGACGTTTCCTGGGTGTGGGCACCGCCCTGGTAATGGCCATGGGCGCTGCACAGGCAATGGCTAAAGAAGTAAGCATTGGTTACGTGGATGGTTGGGCCGACAGCGTGGCAACCACCAACGTGGCCGCCGAAGTGATCAAGCAGAAGCTCGGCTACGACGTCAAGCTGCAGGCTGTGGCCACCGGGATCATGTGGCAGGGCGTGGCCACCGGCAAGCTCGATGCCATGTTGTCGGCTTGGTTGCCGGTGACCCATGGCGAATACTGGGCCAAGAACAAGGACAACGTGGTCGACTACGGCCCGAACTTCAAGGACGCCAAGATCGGCCTGATCGTCCCCGAGTACGTCAAGGCGGTGAGCATCGCCGACCTCAAGACCGACGACAGCTTCAAGCAGAAGATCGTCGGCATCGACGCCGGCTCTGGCGTCATGCTCAAGACCGAGCAGGCCATCAAGGATTACGACCTGACCGGCTACAAGCTGCAGGCCAGCTCCGGCGCGGCGATGACGGCAGAACTGGGCCGTGCCTACAACAAGCAGCAGTCGATCGCGGTGACCGGCTGGGTACCGCACTGGATGTTCGCCAAGTGGAAGCTGAAGTTCCTCGAAGACCCGAAAGGCGTGTACGGCGCTGCGGAAACCGTGAACAGCATCGGCAGCAAGGAACTGGCGAGCAAGGCGCCGGAAGTGGCGGAGTTCCTGAAGAAGTTCAGCTGGCAGTCGAAGGACGAGATTGGCGAGGTAATGCTGGCGATCCAGGAAGGGGCCAAGCCTGAAGCGGCGGCCAAGGACTGGGTGGCCAAGCACCCTGATCGGGTGAAGGAGTGGACCGGCAAGTAACAACCCGTCAGGGCCAGTTTTGCTGCTTCGCGGGCACGCCCGCTCCCACAGGAACTGCACCGACTTCAAGGGCAGCGAAAATCCTGTGGGAGCGGGCGTGCCCGCGAATGGCCCTTCACTTTGTTACGCAACTGGTAAAACACCGTTGCATCTAAGACTAAGGTCGTCTGGTTGGCGTCCGACAGCCGCATAAAGTAGGGGTCGTGGGTACCACCCCTATCTGTGCTGCTAGGACAAAAACAATGAACGACAGCATTTACCTCTCGATACAAAACAGCCCCCGTTTCAAGGAGCTGGTCACCAAGCGCGAACGGTTCGCCTGGATTCTCTCGGCGATCATGCTCGGCCTGTATTGCGCCTTCATCCTCCTGATTGCCTACGGTCCGCAGATCCTCGGCACCAAGCTCAGCCCGGACTCCTCGATTACCTGGGGCATTCCCCTGGGCGTCGGCCTGATCGTCTCGGCATTCGTGCTGACCGCCATCTACGTGCGCCGCGCCAATGGCGAGTTCGATGAGCTGAACAAGGCCATCCTGAAGGAGGCGCAACAATGATTCGTCATGCCAAAACCCTGGCCGTACTGGCCTGCGGCGTCTTCGCACCCGCCGTGTGGGCTGCCGATGCCCTGACCGGCGAGGTGCAGAAACAACCGCTGAACGTTTCCGCCATCGCCATGTTCGTGGCCTTCGTCGCCTTCACCCTGGGCATTACCTACTGGGCCTCCAAGCGCAACAAGTCGGCCTCTGACTACTACGCCGCCGGTGGCAAGATCACGGGCTTCCAGAACGGCCTGGCGATTGCCGGTGACTACATGTCGGCGGCCTCGTTCCTGGGTATTTCCGCGCTGGTGTTCACCTCGGGCTACGATGGCCTGATCTACTCGATCGGCTTCCTGGTCGGCTGGCCGATCATCCTCTTCCTGATCGCCGAACGCCTGCGCAACCTGGGCAAGTACACCTTTGCCGACGTGGCCTCGTACCGCCTCGGGCAGAAGGAAATCCGCACCCTGTCGGCGTCCGGTTCGCTGGTGGTGGTAGCGTTCTACCTGATTGCGCAGATGGTCGGTGCCGGCAAGCTGATCGAGCTGCTGTTCGGCCTGGACTACCACGTGGCGGTGATCCTGGTGGGTATCCTGATGTGCCTGTACGTGCTGTTCGGCGGCATGCTGGCCACCACCTGGGTACAGATCATCAAGGCGGTGCTGCTGCTGTCCGGGGCCAGCTTCATGGCGCTGATGGTGATGAAGCACGTGGGCTTCGACTTCAACACGCTGTTCTCCGAAGCGATCAAGGTGCATGCCAAGGGCGAAGCGATCATGAGCCCGGGCGGCCTGGTCAAGGACCCGATCTCGGCCTTCTCGCTGGGCCTGGCGCTGATGTTCGGTACCGCCGGCCTGCCGCATATCCTGATGCGCTTCTTCACCGTCAGTGACGCCAAGGAAGCGCGCAAGAGCGTGCTGTATGCCACCGGTTTCATCGGCTACTTCTACATCCTGACCTTCATCATCGGCTTTGGCGCCATCCTGCTGGTCAGCACCAACCCGGCCTTCAAGGACGCCGCCGGCGCCCTGCTCGGTGGCAACAACATGGCCGCGGTGCACCTGGCCAATGCCGTAGGCGGCAGCGTGTTCCTCGGCTTCATCTCGGCGGTGGCCTTCGCCACCATCCTGGCGGTGGTCGCTGGCCTGACCCTGGCCGGTGCCTCGGCGGTGTCCCACGACCTGTACGCCAGCGTATGGCGCAAGGGCAAGGCCAACGACAAGGACGAGATCCGTGTGTCGAAGATCACCACCGTCGCCCTGGGCGTACTGGCGATCGGCCTGGGCATCCTGTTCGAGAAGCAGAATATCGCCTTCATGGTCGGGCTGGCGTTCTCCATCGCCGCCAGCTGCAACTTCCCGGTACTGCTGCTCTCGATGTACTGGAAGAAACTGACCACCCGCGGTGCCATGATCGGCGGCTGGCTGGGCCTGGTGAGTGCAGTGACGCTGATGGTCCTCGGCCCGACCATCTGGGTACAGATCCTCGGCCACGAAAAGCCGATCTACCCGTACGAGTATCCGGCACTGTTCTCGATGCTGATCGCCTTCATCGGTATCTGGTTCTTCTCGATCACCGACAAGTCCAAGGCTGCCGAAGACGAACGTGCGCTGTTCTTCCCGCAGTTCGTGCGTTCGCAGACTGGCCTGGGGGCATCGGGCGCTGTTTCGCACTGATCCTCACGGCAATGAAAAAACCGCGCTTCGGCGCGGTTTTTTCATGTCTGCGGCGCTAGATCATGCCTAGCAGCAACAACACCAGCAGGATCACCAGCACCACGCCGATGATGCCGGACGGGCCGTAGCCCCAGCTGCGTGAATGTGGGAAGACCGGTAAGCCACCAATCAACAGCAGAATCAGGATGATGATCAGAATCGTGGTCATGACGGAGTCCTTGCGTGGTTGGGGGTCAAGGGCCTCGGACTGCTGGCCTCTTGTAAATTGGGACCGACGCCGCTTGGGAAAGATTCCATTGGTGTACGGACAGTGCTGGCCACGGACGCATGCTGCCCCATTCACTACCCTGATGAACCCTGCCGTTACCCAGGCCCTTGTTTAGACTCCAGGTCACTCTTCATGCAAACAAGGCCAGCCACCATGCAAAACCGCATCATGATCACCGGCGCCGGGTCCGGCCTCGGTCGCGAGATCGCCCTGCGCTGGGCGCGCGAGGGCTGGCGCCTGGCGTTGGCCGACGTCAACGAAGGCGGCCTGCGCGATACCCTGGAAGGCGTGCGCAAGGCCGGCGGCGACGGCTTCGTCCAGCGCTGCGACGTGCGTGACTACAGCCAGCTCACCGCCCTGGCCCAAGCCTGCAGCGAGCAGTTCGGCGGCATCGATGTGATCGTCAACAATGCCGGTGTCGCTTCGGGCGGGTTCTTCGCCGAACTGTCGCTGGAAGACTGGGACTGGCAGATCGCGGTCAACCTGATGGGCGTGGTCAAGGGCTGCAAGGCTTTCCTGCCGCTGCTGGAGCGCAGCAAGGGGCGCATCATCAACATCGCCTCGATGGCCGCGCTGATGCAGGGGCCGGGCATGAGCAACTACAACGTGGCCAAGGCCGGCGTGCTGGCCTTGTCGGAGAGCCTGCTGGTGGAATTGCGCCAGCTCGAGGTTGCGGTGCATGTGGTGTGCCCGTCGTTCTTCCAGACCAACCTGCTGGATTCGTTCCGCGGGCCGAACCCGGCGATGAAGGCGCAGGTGGGCAAACTGCTGGAAGGCTCGCCGATCAATGCGGCGGACATTGCCGACTACATCCATCAGCAGGTCAGCGCCGGCGAGTTCCTCATCCTGCCCCACGAGGCCGGGCGCCAGGCTTGGCAACTGAAGCGCCAGGCGCCCGAGCGGCTGTATGACGAGATGGCCGACATGGCGGTGAAAATGCGCGCCAAAGCCCATTCCCGCTGATTGATCTGTAAGGAAAATTACCTAGAAATGTAGGGCGCTTCTGATTATCAGCGGAACTATTGAGTAGCCAAATGCCAGCAAGGCAGGCTCCGGTTTTCCCTTTCGCTGGAGGACTGGAGCATGTTGGTAATTGGACGCGAAGTGGGGCAGGTCATCGTGATCGGCGATGACATTCGGCTCATGGTGGTGGAAACGCGGGACGGAATGGTCCGCTTTGGCGTGGATGCACCGCGCGAAGTGGCGGTGCATCGGGCCGAAGTGTACAGGCGCATCAAGGAGGCCAAGCCAGGCAAAGCCTGATGGCGCCGGCCCAGGCCTGCTAGTCGAGCAACTCGCGCGGCACATCATGCCTGGCCAGCAGCTGGCACTGCTGGCTTTCCGGGTCGAACAGGATGAACGCCTGGCCCTTGGCCAAGGCCTGGCGCACCCGCAGCACACGGGTTTCCAGCGGGGTATCGTCGCCGTTGTCGGTGCCGTCGCGGGTGACGAAGTCTTCGATCAGGCGGGTCAGGGTTTCGGCTTGCAGTTGGTCGTAAGGGATCAGCATGGTGGGCGGAGCCTAGGGAATTGATGGGCGCATGCTACGCGAAACACCTGGCCTTTTGGGGCCGCGTTGCGGCCCGATCGCCGGCTGGGCGGAGCCCACAGGCCTCGGGCATCCCGCTGTTCCGTGGGCGCTGGCTTGCCGGCGATCGGGCTGCAACGCAGCCCTTGGCCTCAAGCCTTGTGACCGACCAGGCTATCCACCGCCGGCACCCGGGTATCACTTTCCATCTGCGCATCATGCTCCAACTGGTGGCTGAAGCGCTCCAACGAGGTATTGGCCGGTTGCGAGTCGCTGGCAAACACTGGCGGGCTGAGCAGGTACGCCGACAGCAACCGGCTCAGCGCCGCCAGGCTGTCGATGTGCGTACGTTCGTAGCCATGGGTGGCATCGCAGCCAAACGCCACCAGCGCGGTACGAATATCGTGCCCGGCGGTCACCGCCGAATGGGCATCGCTGAAGTAATAGCGGAACAGGTCGCGGCGCACCGGCAGGTCGTGGTCGCCGGCCAGTTTCAGCAAGTGCCGCGACAGATGGTAGTCGTAAGGCCCCGACGAGTCCTGCATGGCCACGCTCACGGCATGTTCGCTGGAAGCCTGGCCGGGCGCTACCGGGGCGATGTCGATACCGACGAACTCGCTGACGTCCCAGGGCAGCGCCCCGGCCGCACCCGAGCCGGTCTCTTCGGTAATGGTGAACAGCGGGTGGCAGTCGATCAGCGGCTGGCGGCCGCTTTCCACCACCGCTTTCAGCGCTGCCAGCAGCGCGGCGACACCGGCCTTGTCGTCCAGGTGGCGGGCGCTGATGTGGCCGCTTTCGGTGAATTCGGGCAGCGGGTCGAAGGCGACGAAGTCACCGATGCTCAGGCCCAGCGCCTCGCAATCGGCGCGCGTGGCGCAGTAGGCGTCCAGGCGCACTTCCACATGCTCCCAGCTGATCGGCATCTGGTCGATGGCGGTGTTGAAGGCGTGCCCGCTGGCCATCAGTGGCAGCACGCTGCCACGGAACACGCCGGTGTCGGTGAACACGCTGACCCGGCTGCCCTCGGCGAAGCGGCTCGACCAGCAGCCGACCGGCGCCAGGGCCAGGCGACCGTTGTCGAGCAACTGGCGGACGCTGGCGCCAATGGTGTCGAGGTGGGCGGACACGGCGCGGTCCGGCGAGTTTTGCCGGCCCTTGAGCGTAGCGCGGATGGTGCCGCGGCGGGTCAGCTCGAAGGGAATGCCCAGCTCCTCCAGGCGTTCGGCCACGTAGCGCACGATGGTGTCGGTGAAACCGGTGGGGCTGGGGATGGCGAGCATCTCCAGCAGCACGCGTTTGAGGTAGTCGAGATCGGGTTCGGGGAGTCGTTCGGACATGAGTACTCCTTGGAAGTTGCATTGATTCTTCGCGGGCACGCCCGCTCCCACAGAGCCCCCACAAGTCTCAACAATTGCGCTGCCCCTGTGGGAGCGGGCGTGCCCGCGAAGAGGCCATCAGTCGTTACGCCAAAGGCCGGCTATGCGGGAACAGCAGGTCGATGAAACGCTCGGCGGTCGGTTGCGGTTCGTGGTTGGCCAACCCGGCCCGCTCGTTGGCCTCGATGATCACGTACTCCGGCTGCTCGGCATCGCGCACCATGAAGTCCAACCCCACCACCGGGATCTCCAGTGCCCGCGCTGCCCGCACGGCGGCCTCGGCCAGTGCCGGGTGCAAGCGTTCGGTCACGTCTTCGAGGGTGCCGCCGGTGTGCAGGTTGGCGGTGCGCCGCACGGCCAGGCGCTGGCCCGCAGGCAGGACATCGTCGTAGCCATGGCCCGCGGTGCCCAGGGTGCGTTCGGTCTCTTCGTCCACGGGGATCCTGCTCTCGCCCCCGGTGGCCGCCTGGCGCCGTCGGCTCTGGGCGTCGATCAGCTGGCGAATGCTGTGCTTGCCATCGCCCACCACCTGCGCCGGGTGGCGAATGGCGGCCGCCACTACTTCATAACCGATGACCACGATGCGCAGGTCATGCCCGGCATGGAAGCTTTCCAGCAACACGCGGCTGTCGAACTGGCGTGCCTGTTCGACGGCGCGGGTGATGTCCTCGATGCTGGTGAGGTTGACGGCAACCCCTTGGCCCTGCTCGCCATCGACCGGTTTGACCACCACCGCCGCGTGCTCTTCGAGAAACGCCAGGTTGTCGTCGGCATTGCCGGCCAGCTGCTGTGCCGGCACCTTGAGCCCGGCGTTGTGCAGGGCTTGCCGGGTCAGGCGCTTGTCCTGGCACAGGGTCATGGTCACGGCGCTGGTCAGGTCGCTGAGCGATTCCCGGCAGCGGATGCGGCGCCCGCCCAGGCTGAGGGTGAACAGCCCGGCAGCGGCATCATCGACCTGCACCTCGATACCCCGGCGCAGGGCCTCGTCGACGATGATGCGCGCATACGGGTTGAGGTCGGCCTGCGGCCCGGGGCCGAGGAACAGCTGCTCGTTGATGCCGTTCTTGCGCTTGACCGCGAAGGTCGGCAGGTTGCGAAACCCCAGCTTCTGGTACAGGCGCTTGGCCTGGCGGTTGTCGTGCAGCACCGACAGGTCCAGGTAGGCCAGGCCGCGGCTCATGAAGTGCTCGATCAGGTGGCGCACCAGCACTTCGCCGACGCCGGGGCGGGTACATTGCGGGTCCACCGCCAGGCACCAGAGGCTGCTGCCGTGCTCGGGGTCGTCGAACGCCTTGGCATGGTTCAGGCCCATGACGCTGCCGATGACCGCACCGCTGTCTTCGTCTTCGGCCAGCCAGTAGACGGGGCCGCCCTGGTCAAGCGGGGTGAGCAGCTCGGGGACGACCGGCAACATGCCGCGCGCCTGGTACAGGGTGTTGATCGCCTGCCAGTCACCGGGGTTCTGTGCCCGGCGCACGCGGAAACCACGGAACACCCGCTGTGCCGGGCGATAGTCGGGGAACCACAGGCGCAGGGTGTCGGACGGGTCGAGGAACAGTTGTTGTGGTGCATGGGCCAGCACCTGTTGGGGCGCGGCCACGTACAACGCGATGTCACGTTCGCCCGGGCACTCGCCCAGCAGGTCCTCGGCCAGCCTGGCCGGGTCGGCGTAGGTATGGCCGATCAGCAGCCGGCCCCAGCCGCAATGCACGGCGCGTGGCTGGTCGTGGGGCTGGCTGCCATCACCGGCCAGGCGCGCCTGCAGGCGTTCGTAGGAGGGCGCCTGGCCGCGCAGCAGGCGCTGGCCGTAGGCAGTTTCGTGGGCTTTCATCGCTCAGAGTCCTTGTTCGGTCAGCCACAGGTTCAGTGCCGCCAGCTGCCACAGCTTGGAGCCGCGCAGCGGGGTCAACTGGCCGTGCGGGTTGTTCAGCAGGCGGTCGAGCATGGCCGGGTTGAACAACCCGCGGTCCTGGCTGGGGTCGGTCAGCAGTTCCCGCACCCAGCCAAGGGTGGCGCCATCCAGGTGCTTCAGGCCCGGTACCGGGAAGTAGCCCTTCTTGCGGTCGATCACCTCGTGCGGGATCACCCGTCGTGCAGCTTGCTTGAGTACCTGCTTGCCGCCGTCGGGCAGCTTGAAGCGTGCGGGAATGCGCGCCGACAGTTCCACCAGGCGGTAATCGAGGAACGGTGTGCGTGCCTCCAGGCCCCAGGCCATGGTCATGTTGTCCACCCGTTTGACCGGGTCGTCGACCAGCATCACCGTGCTGTCCAGGCGCAGCGCCTTGTCGACCGCATCGGGGGCACCGGGGCGGGCGAAATGTTCGCGCACGAACTCGCCCGCGGCATCGGTTTCCAGCAGCCAGGGCGTTTGCACGGTGTCGCGGTATTCGGCGTGGCTACGGTCGAAAAAGGCTTCGCGGTAGGCGCTGAAGGGGTCCTCGGCGCCGTCCACCTGCGGGTACCAGTGGTAGCCGGCGAACAGTTCATCGGCGCCCTGGCCGCTTTGCACGCCCTTGCAGTGCTTCGCCACTTCCCGCGACAGCAGGTAGAAGGCGATGCAGTCGTGGCTGACCATCGGTTCGCTCATGGCGCGGAACGCCGCCGGCAGTTGCTCGATGACCTCATGCTCGGCAATACGCAACTGGTGGTGACGGGTGCCGTAATGCCGGGCGATCAGGTCGGAGTACTGGAACTCGTCGCCGCGTTCGCCGCCGGCATCCTCGAAACCGATGGAGAAGGTCGACAGGTCGTCCACGCCCGCTTCGCGCAGCAGGCCGACCAGCAGGCTGGAGTCGACCCCGCCGGACAGCAGCACGCCCACGTCCACCGCGGCACGTTGGCGGATGGCCACGGCCTCGCGGGTGGCGTCGAGCACCCGGGTGGTCCAGCCTTCGAGGTCCAGCTCGCGCTCGTCGGGCGTGGCGCCGTAATGCAGCTGCCACCAGGTCTGGCGTTCCACTTCGCCATGGCGGTCGATGCGCATCCAGGTGCCGGGTTCGAGCTTCTGCACATTGGCCAGCAGGGTGCGTGGCGCTGGTACCACCGCGTGGAAGTTCAGGTAGTGGTTGAGCGCTACCGGGTCGAGCATCGGGTCGATGTCACCGCCCTTGAGCAGCGCCGGCAGGGTCGAGGCGAACCGCAGGCGCTCGCCGTTGCGCGACAGGTACAAGGGCTTGACGCCCAGGCGGTCGCGGGCGAGGAACAAGCGCTGGTTGTCACGCTCCCAGATGGCCAGGGCGAACATGCCGTTGAGCTTGGGCAGCAAGGCGGCGCCCCAGGCGTGGTAGCCCTTGAGCAGCACCTCGGTGTCGCCGTCGGACCAGAAGGTGTAGCCCAGCGCCTGCAGCTCCTGGCGCAGTTCGGGGAAGTTGTAGATGGCGCCGTTGAACGCCAGTGACAGGCCCAGGGTGTTGTCGACCATCGGCTGCGCCGAGCCGTCGGACAAGTCCATGATTTTCAGGCGCCGGTGGCCCAGGGCGATCGGGCCCTGGCTATGGAAGCCCCAGGCATCCGGGCCGCGCGGCGCCAGGTGATGGGTGATGCGCTCTACCGCAGCCAGGTCGGCTGGGCGAGGGGCTTGGTCGATCGGGGTGAAACGCAACTCTCCTGCTAATCCGCACATGTAACGTAAACCCTTTGAGTTTCGGCACTCTTGGCGTTACTGGCTCTTAGCTCGTACCACTTTTGTACCACTTTCCAGCGCTTTCAGCTTATCAAGCTCGGCCCAGTCGTTAGGCGAGTTGATCCACTTGGCATACGTGGAAAGCAAAACCTGCACACTGTGCCCTAGTTGCGCGGCAATAAATGCCGGGTTCATGCCGGCCATCAGGCACATAGTCGCATAAGTGTGGCGCGTGTCGTACATCCTGCGGCGCCTGATTCCAAGCTTCCGCAGCGCTGCCAGCCAGTAGCGTTTTTGACTCGTCTCGGAGCGAATGAACATCTCCGAGCGGTCACCCAACCCACTGGGCGCGAACAAGTAATCTGAACGAGCCTCGGTGAGCGGTCTGGCTTTTTCGAGCGCATGCAGGGCGCGATCGTTCAATAAAACTTTCCGGGTGCGCTTCGTTTTGGTGCGATCCTGGATTACTCCACGGATCTGAATGCGGCGCACGTTAGCAGTCTTTCCGCGGCTGTCGATCTCGCTCCAGCGCAGAGCCATCACCTCTCCAGGCCGCATACCGGTGTAGAAACAGAACTCGAAATAGGCCGCGTAAATTGCCGTCATGCCGCTCGTCGTCTCGTACAGATGAGCAATGATCGAATCCGCTTCATCCTTGGTGAAGGGGTCGACCTCGCGCTTCGGAACCTTCGCGCCAGGGATAGACAGGGCGGGGTTTCGGACGATTAGCTCATCAATGACCGCCTGCTGGAAGATTGATACCAACAGCCCGACCACTCCTTTTCGACGGATCGGGGAAGTCCATTTGATGTCGTTCATGATCTTGCGCAGCCGCACCGACGTGATGGTATCGATAGGTAGCTCGGCCAGGTACGGTATCCAATACACCTGTAACGCGGATCTGTAGTTTTTGCGGGTACCCTCAACGATCTGCAGGCTGTTGAGCCAGTCCTGAGCATAATCGAAGAAGACCGGCATGGTTTGTTCCTGAATCACCACGCTGCGGGTATTCGGGAACAGCTCGGCGTATTTCTCTGCTGTCAGAGCGCCGAGCTTGTCCAGGCCCTTTACTTGAGCACGTAAACTCGCTGCTGCTGCGATTCCTTTCGCGGTCTGAGGGAAGGGGAGCGTCTCGCAGCACCGCTTCTTGTTCCAGGTGAAGCGAATTCGGATTGAGCGCCCAACAAGCTCGACTCCGGCCGGCAGGTCCACAGGCTTTCGATCCATTCGTCATATCTCCTTTTGCTGTATATGATTCTGCCGTTGATCTTCATCCACACCCAGCTGGGGATGATTCCTTTCTCACGCTTGCGCTGAAGCGCCTTCGCTGTACATCCCACCAGCTCGCCCATTCGTTTTTCGGTAACCTTGTCATGCACTAGGTCTTCAGCCAAATTCTCTGCTGCCGCCATTGCCTTTCCTCCTGACGCGCCAGGTTTAGGTTGTCGAGTTGATCTGCCCAAAGGTTTCTCCTTGGTTCTGAAGGGCATCCCGCAATAGGAGTAGGGCGGTCTGACTCATGGCTGCTGCTCCTTTGCTTTATTGGCCATGACCAACGCACTGAGCAGCACCTGCTGGCGCTGCTGCATGTTCAGGTATTCCCGGATCGCTTTCACGATCAGCGAGTTCATTGAGCGGTCATCTGCGTCCGCAGCGCTGGCTACTTGGTCACGCATGCCGTCAGGCAGGCGAACAACGAATTTGTCAGCGGAGCGGGAGCCGTATTCAAAGGCCATGGCTGACCTCCTGTGCCTTTTGCGCTTGGATGCGCTCGTAGATTTCTTGGCGGTGCACGGCCACACCTTCAGGCGCTTCGATACCCAGGCGAACCTGCATTCCGTTTACATCCAGCACCGTCACGCTGATGTCATCGTTGATGCGGATGGTTTCGCCTACCCGGCGAGTGAGGATCAACATGGTCAATGTCCTTTTTGAAGCAAGCCGATGGCCTGCCGCAGTTGTTGGCTTTCGCAAAAATCAGGGTTGGGTCAGGTCAGGCGCGCAGCGTCACGCCACCGCCAAGGCGCACTCGGCGCGCCGGGTTGCTACACGGGTTTCGATCTGTCGCTCTCCGCCACTACCGCCACGGCGGATTCGCATTGCCTGGTCGTCGCCGATCATTCCGTGGATAGCCATTATTAACGCCATGGCGGTAGCGGCAGGGCTGATGATCTGACGCTTAAACGCTTCGAGCACCAGGCCGCGAATTGTCTTGGCGCCGAGCTTTAGACGAGCCGCCTCCAGGCGTTTCTCGACAGTTTTCGGAGCAATCCCCATTACTTGGGCGACCTGCTTCACAGTCAGGTCAGCAGCAGCAAGCAGCGTGGCTTCCAATTCGCGTGGAGCCAGGCCCATGCCGAGGTGTCCGGTCCAGCCGCTGGTGGTGATGGTGTTGATGGTGTTGATGGTGGTTGTCATTGGAAGCTCCATGCTCGGTTGCGATGGAGGCGAGATTACAAATCAAATTTGTACTTTGCAAATGATAATTGTAGTTCGGGGCAAAAAAAACCAGGCGTGGCCTGGTTTGTCGGTTCTCTCACCACAGCACAGAGGACCAGAAGACCCTTCCGATTATGGTGATTTCTTTCTCTTCCATGTCGTCGAGGGTGTATTCCTCGTCTGGGTACTCTTCTCGATTGAAGCTGCGCAAGCGTATGCCCCCGTCCGGTAGGCGATGCAGCATCTTGATTCGAAGATGTCCATTGTGATTGACGGCATAAATTTTGCCGTCACGCACAACAGTGGAACCGGTGTCGACGCCTACCGTGCTCCCATCAGGAAGCGCTGGTGCCATGCTGTCACCGTGAACCGTTACACATACAGCTTGATCAAATTGCACCCCTTGATTGCGCAGGGTTAGCTTGCCAAACCGGATTTTCCTTCTAGACGACAGCTCTACAACAGTTCTGCCGGAGCCAGCTGAAAGCTCCACTTCACGCAAAAATGGTACTTCCACCTCATCATCCTCAAGAGGGGTATCGTCATTCCAAGGCGACAGTTTTTCAGCCATGCTCGCTTCATGCTTTGGGCGAGGCTTTTCAAGCATCTCCCGAATCAGGTTAAGGGTGTTGCCGCCATTCCCTGGCCCGCCTCGAGCCTCAAGGGTGGCCCCAATGAGGAGCTCAGGTGCAACGCCAATTGCCTGGGCGATATCCCCTAGCATGCTTGCTCTCGGTACCGAGCGGCCCGACTCCCATGCCTGGACGGATTGCGGGGTGATGCCAAGTCGGCGCGCCAGCTCAGACTGGTTGATGCCGGCAGCTTTTCTCCCCGTCGAGATGAGTTCAGCGACTGTTTTCATGGGGCAAGAATACAACCTTATGTTGTAGGGGTTCACTGCAAATATCGTTTGTAATTTTAAAATTACGACTGTAGTCTCTCGGGCAACGTCATAAGTCCGTGAGAGACACCATGAGCATTCAGGTCATGGCTTCGGTAATCAAAGCAGTCGGCAGTCAAACTGCTCTCGCAAAGATTCTGAAGTGCACCCCGCAAAACGTTCAGCGCATGTGCGCCACCGGCCGCGTGCCTCCAAAGCATGTTTTGCGTATTGAATCGGCATCGGGGGTATCTCGCGGTCTTATTCGTCCTGATTTGTACCCGGAAGCTGCCCTCACCTTGGACGGAAGCTTACCCGCAGGAGAGGTAAGTGGTCAGCCGTACAAACCCTCTGTGAATCTATCCAGTGCTGGAGGTGTGTAGTGAAGAAGCGCGCCGATCCACTCAGGGCCTTTTTTGACGGAAAGGATATCGCTTTGGCGGATTTCGTCAGAGCCCAAGGGCGCAGTAATGCGGCGAAAGCTCTAGGTTGCACGCCGCCTGCTATTTCAAAAGCGATTGGGGCATCAAGAGAAATCTACGTTGTGGTTCAGGAGGGCGGTACCGCTCAAGCATTTGAAATCAGCCGCTTTCCGGGCCGGGGCACCTAGAACTATCGCATTTTTTGCAATGACCCCGTTCATCATCTACGGCGAAACCAGAGGTATTCTTTCGCCGCTGGTAGCAACTAGGAATCAACACATGCATCCAGCAGCTGCGTCACCTAAAGGATTTACCAATCCGCCCTAAGCGGGAGCGGACCCGCCAATTTCTGCATCTGGCTTAGCCCAGAAAGCAGAAAACCCGGCTTCGCAGGCCGGGCTTCTTAACCAGCTCCTTGCAGGGAGCCTTTTGTGAATCTTCGTCTGTGGAGGACGATATCGTGCACCCAAAAAATACCACCACGCCATCACCGGCGCAACTGCCGAACCTCAAGAAGATGGAGTTCGGCGACCCTGATCTCCAGGGGGGGCGCTTGTTTGTTATCCAGGAAGGCGTCGACCTAGTCGAGGGTTTGCGCTTCGCAGCGGACCTCGGTGACGGGGTTCACCAACTTGCTAATCGACTGGCTGCCTCCATCAACGATGGTGAGCTGGCATACCTCAGTGAGGTACGCGCGCTGGCGTTCCTTGGGGAGGTCGCAAGTACGCTGACCCGTGCCAGTCAGTACGCGCTGCAAAAAATGGGAGAGCAGCCATGAGCACTTTACCCATGACGCGCGCCCATGAGTTCAACACTCAGGGCTTGCACTCAGTATTCGAGGCCGTTGGCGGCATCCCAATTTACGAGTCGCTCGACGCTGCCACTGATCGCCTTGAGGCAGTCGTGGCCGGCCTTCGGGAGCTGATGCAAGAGCCAGCCGTCACGCAACACGCCACGCTCGTCTTCTATGCAGCGGAATCAGCGCTGGCGCTTGTGTATGCAGCTCACGCCGGAGTCGATCCTCAGCAGGATGGCGCGCCACAAAATGCAGAATCTCCAGTTCGTGGCGCGAGAGGTGCAGCATGCTGACCGTACGAACTGAACTGATGCCAGCGCTGGCTGCTGGGGTGATCGTCCAGGATGTAACCCTTTCCGCAGAAGAGATCGCCAAGTTCAACGAGGCCCGGGAGGCGTTCCGAGCAATCAAAGCCTTGTATTGGGCGCATGTCGTGCCTTCGCTCGGCGGATTCGGCAATCCTGTAACCGGGGAGCTTGAACGCCTGTTTGAGCGGGTCGTTTTCGACACGCGCAATTTCCTTTACCCGCACCGCGACGCGGCTGCCTTCCACGAAGCAAAGGATGTGGGAGGTGGGGTATGAGCCTAGTCACCATCCACAACACTCAGCTGCCCGTCGTCGAGTTTCGCGGTCAGCGTGTCGTCACTCTGGCGATGATCGATCAGGTACATGGCCGTCCCGAAGGTACTGCCAAACGCAACTTCACGGAGAACCGCCGGCGGTTTGTTGATGGGCGCCATTGCTTCGAAGTAGGTCGGGACGAAATTCGTACCGACCTTCCTGAAGCAACCTTCAGCCCATACGCGCCGAAGGGCGTCCTGATGACTGAGCGTGGTTACCTGATGCTGGTGAAGGCCTTCACCGACGACCTGGCATGGGAGGTTCAGGAGCAGCTGGTGGATCGTTATTTCCGGCCTACTCCTGAGCAGGCTCCCGCGCTGCCTACCGACTACATCACGGCTCTGGAACACCTGCTGGCCTCGAAGCGCTCCGAGCAGTTGGCGCTCGAGCAGCGGGATCAGGCGATCGCCACCAAGGCCGAGATCGGCAGCCGGCGCGAAGCCACGGCGATGGCCACCGCTTCCGCAGCGGTCCGCAAGGTCATGCACCTGGAGAACGAGCTGGGTCGTGGTTGCCAGCACGCCACTGTGACGGCGGTTGAAAAGGCCGCCCATCGGAGCTTCGGCAGTCAGGGTTTCCGCCCGCTCAAGAACTGGTGCGACAGCCACGGCGTGGCCGCCCCAAAAGTCCATGACCCTCGATTCGGCTGGGTTCGCTCCTGGCCGGCTGCCGCCTGGGCAGCCGTTTACCAAATTGACCTGGCCGATCTGTTCGGCGCCGTGGGAGAACCCGCATGACCAACGTATTGAATTTCCCAGCGCCAGCCGAAGTGGAAGTGATCAGCGAAGAGGTCTTTCGGAAGTACACCGACGCGGCGCTACTGCTGAAGTGCTTTGAGGTAGTGCAGGGCGCGCTCGATGTGATCAACGAGCCCGAGTACTCCATCGAGAAAGAAGACGATACCCACATAGATCTCATCAAGGCCTTCTACGCAATCAAGGTGCTGTTCGCGCGCAAGACCGGTCATGACGCGGTCGACGTGACCCAAGAGCATTGGGAGGCCATGCGTCGGCATTTGCTGGAGGGCGCGCCTTACCCGGACCAACTCATCCCGATCGCGCGCGCATTCATCAGCCCAACCCCTCCGGAAGAGTACCGCCACCTGAGCAATCTGGAACTGGCCTGCGCGGCGTACAACGCTAGCGACAAGGTGAGGCTTGGCTCCAACGCCACTCTGTCAGCTGACAACGCGCAAATAAAAGCGACTGTGGCCGTCGAGGCAATTAACGCAACCACCGCCCTTGGCATCCTGGTGCGCCGGCTGTCAGGTGGCACGCTGACGGATATGGCGCAGATCGTGGGTGGAATCACGGGTCTCTCATCGGGGACCCTCCAATGACTACGACCACGAACCCCTCCCAGGCGCTACCGCAGCGCGCAGGCGCAACGATCATCAATGGACCCTGGCCAACCTACAGCCAGTTCAAGGGCCTGCCTGAGCGCGAGCGCTGGACTATCTACGAACTCGCCAAGGCTGGTCGACGCGCCCTGGAAGGCAACGGCTTTGAAATGGCCGAGAGCTACGACGCATTTGTGCGCCGCGTGACAGAGGAGCTTGAGCTGTGAGCACACAAAGAAAGTTCCAGGGCGTGTGGATTCCAGCCTCTCTGTGGCTGGATCACTCTCTAACTACAAATGAGAAAGTGATGCTAGTGGAGATCAGCAGCCTCGAGGATGACGTGCGCGGCTGTTTTGCCACTAACGCCCACTTCGCTGATTTCTTCGGCCTTTCGGTATCACGGGTATCCGAGATCATCAGCGGGCTGGCAGAGCGCGGCTTGATCACGATCGACCAGATCCGGGAAGGCAAGCGAGTTGTCGAGCGCCGGGTTCGGCTTTCTAACCCCTTCGATAAACCGAAGACCCCTTCGGAAAACGCTGCGAACCCCTTCGGAAAAGGCGGCGAACCCCCTTCGGAAAAGGCGAAGGGGAGTAATACACCTATGAGTAATACAAAGAGGGTTAAAGACCTACCCGCATCGGGCGCAGAAGCGGCCGCTGGATTCGAGCAATTCTGGAAGCTGTATCCCAAGAAGAAGAGCCGCAAGGATGCCCTGAAGGCCTGGGTCAAGCTCAGCCCTGACGCTGACCTGCAGGCAGCCATGATCACAGCTCTCGCCAACCACTGCGCATCCCGTGACTGGACCAAGGATGGCGGGCAGTACATCCCGAACCCGGCCACCTGGCTGAACGGCGAGCGCTGGCAGGACGTTCTGCAGCCCGCCGGCGCGACTGCTCAAGGTGGCGCCTTCAACAACCTCCCGCACCACACCGATGACATGTACCAGGAGAGCCACGATGGCCGTTCGAATTTCTGATCTGTTCCACCGTCGCCCCTTCATGCGCATTTTCTCCGGCGACTGCGCCGTGCATGGCCAGGTCGACATGAGCGAAGTCGAGCAGCTGGACGGGTCGATGCTGGCGCGTGGCTGCAAGCGCTGCGCCTGGGAGGCCCTGCACACCACGCCCCGCGAATCGGCAGAGCGCGCCCTGGCCACCGCCCAACGCAAGGCTGAGGACTCCATGGCCGCGCTTATTGGAGCTGGAATCACCCCACGCTTTGCTACCGCGACCTTCGACAGCTACCGGGCTGAAACTGACCCTCAGCGCAAGGCTCTGGCCAAATGCCGTGCCTACGCAGAACAGTTCCCGGCCAACTTCCGGGCCGGCCGGTCGCTGCTGCTGACCGGCAACGTCGGCTGCGGCAAGACGCACCTGGCCAGCGCGATTATCCGCACCATTGTGGCCGACCGGTGCCGAGCGCTGATCATCCCGGCCGGAGATATCGTGAGTATCGCCCGCGCGTCGATGGTGCCCGGTTCGGGCTACACCGACCGCGATGTGACGGTCCACCTTGGCGCCCTGGATCTGCTGGTGATTGATGAGGTCGGCGCACAGAAGGGCAGCGAGTATGAACTGGGGCTGCTGCACAGCATCATTGACCGTCGGTACCAGGCGGTGTTGCCGACCGTGATGATCAGCAACTTGAGCGCCGATGGCCTCAAGTCTTACATCGGCGACCGCGCCCTTGACCGCTTGCGGCAGAACGGCGGGCAGCAGGTTGGCTTCACTTGGTCCTCGATGAGGGCGTTGGCATGAGAGCGCTCTACAGCGACGAGGCCGAGCACGGTGTGCTTGGCGCGGTCATTCACGCTTCGCTTCAGCAGGATGTAGGCCTGGTTGAGGACATGCTCGGCCAGATGACCTCGGCCGACTTCTATCATGCCGACAATGCGGCCCTGTTCGAAGCCATGGTTGAGTGCCGGGGCCGAAGCATGCCTATCGATCCAGTCACAGTCGGAACCGTTCGACGCACCCTACCCAGCGGCGACGCCACCATCGCATATGCAGCAGAGCTGGCCAACAAAGTCCCCTCATTTGCCAATTGGAAGGCCTACGCCAAGCATGTCAAAGAGTGGGGGGTAATCCGCCGCATCATCGAAATCGGTGGCCAAGCTCAAGGAATGGTCCACGAGGGAGCTCCTACAGCCGAGGTAATCGCTGCCGCCCAACAGGCCATGGCTGACCTGCGTGATCTTCACAGCGGGGGCGGGAGCTACAAGCGCATGAGCGATGTTCTGCCCGCGGTACTTGAAGGGATGCAGGACGTACTGGACGACAAGACGCCGCCCAAGAAGTCCACAGGCCTTGCTGATCTGGACAAGCTGGTCGACTACCTCCCACCCAAGTCCATGATTGTGATTGGGGGGCGGCCGGCTTCTGGCAAAACCATGCTGGGGTTGCAGATCCTGCAGCACATCGCCACTCGAGGCCAGGGCGTGGGACTGGCTGTCAGCTTGGAAATGCCCAATGAACAACTGACCCTGCGCTCCATTGCCTCTCTCGGTGGTGTGGACTTGAAACGTCTTCGGGAAGTGAAGTCACTGGACCAGGATGAATGGAGGCGAGTCGAATCCGCCGCAGGAAAGATCAAGCAGGCCGAGCTCTACCTTATCGACCAGCCAGGAATGACCATGCCGGAGATCAGGGCTGAGGCCAGGTCCCTGATGCGCGAAAAGGGTCTCGACGTTCTGCTGATCGACTACCTGCAAATCATTGGTTTCGACAGCCGCGTGCCTAGCCGGACAGAGGCGGTGGCTCGCAACTCAACAGCCATCATGAACCTCAGTCGGGAGCTGGGAATTCCGATCATCGCTCTCGCCCAGGTCAATCGTGGTCCGTCGAGCAGGCCCAACAAGAAGCCCCAGGCGAGCGACCTGAAGGACAGTGGCCAGATCGAGCAGGACGCCGACATGGTCATTCTGGTGCACCACGACCCCGAGTCGGAAGCCGGTCAGAACGGTGTCACAGAGCTGATTGTGGACAAGAACCGGCACGGCTCTTCTGGCTCTTGCTTGGTCCACCGGCAAGGTCAGTATGGGCGGTTCGCCAACTTCGCCGGCACGTTACCAAGCGACGATGAGATTGAAGCGGGCCGCAACAGCTATGCCCAGCGCTATAAGGGGAGCAACCAATGAGTAATGTCACCTCGGCACTGCCGCGCAAAAGCCTTACCGCCGTTGAGTGCAAGTTCCTCAAGGTGGGCAACCGCATGCTGCTGGAGCAGAACAACGGCCGCATCGCATCAGCAGCCCTGATGGACATCGTGGCTGATTGGCACGCCGCGCGCGCCAACGTGGGATTCGAGCAGTTCGCCAAGGGCTGGATCACCGAAGGCAACGCCAAGAACAAACACGCTGACAAGCTACTACGCGAGCTGTTCGGCCTGGCCAACGACCCAACGCCCCGGAGAGCTGCATGAAGAAACGGACCTACGTGGATAAGCCTTTGGGCGATACCGAGTACCTGCTGGAGCAGTGGGGATGGTGGCGGATGGACGGGATGGGAGTGCCTGGGTACGTCTCGCAGATGGCTGCAGTAATGAGCCAGCGCAACCCCATATCAACAACCAGAAGCTACAACATCAAGGATGAGGTAGCTGAACTGGTGGACGGTGTCCTGGCTAAGCTGATCAAGCGAGACCCGCAAATGGGAGACTTCGTGTGGTTTTACTTCGGCGCAAAGTGGCCTGCCAACCGGATCGGGCGAGAAAATGGGATGTCCGAGCGGAAGGCCTGGGAGCTCATCAAGGCAGGTGTGGCGTGGATAGACGGAGCTTTGAGCTAGTGAAAGGGTAGACTGTCAAGAGACTATCTATGTTTCATGGTGACACTGGCGTAGTGTCTTGGTATGCTGCGTCAGTGTCGTAACTTGGAGCATAGGTAATGGTATCCAGAACTGATGATGTGAGCAGCACAAGGTGCGTTGTAGTTTTCACTAACAGAGGCTTGCAACGCATGTACAGGGAGGGTGGTAGTCAAGCATGGAGGATGGATGCGGCGAGAGCGTCAAAGTGCAAGTACGTAATTTGCGTCCAGAACCGTAACGCCACGTGGGGGCAGCCTACAGCGAACCACAAGGAAGCATTCTTGATCGCCGAAATTGCTCGAATAGAGTCGTCGACCGAGAGCCCTGACCGACAGATGATTAAATTCAGGTCAGTGGCAGAGATATCAGTGCCTAACATGTGGGACGGGAACAGGAATCCAGTCTCTTACATGACGCTGGGGGACTTCGGGATTCAGACCTATGAAGATCTGTGCAACCTCAAATTCAATAAGCTCTTTAACTTTCCAGGTCCTGAGGTAAGCACCGTCTCACCAGGGGATGATTACGTTGCAGCAGAGGTTGAGGCAGAGAGTGCCCAGCATGCCGTTGGGTCTTGTTCAGATGGAGAGGAAGCGCCTCAGGCGTTGACCATAGAGCAAGCAAAAAAGGGATTGGCTTTGAAATTCGGGCTGCGGGTTGAGCAGATTGAAATTTTGATACGAGCTTAAAAAAAAAGCTTTCCGTACGGATAAACACCTGTTTTCATAGCAGCGTGTCCAGCTTGCAAGCAACGCGACACAGTGAAACCTAGGCCATTTCAACCGGGGTTTTCCGTATTACGCAGCTGCTGTAACCTCGACGCTGCCACTTGGCATTACTAGCAGAGGGACCAGCATGCAACGCAATAGTGAATTGGCAAAAGAAATTCTGGAAAGCATCATCATAGAAGACCATGGCGGCGGGGGGCTCTACCGTGAAGAGATCCATGCCGTGTTTGAGGAGCGATATCCGGACCGTGAACCTGGTCGCTTCGATCGTCTCGAATATCACCTGTCGCTTTTGGTATCGGGTGGTTTTTTGACTTTTACCCCGGACGACAAAGGTAATCGTAAGAATGACAATTTCGAGATGACATGGGCCGGGCACGACTTTGTCCAATTCGGCTTGGCAAATTGACGCCATAAGCTCAGCCATAGTGCTGGGCTTTTTGTTGATTTGGCCATTCTAGCCAGATAGTTTTCGTGCCTCATTAAGGAGTACGTATGGGTAATATTTCTGCTGTCCAGCATTCGCTGGGCAAAGCCAAGGCCTTGGCCGGTCACTTCGCGACGGCGATTGAGATCGGGCCAGATGAGCCTGATTTGGTTTGGGTCGTGTTTTCTGGCGAAAAGGTTGTAGGCGTTTTTAAGGACTGGGAATCAGCCAGTGCGAAGGTCGGAGAAATATTGCAGGTTCAGTTGAAGCACTGGCTTGAAGCTAGGAAAGCTAACGAGAGCTCACTGTCACTCGGGTGAAAATCATCCGGGTGTCTTGAAAATCAAAGCCCGATCATCAGATAGAAGGCCCTGGCATTTGCCGGGGCTTTTTCGTTTTCGGCCCCACCACACCCATCGCCCCGAGCTGGGAGTGCTGTTGGGGCCGAATCTATTCCGCTCCCCAAAAGGGAGGAACCGAGATGCCAAGCATGCCCGAGAAGGATCCTGGCCTGTGGGCCGCTGTGCTCACCTGGGTGATTGCCCACCAACCCCAGCTTGGCGCCGCTGGCCTGTCCGTCGCGATTGCCGTCCTCCGGGTGGTGTATGGCGGCGGCACTCGGCGGCAGATGTTCTTGGAGGGCGCCTTGTGTGGCCTCATCACGCTGGCCTTGGTGCCGCTGCTCGAATGGATGGGATTGCCGCAGGGCATGGCCACCTTCGCCGGCGGAATGGTTGGCTTCATGGGTGTGGAGAAGCTTCGCGGCTACTCCGACCTGTTCCTGTCCCGCAAGGCTCAAGGTTGATGAGCTGCATCGGATGCGCCGCTCGGCGCGAATGGATCAACAAGTGGACAAAGGTGGCGTATGAGCGGGCCAAATCACTCTTCGACGGTAACCCTAGCCGAGTTCAAGGTGAAGCCGGAACAGATGCCGATGATCCAGGAGAACGAGCAGGCCTTCCTGTCGATCTTCAAACAGATCCTGGCCGAGCAGGCCAAGACTAACGAACTGCTGGCCGGCTTCCTCCAGGCGCTGGCAGAAGACCAGGGCCTGGAACCCGACGCTGCGCCTAGAGCCTACCTGAGCGGCGCGCCCGTTCACGGTGGCCGCTGATGGCCAGGCTCACCTCCCTCAAGCCAGCCGTGCAAGCCCAGCCATCAAGGCTGGCAACGGTCAACCCGGAGTCATGGCGAACGGCGAAGGGGACAGCTGCCCAGCGTGGCTATGGGTACAAGTGGCAAGTGGCGCGGGCCGAATGGCTCCAAGCCAACCCACTGTGCGTGTACTGCCAGCGTGACGGGCGGGTGACTGTAGGCAATGTCGTCGACCACATCGTCCCGCACAGGGGCGACATGAAGCTGTTCTGGAACCGAGGCAACTGGCAGACCCTGTGCCGGCATTGTCACGACGTGGTGAAGTCAGCCGAGGAGGCCGCCGGCCAGATCGGCTGATGCACGTCAGCGTCGTGCTACAGACGAATGAGGCACGTCACTTCCCCGATTACGAGGGGAGGGGTGGGTCGAGAGTTCATGGCTTTTCGCTTCCAGACCACCCGTCCCCACACGCGCAGATTTTATTTCCCTATTGAGATTTTTGTTAATGGCTTTAACACCCAAAAAACGCGACTTCATCGCCGCGGTGAGGGGAGGTGCGTCCAATCGCGACGCGGCCATTGCGGCTGGATGCCCCGAAAAGACTGCCTCTGCGGCTGGTTCCCGGCTCGCAAAAGACCCGGATGTGATTGCCGAACTGCTCAAACTGAACGCCCTGCATCCTGTTAAAGGGGTTGTTAAAGGTGTTAAAGGCGAAACGGATGACTCGGGCCTGGCGGAAGCGGTCGGCGAGGTCGAGCCTGTCGGTTTTGAGCTTGGGACGGCCTTGATGCATCGGGATCCCAAGTCATTCCTCTTGGCGGTTATGAATGACCTGGGCACAGAGCCGAAATTGCGCGTCGACGCGGCCAAAGCGCTCATGCCTTTTGTGCATCAGCGCAAAGGTGAGGGCGGTAAAAAGGAAGAGCGCCAGAAAGCCGCCGAGCAGGCTGCGAGCAAGTTCGGCCGCCAGGCGCCACCAAAGCTGGTCGCTGAAAACGGCAAGAAGGTGTAGCGATGGAATGGACCACCGCCTGCATCGATTGGGAAGAGCGTTTGATTTCAAGGCGTTCGATCATTCCGCCGCCGATTTTCCCTGAAGAAGCCGAACGAGCCCTGCAGATTTTCAAGGAGCTCAAGGTTCCCGATCTGCCTGGCAAGCCGCGCATGGCGGATTGCTGCGACGAATGGGTTTTCGATTTTGTCAGAGCCATTTTTGGTGGGTACGACAGCGAAACCGGTAAGCAGCTGATCCGTGAGTTTGGCCTGCTGATCAGCAAGAAGAACACCAAGTCCACTATCGCCGCGGGCATCATGCTGACAGCATTGATACTCTGCTGGCGTGAGGAAGAGGAACACCTGATCCTGGCGCCGACGCGGGAGGTTGCAGACAACGCCTTCAAGCCGGCCGCCGCGATGGTTAGGGCGGATGAAGAGCTATCCGCGATGTTCCACGTCCAGGACCACATTCGGACGATCACCGACCGCACCACCAAAAATAGCCTTAAGGTAGTGGCAGCCGATACCGACACGGTATCCGGCAAGAAGGCCGGCAAGGTTCTGGTGGATGAGCTGTGGGTTTTCGGCAAGAAGGCCGGCGCCGAGGCCATGTTCATGGAGGCCCTCGGCGGCCAAGTGTCGCGCGATGAGGGTTGGGTCATCTACCTGACCACGCAGAGCGACGAGCCGCCAGCCGGCGTGTTTAAAGAGCGGCTGAAATATTGGCGTGATGTTCGGGACGGGATTGTCGAAGACCTCAAAACGCTGGGTATTTTGTACGAATTCCCGGCCTGCATGGTCAGCGACAAGGCTTACCTGAAACCCGAGAACTTCTACATCACCAACCCGAACCTGGGGCTTTCCGTCAGTGCCGAGTGGCTTGAAGATCAGCTCAAAAAAAGGCTGGCGACCAGCGACGGCTCGCTGCAGAAGTTTCTGGCGAAGCACCTCAATATTGAGATCGGACTCAACCTGCGCACCGACCGGTGGGCGGGCGCCGATCATTGGGAGTCGGCTGCCGAGACTGGAATGACTCTCGAAAGCCTGCTTGAGCGGTCAGAGGTGGTCACCGTAGGTATTGACGGTGGTGGTCTGGATGACCTGCTTGGGCTCACCGTACTTGGGCGCGAGATGGGTTCTCGGCGCTGGCTGCATTGGTCGCACGGCTGGGCGCACAAGATCGTATTTGAGCGCCGGAAGGACATAGCCCCCGCACTGCTGGATTTCCAGAAGGATGGAGACCTTTCGGTGGTTGATCGTCCTGGTGATGACGTGATTGATGTCGCGGACATCATCTGCGACATCAGGGATCGCGGCCTGCTGCCGGAGAAGCTGGCAATCGGTGTGGACTCGGCCGGTATCGGCGACATCGTCGACGAGCTGACCACCCAAGAGCGCGGGATCACCATGGAGCAGATCGTGGCCATCTCGCAGGGCTGGAAGCTCAACGGCGCGATCAAGACGACCGAGCGCAAAGTGGCCGGGGGCGAACTGCTCCACTGCGGCAGCGCGCTGATGAACTGGTGTGTCGGTAATGCCCGTATCGTCCCGCAAGGCAATGCCATCACGGTTACCAAGCAGGCCAGCGGCTCGGCGAAGATAGACCCGCTCATGTCGACATTCGATGCTGTTTCGCTGATGGCGCTGAACCCGGAAGGCTCTGGTGATCTCCAGGGCTTCTTTGATAACCCGATCATGGTAGGAATCTGATGGCCGACAAGAAACCGGGCCGGGTGAAGGCTGCGCTGCAAAACTGGCTTGGGGTGCCGATCGGCCTGAAGGACGGCGCATTTTGGCAAGAGTGGTTCGGCAGCTCTGCATCTGGAAAGCACGTATCGGTCGACAAAGCCATGCAGCTGTCCACTGTGTGGGCGTGTGTGAGGCTGCTGTCCGAGTCCGTTTCCACGCTTCCGCTCAAGCTGTACCGGCGCCTCCCTGACGGATCTCGCGAGGTTGCCAAAGACCATCCGCTGTACCGCGTATTGTGCCGCATCCCGAACGCAGAGATGACCCCGCAGCGATTCATGCTGCTGGTGGTGGCGAGCATTTGCCTGCGAGGCAATGCATTCGTCGAGAAGAAGATGATCGGCAGCAGGATTATTGCCTTGATACCGCTTCTTCCCCAGTGCATGAGGGTGAAGCGTCAGGACAACGGTCGCCTGAAGTACACGTACAGCGAGAATGGCGTGGATCGCGACATTCCCGAGAAGAACCTAATGCACATCCGCGGCTTTGGCCTGGACGGGGTGTGCGGGATGCTTCCGGTAACCACCGGGCGGGAGATCTTCGGCTCGGCGATGGCGATAGAGGAGGCCGCGGCGAAAGTGTTCGCACAGGGCATGCAGGCGTCCGGCATCCTGAGCAGCGACGCCAAGATCACGCCGCAGCAGCGCGAGCAGCTTCGGGCCAGCATGCAGGCGTTCATGGGATCGAAGAACGCCGGCAAGATCATGGTGGCGGAGGCCGGCTTCAAGTACCAGGGCATTACGATGAACCCTGAGGCGGCCCAGATGCTGGAGTCCAGGTCTTTCGGAATCGAGGAGATGTGCCGCTGGTTCCGCGTGCCACCGTTCATGGTTGGGCACATGGACAAGCAGTCGAGCTGGGCTGCCTCGGTTGAGGCGCAGAACCTGCACTTCCTCACCAACAGCCTACGACCGTTGCTGGTCAATATCGAGCAGGAGATCACTCGCTGCCTGATCGGTGAAGCCGATGCTGAAGACTACTTCGCTGAGTTTGCGGTGGAAGGCCTGCTGCGTGCGGACAGCGCCGGCCGCGGGGCCTGGTACAACACGGCTCTGCAAAATGGCTGGATGTCTCGAAACGAGGTGCGCCGGCTGGAGAATCTGCCGCCTATCCCGGGCGGTGACACCTACACGGTCCAGTCTGCGCTGGTGCCTCTTGATCAACTCGGGAAGCCGAGCGCAGGCGTATCGCCGGCTGCTTCTGCATTCATGCTTCGGCTGGTCTCGGCGCGCAACAACGACGACCGAGAGGCCATCAACAAGGCGGTCGAGCTGGCGTCCCAGGCTCTGGAAGCCGGAAACCCGGACGGCCCAATGATGGCCCACGCGCTGATATCGATGCCGCTGCTCAAAGCGGCCTGACCTGGAGTAACCCATGACTCTCAAGACACTACCGGCAGCGCCGGCGGTGCGGCCGCACGCGCGCGTCGAATCCGACCTACTGCCCAAGGCCATGGAGCGCTGGAATCCAGCGATCAAGGCGGCAGCCGGTGACGGCTCCACCACCATCACCATGTACGACCCGATCGGCATGGACTGGTGGACGGGCGAAGGCGTCACCGCCAAGCGCGTCAGTGCCGCACTTCGCAGCATCGGCGACAAAGACATCACCGTGAAGATCAACAGCCCAGGCGGCGATGTTTTCGAAGGCTTGGCGATCTACAACCTGCTGCGCGAGCACAAGGGCAAGGTAACCGTCCAGGTGCTTGGCCTGGCTGCCTCGGCTGCATCGTTCATCGCCATGGCCGGCGATGAGATCCAGATCGCCCGCGCCGGCTTCATGATGATCCACAACGCCTGGACCATCGCCGCCGGCGACCGAAACGACTTCACCGAGGTCGCCGATTTCCTCGACCAGATCGACGCAACCCTTGCCGACATCTACTCGGTCAGGACGGGCGATGACGCCGCAGCGATGCGCACCCTGATGGACGTTGAGACCTGGATGGGGGGCAGCGCGGCCGTCGAGGCCGGCTTCGCTGACGGGCTTCTTCCGTCGGATGCGGCCCAGGAAGACCCGAAAGCCAGTGCGCCTCAGCAGGTCGCGGCGCGACGCCTGGACACGATCCTGGCCAAACAGGGCATGCCTCGCTCCGAGCGCCGATCCCTGATTCAAGAACTCAAGGGGGGTACGCCTGGCGCTGCCCCCTCCGGTACGCGAAGCGCTGCCGAACCCCCGGCCGATCTGGCCAACCACTTTGCCGATCTACAGGCCGCCATGTCGCGGTTTTCGGCAGCAGCCCTCAAATAACCGGAGAAGATCCCATGGCAGACAACACCGCTGACCTGCTGAAGCAGGTTTCCGCCGAGCTCAAGCAGGCGACCAGCGATTTCAGCAAACAGGCCGAAAACGCCCTGGCCGAGGCCAAGAAGGCCGGCAGCCTGTCCGAAGAAACCAAGGCCGCCGTCGATGAGATGGCCACCAAGTTCAACAGCCTGACCGAGGCTGAGAAGCAGCTGAAAGCCCAGCTGGGCGAACTCGAACAGGAGTTCGCGCGCCTGCCTTCGGCTGGCACCCCGCAGACCCAGGACAGCCTGGGTGGCGTCGTGATCAAAAGCGAAGCCCTGAAGCAGTTCGCGGCCAGCATCGAGGGCGGCAAGCGCGTCAGCATTCCGGTCAGCGCCGCCTTGCTGTCCACCGACGTTCCGGCTGGCATCGTCGAGCCTCAGCGGCTGCCCGGCATTGACACCGCGCCGAAGCAGCGCCTGTTCATCCGCGACCTGATCGCCCCGGGCCGAACCACTGCGCCGGCCATCTTCTGGGTGCAGCAGACCGGTTTTACCAACGCCGCCAAGGTCGTGGCCGAAGGCACTGCCAAACCGTACTCGAGCATCGAATTCGCGTCGAAGCTCACCGCAGTGTCGACCATCGCCCACATGTTCAAGGCCTCCAAGCAGATCTTGGACGACTTCGCCCAGCTGGGTTCGACCATCGACGTCGAAATGCGCTACGGCCTCAAGTACGTCGAGGAGCAGGAGATCCTGTTCGGTGACGGCACTGGCGTGCACTTGCACGGCATCGTCCCTCAGGCCTCGAAGTATGTCCCGGCCTTCGAGGTGGAGAATCGGTCAGGCATCGATGATCTCCGCCTGGCGATGTTGCAAGCCCAGCTGGCGCGCTTGCCGGCTTCCGGTCACGTCCTGCACTTCATGGACTGGGCCAAGATCGAGCTGACCAAAGACACGCTGGGCCGCTACATCCTCGCCAACCCGCTGGGCCTGGCTGGCCCGGTGCTGTGGGGGCTGCCTGTCGTGGCAACCGAGGTTGCTGCCTTCCTGGGCAAGTTCCTGACCGGCGCATTCCAGACCGGCGCCCAGTTGTTCGACCGTGAAGACGCCAACGTGGTCATCTCGACCGAGAACGCCGACGACTTCGAGAAGAACCTGATCTCGATCCGCTGTGAAGAGCGTGCGGCCTTGGCGGTGAAGCGGCCGGAAGCGTTCATCTTCGGCGAGTTCGCCGCCCCGGTCACCCCGTAACCCTGAGTGAGGGCCGCCCGGGCGGCGGCCCCTGGAGGCATTCATGAAACTGAAAACCCTGAAACCTCTGTACCTGGGCGGCCAAACGCTGGTGGAGGGTACGCCTTTCGAGACCATCGAACAGCACGGGCGCCAGTTGATCCAGAAGGGCTATGCCGACCTGGACGACTCGGAGGGCGAGGTGGTGGTGACCATTTCGCAGGAAGATGCAGCCGGCGCGGGCGTGCTGACCACCAGCAGCCTGGGGGCGGTAGCCTTGCCGATTGCTCCGCCAGTCGCCGCCTTCAAGGCTAAGCACAAAGGCGCTGGCAAGTACATCGTGGTGGACGCTGAAGGCAACCAGGTTGGCGAGTTCTCCGGTAACCAGGAAGAAGCCAATGCGGAAGCTGAGAGACTGATCGCCGGTGGCGAGCCGGCGCAGGCCGAGGAGTAACCCATGCCAGTTATCGCCATCGATCTGGCCATGCATCACCTGCTGGCCGAGGCAGAAGACCAAGTGCTGGTCGAGGCGCAGCTTGGCGCAGCGGAAGACGCGGCGATGAGTTTCCTCAACCGGCGCTTCTACCTGGATCAGGTGGCCCTCGACCAGGCCCGCGCCGGCGTGTCGGCATCCATACAGCAAGCCAGGGAGGTGAACGCGGCGGCGGTTGCTGCTGCGGAAGCCGAGCAGGATCACACCCTGCGTTGCCGCCTGCTCGAGCACGCCCGCCAGGCTCTGGCCGACGCCTACGATCAGGCTGACTCCATCGCGTATGGCATGGTGCTCAACCCTGCGATCCAGGCTGCTTGCCTGCTCAAGTTGGGCCATCTGTTCGCCAACCGCGAGGAGGTAGTCACCGGGTCGACCGCTGTCGAGCTGCCGCTGGCATCCCAGCACCTGCTGATGCCTTACCGCATCCGGATGGGTGTGTGATGCAGGCCGGCAAGCTCCGGCACAGGATCGATATCGAGGAGAAAACCACTCCCCGAGATCCGGTGACTGGTGACTATGGAGAACCGCAGTGGGTAGTGCGCTGGCCAAAATGTCCGGCTCAGGTGGTGCCCATGTCTGCCAGGGACCGGGTCGATGCCCAGGCCCAGCAGTCAGAGGCCACGGGGCGCATGGTCATCCGATACCGTCCAGGCATCGACTCAACCATGCGTATCATCTACCGCGGTGAGATCTACAGCATTGAAGGCCCTCCACTGGAGGACCCCAAGTCCGGCCTGGAGTACTTGACGCTTTTGGTTTCCAAGGGGATGAAGGATGGCCAATGAGATCTCTGTGCGTCTGCAAGGGCTGAAGGCCGCCACCGATAAGATGGTCGGTCTGGCCCCCAAGCTGCGCCGAAGCGGCCTGCGTAAGGCAGCCCGCCAAGCCATGAACATCGTCAGGGACGACGCCAGGGATAGGGCCAGGGCTCTGGATGACCCCGACACCACCGAGAAAATCTGGAAAAACATCATCACCCAGGACTCAGCCCGACAGGGCCGGCGCGAGGGTGGCGTAGTGATGAAGGTTGGTATTCGCGGTGGTGCCAGTTCGAACCAGTACAGCCAGGACGCCAGCGGCAACCCCGGCGGCGACACCCGGCACTGGCGATACCTGGAGTTCGGCACCAAGCACAACCCGCCGGCACCATTCATGCGACCGGCGTTCTCGACAAACGTCAACGCCGTGACTGAGCGCTTCGTGCAGGTGTTCAATCAAGAAATCGACGCAGCACTGTGAGGAACCCATGGAGGCGCCAATTTTCGCCGTTTGTTCGGCAAACCCGGGGGTGGCTGCGCTGCTGGGCGCCGGCATTGATTGCCGGCTTTTTTCCTTTGGGGAAGCCCCGGAGAACCCGGTCAAGCCGTATGTTGTCTGGAGCGTTATTTCCGGCAATCCAGAGAACTACTTGGCCAGTCGTCCTGACGCCGACGGCTTCACCCTGCAACTGGACGTGTATGCCGCAACTGGCGCGCCGGTGCTAGCCGTCACCAAGGCGCTGTGTGCAGCGATCGAGCCGCGCGCCTACGTCGTCCGCTGGGGAGCTACGGACCGCGACCCGGATACCAAGGACTACCACCGCAGTTTCGACGTGGACTGGATAGTCCCCCGCTGAACCTACCGAGCCCGCCCAGTGCGGGTTTTCTTTTGCCCGACAGGAGACCACCATGTCGATTTTGACCCAAGGCACCCAGGTCTTTGCCCTGGTGCCGCCTGCCACTGGCACCGGCCCGATGACCGTGATGGAGGTGGAGTGCGCCACCGCCTTCAACCCTGGCGGCTCCCCCAAGGAGCAGATTGAGGATACCTGCCTCAGCTCCGACGAGCGTACCTACAAGCCTGGCCTTCGTACTCCGGGCCAGGCTTCGCTGACCATCAACGCCGACCCGAAAAGCCCGAGCCACGTCCGGCTGCATCAGCTCTCCGAGGCAAATGGTGACACCACTATGAAATGGGCAGTGGGTTGGTCCGACGGCCCGCGGGATGCTGAAGGTAAGCCGACCGCGCTGCCGACAGTGAACGCAGACGGTGATGACTTCGAGTTGCCAGCTAGTCGAACCTGGTTCTTGTTCCAGGGGTATGTCGCTGACTTCCCGTTCGACTTCGCCGCCAACGCCGTGGTCAGCACCGCGGTTTCCATTCAGCGCTCGGGCGGTTCCGCCTGGGTACCAAAAACCGCCTAAGGGGTAACCATGGATCTCGCGCAACTGAAGAAGAAAGGGGGCGTCATCGCTGACGCCCTGGTGCCGAAGGAAGTCGAGTGGAAGCACGCCGACAAGAACGGCAAGCCCATCACCGACAAATTCACCGTGCACGTCCGCCGGCACGCCTTCGGCGTCATGGAGGCCATGTTCGCCGGCGGTGAGGCCGAGCGCTTTAAGAACGCCCGCTACCTGGCCGCTTCGATTATGCTGGGCAAGGACGGCACCGAAGAACTGCCGTTCGACGATGCCGTTAACCTCGACTCGGCCCTGGGCATCGTCTTGCTCAATGCCGTCAATGAGGTGAACAACCCTCCAGCAAAGAGCTGACCCCGGCTGACGAGCTGTGGCATGAGCTGGTGCTGAACGGGATAGGCGGGACTACGATCGCAGAGGCCAAGGCCGCGCTGTCCTATGCGGAAGTGCTGGCCTGGGTCGCCTACCGGGACAAGCATGGATCACTCAATCTCGGACGCCGAATTGAGCTCACCGGCGCCTTGATTGCGCTGCAGGTCAACCGCGGCTCAGGCGGCAAGGCGGATCTGTACGACTTCATGCCACACCATGTCCGGCCGGGGACGGGTCTTGAGCAGGCGATGAGGGAATGGTCATGATCTGGTAGAGTTTCACTTTTTACGGGAGGGATCCCATGCAGATTGCCATCCTTGTGGTGCTTACACTTATCTTGATCGTTCTGGCGCCCTGGCTCCTTGCTGTCGTTGCTGCCGCGGCGGTTGCCTACGGCTTGTGGGTAGTGGTCACTGGAGTGGTGTTCTTCCTGCTGTTAGTCGGCGTGACGTGGTACCACAGTGTTCAGTCGCGCAGGCCCGTAATCTCAAGTAAAACTGAGATGGCAATTCAGCGCGCGAACGAGGAGTTCAGGCGCAAGCAGGCCCAGCAGGCTGCTGAAGATGTGTTAGATGAGCCCGCTCAGGAAAAGCCGAAAAGGCTGATCGCCTGTCGATCTTGTTCGGCCAACATCGAAAAGTTCAGCATGTTCTGTCCAGCCTGCGGCAAAAAACCCATATAGGCGAGCAACACACGAAACCCGCGAAAGCGGGTTTTTTTATGCCCGGAGAAAATCTATGGCAAGCAGATCGCTTGGCACTCTCACCCTCGATCTGATAGCCAGGATTGGCGGGTTTCAGCAAGGGATGGATCAGGCTGCTCGCTCCACGCAGAGAAGCATGGGTCAGGTTGCCAGGCATGCCGAGTCGGCCTCGGCGAGTGTTGCAGGGTCTTTCAAGACCATTGCCGGTGCGGCAGCCGCGTTTTTCAGTGCTCAGCAGGTCGTTGAGTACTCGCAGACGTGGGTTGGTGTACAGAACCGCATCAAGCAGGTATCCGAGACGTTTGACGAGTTCTCCAAGCAGTCGTCTTCGGTGTTCTCGATTGCGCAGAATTCGCAGTCCTCCCTGGAGGCAACGGCCGAGCTCTACCAGCGGATCGCAGCTTCATCGGGACAGCTTGGCGCAACCCAAGAGAAGGTCGCCCAAGTCACGCAGAACATCAGCAAGGCTATGTCTGCCAGCGGGGTGTCCGCTGAGTCAGCCCAGGCTGCTCTGGTTCAGCTCGGTCAGGCTTTTGCGTCGGGTGTGCTTCGCGGGGAAGAGCTCAACTCTGTGCTCGAGCAAGCTCCTGGACTGGCTCAAGCTATTGCTGACGGATTGGGAGTAGCCCGCGAGTCACTTCGCTCAATGGGCGAAGCAGGAAAGCTGACCTCCAAAGAGGTCTTCGCCGCCATCCTGAGCCAGACTAGGTCGATCGATGATGCTTTCGCAAGGTCGCAGACAACGGTGTCCGGCGCCTTCCAGGTGATGGAAAATAGCGCTGCCAAATTCTTTGGCACGCTGGACGAAACGCTTGGGATCACCAAGAGCTTCGTCCAAACCGCGCTCTCGGTCTCTGCAGCATGGGATGCGTCTGGGGTCGAGACGTTCACCCAGGTGATGAAAACCGGTCTGTACGTTGCTCTTGCGCGCGTCGCAGCTGGATTCGTTAGCGCTACTGGTGCCAAGTATCTCGACATCAAGGCTACGCAGGAGCAGTTGTATGCCAATTCCCTTGCAGCAGCGGGCGAGCTCAGAAGGGCGGAAGCCGTAAAAGCTGGTGCAGTAGCAGATGTCGAGTCTGCGGCCAGGGCGGTGGCCAATGCCAAGGCCAAGGTAACCGCCGATCGGCAGGTGATCACCTCTGAGGTTGCCCGGCTCGAATCTGTGCAGGCAGCGCTGGCATCGGAGAAGCTGCTCGAAGCGCAGCGCCTGCAGGCACAGATATCAGATGTTGGTCGGCAGCAATCCATTGCACGCATGGCAGAGTTGCGCCTTGCTGAGGTGGCGATCACCAACCAGTTGACGGCTGCCGAAGCAAAGCTGGCGACAACCACGCTGGCGACGTCTGCCCAAGTGACCGCGGCCATCAACCAGCAGACTGTCGCAAAAGAAGCGTTGGCCGTCGCCAACACTCAAGTAAACGCCACACAGATTGCAGCCACGGTATCCATGGGAGCATGGTTCTCCGCGAGCACCGCCATGGGGGCCTCAATGCTCGCGCTGCGCAATGCGGCAAGCGGTGTTCTGCGAATGGCGGCTGGGTGGCCAGGCTTGATCCTGACCGTCGGCGCGCTGGCGCTGTCCTTCATCGACTTCGGCGACAAGGCTGAGGAGGGTGCCGGCAAAGCAGCGAACGCCTTCGAAGACGCCTCGACACGCATCCGCCAGGCTTCCCGGTCCATGCTCCCGGAGAATCTGAGCACCCAGTCCTACGATCAGTTGCAGGATCGATTGAAGGGGCTGCAGGCCGAGCTCAAGGAAGCCGAGAAGCTGCAGGAGCGGTTCCAGAAGGGGGTCGACGACAAGAGCGACGTGCCTTTTGAAACATCGCTCGACGCCTCGAAAGAGAAGGCAGACGCGCTCAGGCTGGCCATCCAGTCGGTGCAGAAGGAACTGAATAGCTCCCGCTTGGCGTCGGATAAGGAGGGCAGCACCTACCTCAAGAACCTCGAAAAGCAGGCCGTGGTTGCGGGCAAGCTCACCGAAGTGGAGAAGTTGCGAGCCCAGATCGCCGCTGGCGCAGTCAAGTTCTCGCCAGTTGACGAGAAGAAGGCCCTGGCCGCCGCAGAGGCAATCGACAAGGCGAACAAGGCTCTGAAGGAGTCGAAGGCTGGTGACAAGGACAGCAAAGCGCTCGGTCGGCGTTTTGAGGAAATGGAGGAGGGTTATCAGCGGCAGATCGAGCTGATCAACACATCGACCGACAAGCGCAAGAATGCGACCGAGGCCGAGAAGTTGGCCTTCGAGGTCTCCACCGGCAAGCTGGAGGGCGTCAATGCTCAGCAGCGTAAGCGCCTGGAAGGCCTTGCGGCTGAACTCGACGCACTGAAGAAGCTGAAGCAGGCCGAGGAGGATGCTAGGAAGTTGGCCTCCTTCCGGTCCAGCGTGAACGAGGATTACCTGACAGCCAAGAATGGTTTCGATCAGGAGCTTGCTGGCGCCGGGCGCGGCGACAAGTACAAGGAGCGGCTGAAAGAGCGCCTGGCGATCGAGGAAGACTTCAACCGCCAGCAGCGTGAATTGGTGCTGCAGCGCAATAGCGGCGATATCAGCCAGGAGCTGTACGACCAGGAAACGCAAGTCCTGAGTGACGCCCTGGCCCAGCGGTTGGAGCTGCAGAACGACTACTACAGCCGGCTCGATGAGGCGCAAGCCAACTGGATGGACGGCGTCACCAGCGCCTGGGAGAACTTCGCCGACGCCGCAACCAACTACTCAGCCATGGCCGCCGACGCCTCCACGTCGGTGCTGGGCAGTGCGAAGAGTGAGCTAAGCACGTTCCTCTCCGATGTGGCCACCGGCTCCGCAGATGCCGGTGATGCGCTGATGGACATGATCACCGGCTTCGGCAAGGCCTTCGTCGGCGCGCTTGCAGACATGGCTGCTCAATGGCTGGTGTACCAGGCCGTGCAGCTGCTGGTGGGCAAGACAACGCAATCGAGCGCGGGCATTGCCATGGTGGCCAATGCGCAGGCAACGGCGTTCCAGGCCAGCCTTGCCGCCTTCGCGTCGACTGCAGCCATCCCGATAGTCGGCCCGGCAGCAGCGCCTGCAGCAGCTGCAGCGGCGGCCGCAGCGACAGCGCCTATGGTGGCCGGCGTGGCTTCCGCCGCACTGACAGGGATGGCCCACGACGGTATCGACAGCATCCCCCGTGAGGGTACCTGGTTGCTCGATGGCGGCGAGCGGGTGCTGAACCCGAACCAGAACCGCGACCTGACCCAGTACTTGCGCAACGCGAACGATGCTGGCGCGGGCGCTGGGCTTGGCGGCGGCATCACCATCAACGCACCGGTTACCGTCCAGGCCCAGCCGGGCATGAGCGATGAAGCGGCGCGGCGACAAGGAGAGATGATGGGGCAGGCGTTCAGGCAAACCATCCGTGAGGTCGTTAACGAAGAGTTCGCCCAGGGCGGCTCGATGTGGAGGCGGTAATGCCCGATACATTCAGCTTCTGTACCAGAGTCGGCGCCTCTGGCGAGATCAAGCACCGGGTCTGGGAGAACGAGTTTGGGGACGGCTACGTCCAGTCAGGCGGTACCGGCATCAACGGAAAATCGCAGGAATGGTCGCACCAGGCCACTGGAGGCTTGGAGGATGGCCAGGAGCTGCGGCAGATGCGCGATTTCCTCGACCGCCACGAAGGCTACAAGTCGTTCCTTTGGACGCCGCCTGGCGGTACCCAGGGCCGGTACAAGGTCAAGGACTACAAACTCGACCCTCAAGGCGCCGGCCTGTTCAGGATCAGCTTCACGATGAAGCAGGTCTTCACCCCTTACTGACCCCGCCCGCGCGGGGTTTCTTTTTTCTGAGGCCTCCATGACTTTTGAGACCGATATCCAGAAGCTCGAGCCTGGCAACCAGATTCGGCTGTACGAGGTGGACGCCACCCGCCTTGGCGGCAACATCATGCGCTTCCATGGCCACGCCCAAGAGGGCGACATCATCTGGCAAGGTCAGTTGTACGAGCCGATCCAGATCGAGGCCAAGGGCTTCGACATCCGTGGCGACGGCAGGCCGGCCACACCAACCCTGCAGCTGGTGAACGAGATCGGCGGTGTGCGCGGTGCGGTATCGGCGCTGTGCCTGGCCCTCAAGGATCTGGCCGGCGCCCGAGTGAAAGTCATCGAGACCTTTCGGCACTTTCTGGACGCGGCCAATTTCCAGGATGGCAACCCCAACGCCGCTAACCAGTCCCGGGAAAACCTCTGGTTCATTGAGCAGAAGACCGAGGAAGACCGCGAGCAAGTGACGTTCCAGCTGTCGAGTCCACTTGACCTGGGCGGCGTGCAGCTGCCCAGCCAGCAAATCACCAAGCTTTGCCGCTGGGCCACGCGCGGCGGGTACCGGGGTGAGGCCTGCGCCTATGCTGGCGCGGCGATGTTCACCAAGCAGAACGAACCCACCGATAACCCCGCGCTAGACCGCTGCGCCGGCCGCTGGAACAGCTGCAAGCTGCGCGGCAACACCCGTCGTTTCGGCGGCTCAATGGGCGCAAGCCTGATCGCCAGTTCGAGGTAACCATGCGCATCAACCAACAGCTGCAGGCCGCGATTCGCGAGCATGCGGAACGCGAACACCCGGCCGAGGCGTGTGGCGTACTGATCAAGACCGAAGCCGGCCGTGAGTACGTGCCGTGTCGCAACCTGGCCAGGACGCCGCGCGACCAGTTCACCCTGCACCATGAAGACCTGGCGGCAGCCGAAGACCGCGGCGAGTTGCTGGCGATCATCCACAGCCACCCGGATGCCAGCCCACGCCCGAGCATGGCTGATCGCGTCAGCTGCGAGTTGCATGAACTGCCGTGGGGCATCGTGGCCTGGCCCGGGGGCGACATGGAATGGTTTAAACCTTCCGGCTACACCGCGCCACTACTGGGCCGAGAGTTCTCGCATGGGCTGCTTGATTGCTGGAGCGCCTGCCGCGATTGGTATGCCCGGGAGGCCGGGCTGCAGCTGCCGAACTTCGAGCGCAAGGATCTGTGGTGGGAGCAGGCCGACGGCCCGAGCCTGTACGAGGACAACTTCAAGGGTGCCGGCTTCTACCAGGTCAACGAGCCCCGCCGAGGCGACATGCTCGTCTTCATGGTGCCGTCACCGGGGCGACCGTGCTACCACCCGAACCACGCGGCAATCTACCTCGGCAATGAGCCCGCCCTGGCCAGCGAGGACGCTCCGGCGCTGGGCGGATCTGGCCCGTTCATCTACCACCACATGGCCGGCCGGGCCTCTACTCGCGATATCTACGGCTGGTCGATGGCCAACCGTTGCCGGCTGATACTCCGGCACAAGGACTACCAGCCATGAAGCGAACGGTAAAACTCTACGGCGTGCTCCGCAAACACTTCGGGCGGGAGTATCTGCTGGATGTCCAGAGCCCGCGCGACGCCGTGCAGGCGCTGTGCAGCCTGGTGCCAGGCTTTGAAAAGTTCCTGGCCACGGGCGAGGAGCGTGGCCTGGTGTTCACCGTGTTCTCGGGGCGGCGCAACCTGGGAGTTGAGGAGTTGGACCTGCAGGGAAGCGATGCAGAGGAAATCCGCATTGCGCCGATCATCCAGGGCAGCAAGCAGGGCGGCCTGTTCCAGGTGGTGCTTGGCGCTGTGCTGGTGGTCGCCGGGGTGTTCACCGGCGGCCTGTCGTCAGGTGTGGGCATCGCGATGATGGCCGGTGGTGCTGCCCTTGCCCTGGGCGGGGTGGTGCAGATGCTCTCGCCAACGGCCAAGACCGGCAGCCTTGATCGCAACGAGGACGGCAACAACCCCAGTTACGGCTTCGGCTCGGCGGTGACAACCATCGCCCAGGGCAACCCCTATCCGGTGCTCTACGGCGAACGGGAGATCGGCGGGGCTATCGAGTCCGGCGGGGTGTACCCACAAGACAAGCTGTAGCCACGGCTCGATTCCCTGACCTGCTTCGGCAGGTTTTTTTGTTTCTGGAGGAAGAATGGGCGCAGAAGTGAAGCGCAAGACCCCGGCCCCGCGTGCGCAACGCCGCCAGATCAGCGGGCACAAGGGCGGCAGCAAGAAGCCGAAGCAGCCCAGCATCGCTTCGAACAGCGTGCCGTCGATCTCTACGGCACGCCTGGTCTACCTGTGGAGCTGGGGGCCGATCGTTGGCCCGGTGAACGGGCTTCGCTCGGTCAAGCTCGACGGGACGCCGCTCGTGGCCGAAGACGGCACGGTCAACTATCCGGGCGTGAAGTGGCAGTTTCGCTCGGGCGAACTGCATCAGGAGCGTCTGGATGGCGTGACGGAGTCCAGCAACGAGATCCAGGTCGGCCAGGAGCTGCGCACCACCGCACCCTGGGTCCACTCGATCAACAACCCCGTGATTGATGCCGTTCGAGTTCGGTTCTCCTGGCCTGTGCTGCAGGCCCAAGACAGCGGCGGCAACATCAACGGCGTACGCATCGACTATGCAGTCGACGTAGCTACCGATGGCGGCTCATATCAGCAAGTGCTGGCGTCGAGCGTGAGCCGCAAGAATGTCACCAAGTACGAGCGGTCGCACCGCATCGAGCTGCCAGAGGGTACCAGCTGGACAATCCGCGCACGCCGCTTGACGCCTGAGGCCAACAGCTCGCTGGTGCAAGATGCCATGGTCGTCGAGGCGATCGCTGAGGTGGTCGATAGCGATCAGGAATACCCGCTCACGGCGGTTGGTTGCGTGGAATACGACGCCCAGCAGTTCGGTGGAGACTTCCCGAAAATCGCTGTCCTGATGCGTGGCCGGATAATCCGCGTGCCGATGAACTACGACCCTGAGACCCGAACCTATGCCACCTCGGGTGCGGGCACCACAAATGGCGTTTGGGACGGATCTTTCAAGGAGGCCTACACCAACAACCCGGCCTGGGTGTTCTACGACCTGGTGCTGCATCCTTACTATGGCCTGGGCGACCGTATTGATGCGTCAATGATTAACCGCTGGTCACTGTACCGTATCGCCCAATGGTGCGATCAGCTGGTGCCGGACGGGAAAGGGCAGGGTGGTATGGAGCCGCGCTTCACCTGCAACCTCTACCTGCAGAAGCAGGCAGACGCCTGGGCAGTGCTGCAGGACCTGGCCGCGATCTTCCATGGTTTGGCCTATTGGGATGGCAGCCAGATCGCGGTGAATGCCGACATGCCTCAAGACCCGGTGTACACCTACAGCCCCTCCCAGATCCTGGGCGACGGCGTGGTCAAGTACACCGGCAGCAAATGGCGTGACCGCCACAGCCTCGCCCTGGTCTCGTTCGATGATCCGAACCAGGGCTTTGAGACGGATAAGGAGCCGGTGTTCGATGAGGATGCCATGGCTGAGTACGGTGTGCGTGATGTGTCCGTCGAGGCCGTGGGATGCACCAGCCGTGGCCAGGCCCAACGCGCGGGCAAGTGGGCGCTACTGACCGAGCAATTACAGATCCGCGGCGCAACGATCAACGTGGGCCTCGATGGCTACATCCCGAAGCCCGGCACGGTGATCGCGCTGTCCGACCCGATGCTGGCCGGCAGGGCCAACGGCGGCCGGATCGCCGCTGTCGCTGGGCGTGTCGTGACACTCGACCGTGACGTTGAGGTGCCGACCGGTGCCCGTTTGCTGGTGAACCTGCCAAGCGGCAAGGCTGAAACGCGACAGATCCGCTCGGCGGCGGGCCGCCAGATCACCGTAATGGCCGACTTCAGCGAGCCACCGCAGCCGGAGTGTGCCTGGGCGATCGATTACGACGACCTGAAGCTAATGCAGTTCTACGTCCGCAACGTGACCCGGCCGGAATGGACCCGTTTCCAGCTGGAGCTGATCCAGCACGAACCGAGCAAGTTCGACGCCATTGACCACGGCACCATGATCGACGACAGGCCGATCAGTGTGTTGCCACCTGGGGTGCAGGATGCTCCCGCCCGAGTGCTGATCAGCAGCCACTCTGCTGTGGACCAGGGCATCGCAGTAACCACCATGACCATTGGATGGGACGCCGCACCAGGTGCCGTTGCATATGACGTGGAATGGCGCTGGGGTTCCCGTGACTGGATCAAGGTATCGCGCACTGGCGAGCTGGCGGTGGATGTTCGCGGGGTATATGCCGGCCAGTACCTGGCCCGCGTTCGTGCAGTCAACGCCATGGACGTTTCTTCTATCCCGACTTCCTCCGTGCTGACAGATGTTGCAGGCAAGACTACGCCGCCGCCTGCAGTGACGTACCTCACTGCCAGTTCGCTGATCTTCGGGATATCGCTTAAATGGGGCATCCCACCAGGTGCCGAGGATACCCAGCGGACAGAGATCTGGTACGGGCCAACGAACAGCCTGGAGGCAGCAACGAAGTTGGCCGACCTGGCCTACCCGCAGGCCGAGTACGTGATGCAAGGCCTGAAGGCCGGCGTCTCGTTCTTCTTCTGGGCGCGCCTTGTGGACCGGACCGGCAATGTCGGCCCATGGTATCCCGTCGATGGTGGCGTGCTTGGCCAGTCTGGGGCGGATGCCAGCCCGGTATTGGAACTGATCAGCGGCCAGATCACCGAGAGTGAACTGGGGCAGGACCTGCTGAAGGAGATCGAGAAAATCTCCGGCGACTTCCCCGGCTCTGTCAATGATCGGATCAACGAAGCGAAGCAGGAACTGGAGGGCTTGATCACTGAGTTGACCGACCCGCTCGAGTACGTGGCGACCAACGCCTATGCCAAGAACGATGCGGTGCGCAGCGGCCACCGCCTGTACATGGCGATCGCGCCGGTGCCGGCAGCAGCTGACGGCAGCAATGCTCCGCCGAACCCGACTTACTGGGTCGACATCGGTAGCATTGCCGAGACGGCAAATGGCCTGGCACAGGCGGTGGCGAAAAACACCACGGACATCGCGACGGTAGACGGGAAGGTGACGGTGACTGCGGCCATGCTGCAGGCCGTGCAGTCGGCGTACCGTGACGAAAATCCGGAAGGTGCGCTCACCGATGCGCTACGGGGCTGGGATACGCTTGCCAAGGTGTCCGAAGAGTCGCGCACCAGGGCGACCCAGAACGAGGCTATGGCCAGCCGGATGACAACGGTCGAGGCCAGTGTCGGCGAGAGCAAGGGCAGCATCCGCAGCCTCGAGCAGACCGTTGTCACGAATGAGCAGGCCACAGCCAGCCGATTCCTGGATGTAAACACCAAGGTCGGAAACAACTCGGCCAGCCTCTCGGCGCTGGAGAAGACGGTCACCGACAATGAGTCGTCGACGGCCTCTCGGCTTGAGACGGTCAACTCCAGAGTAGACGCTACAAATACCGCGCTCGATCAGGAGAAGGCCGACCGTGCGGATGGGATTGCCGGGGAGAGGGCGCTTCGTGAGGCATCCATTAGTGAGGAGGCTGCCACCCGCGCGGATGCCGACCAGGCGCTGGGCGTCCGCATTGGTTACATGGAGGCCTCTTTCACGATACCGCAGGCCGAGCGAGATGACAGCAGCGAAGGCGCACTGAACGGGGCACTGAAAGGCTGGGAAAACACCGCCAAGATTGCCGAGGAGGCCAAGGTCCGGGCATCCGAGATCGAGGTCCAGGCGAAGAAAACCGATACGCTGGAGGTATCGTTCAACTCGGCACTGGATAAAGCCAACGGTGAAATCCAGAAAACCAGCGCCTCGGTTCAGGTCACCAGTCAGGCCTTGGCCGCGCTCGATAACAAGGCCAGCACCATGTGGTCGGTCAAGATGCAGGTCAACGCCCAGGGCCAGTACGTCGCCGCGGGTATTGGCCTCGGCATCGAGAACGGTCCGGCCGGGCTGCAGAGCAAGTTCCTTGTATCGGCAGACCTCTTCGCGGTGGTCAATGGCATCAACGGCACGCTTTCCTCGCCGTTCGCGGTGCAGGGCGGCCAGGTGTTTATGAATGAAGCCTTCATCCAAGACGGCACCATCACCAACGCCAAGATCGGCAGTTACATCAGCTCGACCAACTACGTTGCAGGCCAGCAGGGCTGGATCTTGAACAAGAGCGGCACGTTCGAGATCAACGGCACGGTGGCAGGGCAGGGCCGCTTGCTGATCAACAACCAGCGCCTGCGCATCTACCACGCCAACGGCAACCTGGCGATCGATCTGGGATTGAACGTATGACGACAGGCCTGAAGGTCTACGACCCGAGCGGCCTGGCGCTGCTGGATATGACCAGCTCGATCAGCCAGATGATGGGTTATGTGGACACGGGAGCGGCCAATGGGTCGCTCTCGATTCCCCTTGCCCCCGCTGGAAAGACGCTGTTCTACGCCATTACCGAGCTTTCGGCCCAGAACAAGTACCTCGGGAAGCGGCCCGGGGTCACTCTGACGGTGGGAGCCTCCGCTGCAACCTTGTCCTGGCAGTACTCCTATCCGAGCGGCTGGGGGTTCTATTCGCTCAACTGCAGAATTCACTACGGATACTACTGATGTCAGCAGGCCTGAAGGTTTACAAGGAGGACGGAAGTCTCCTGTTCGACACCGAGAAAATCACCTACGGATTGCTCAAGAGCGGCTATCTCTCCTACATGCTCAATTGGCCCCGGCTTGAGTACAGGTCGGCCAACTTGCCACCCAATGAAGGGAGCAGCTATGCAGAGTCCTCATTTTCCGACGCCATCCATGGGTTCAGCGTTACCGGCGCGGTGGCGCCGATCGTCTTCATAAGTGGTACGGGAATTTCGTGCGGCTCGTCCAAGTCGGGCGACACCACCACGTTCTACTTCATCGGGGCCAGCCCAAACACGAAGTTTTACTACTTCGACACCATGCGCAACACTATGAACGGCGCGGGTCTGAAGTGCTACGACGAGGCCGGCACACTTACTTTCAATTCGCTGCAGTACCCGCTGAATATCGTCGACACGATCAGTGCGCCGGCGCCGCCTACTCCGACAGTTGTTGGGGGCATTGCCCAGTACACCGTGCCGTTTGCCGGCGCTACCAAACAGGCCGTGCGGTTCATCAATAGCGGGGTGTATTACTGCGTGGCGCGTATTTTCATCGCCGTAGGATCGGGTGAATACGCAGCAAGCACCACGTTCTCCCGGTCTCTTGGGCAGGGGATTATGGACGGCATGTCCGCGCCAGGCACGCCGTTCCCGGCTTATGGAAACCAGCAGGCGCATATGGATGGCGCCTACGGCGCAACAGGCGGCATCTACTTCATGGCCTGCGACGCTGCGCGCACCACGATGATCTACAGCACCGCAGCGCCAAATCGGTACTTTGACATCCCCACCAATCGATACCCGCAGGCGCTCGTCATCAAGACGGACAACCTGCCATTCCCCTTCAACTAATCGGAGCATCCTATGCCCTGGTACAGGACAGGTACGGTCGTGATCACGGCTGGCCAAACAACGGTGACCGGTACCGGCACCAATTTTTCAGCTAACGGCAGGGTTGGCGATGCGTTCCTCGGCCCGGATGGGCGCTGGTATGAGGTGACCAACATTGCCAGCGGCACGGTGCTGAGCATCCTGCCAGCCTATCAAGGTGCGACGGTGAGCGGCGGCAGTTACGCCATCACGCCGGTGCAGGGCTATACCAAGACATTGGCCGATAAGTTCAACGACATCGCGAACACGTGGGGGTCAACGCTGGCTGGGCTAGGAGCGGTCTCGACCGAGAACGTCTTGCCGGTGGCCAAAGGCGGAACTGGGGGCACTACGGCGACCTTGGCCCGCAGCGGGCTCGGCTTGAAATCGGCAGCCGTTGCTGACATCGCAGGTACGGTGAGCCAGAGCGGTGGTACTCCAACAGGCGCGATTATCGAGCGTGGCAGCAATGCCAACGGTGAGTACATTAAATTAGCCGACGGAACGATGCACTGCTGGATGACCATCAGCGTCACCGATCAAGCGATCGATACTGCGTACGCTGGCGGCGTTTATCAAGGGACGCGCACTTGGTCTTTCCCTGCAGCATTTGCGGGTACGCCAGTTGTGATACCGGGCACATTCCGCTGGGGATCCGCCGCAAACTGGTCGGCACTTGCTGGCACCCCTAGCGGGTCGAGCGCCACATTGCGTGGGTTCGATATGGTGTCCAGGGCGTCCGGAACCGCAGTTCAAATTTCTGCACATGCGATTGGTAGGTGGTTCTGATGATTATTAAGCTCTCTCCAGTCCGGTCTGACCTGCAACTTGCAGTGTTCAAGACTGGCGAAGTTCTGGAAATCAACGGCGTTGGGCTGGATTTCTCCCGCTTGGCCGATGGTGAGACCTTGCCTGCTGAAGCAATCGGGTGTGAATTCGTGATCGCGCCGGTTGAACGCTTCAACGGTGACCTGGTGCTTACCCTGATGCTGCCGCATGCAGCCGACGCACCGCAGGCTGCCCGGTTCCCGGTCAATCTCTACCCCGCCGATGGGCCGGTGCAGCTTCCGGGCCTGGACTTCGGCGAGCGCCTGACCGCTATTGCCGGTGTGATTGATTGGTCGCAGGTTGTCACTGCCGAGGCGAAGGCGCAGGCTGCTGCCGAGCAGCTGCTTGCCGTCGTGACCGCCGATCTCGCCCAGCGCCGCGCCGCCGCCGATGCCGCCATCGCTCCGCTGCAGGATGCCTTCGATATTGGCGAAGCAACGCCTGACGATGAAGCGTGTCTCAAGCTCTGGAAAAAGTACCGCGTCGCGCTGAGCCGCCTGACTGAGCAGGAAGGCTACCCCAACGAGATTGACTGGCCAGCGCCTCCAGCTTGACCCGAACAGAACACACCGACCGCCGCCTGGCGGTATTTTTTTGCCTGGAGAAACCCATGACGCAATCCCAGCCCCGGGGCGTACGCAACCGCAACCCCGGAAACATCGATTTCAATCCCCGCAACGACTGGCAGGGCCAGATAGGCAAGGAACCTGGTGGCCGCTTCGCCATTTTCGACACCCCCGAAAACGGCATTCGTGCCTTGGGCAAGCTGCTGATCAACTACCGCGGCAAGGACGGCATGCCCGGCGTGGGCGGGAAGGGTATCGACACCGTACTTGAAACCATCAGCCGCTGGGCACCGAGCAGCGAGAACGACACCCAGGCCTATGCAGCAGCAGTTGCCAAGCGTCTGGGTGTGCGCCCAACCGACCCGATCAGCATCAAGGACCCGTCCACGCTGCGCGGCATGGTGGTCGGCATTATCGTGCACGAGAACGGCGGCAACCCGTACCCGGACCAGGTGATTGACGAAGGCGTGCGGATGGCCTTGGTATGAAATCGTGGGCAATCAGATCTTTGATTCTGCTGGCCCTGCTTGCGTCCTACTGGGGCGTATACCAGCACGGCAGGACAGTGGAGCGGGCTGAAGCTGCTCGGGCTTCAGCCGAACGTGACAGCGGGGACCGCCTAGCCGAGGTGATAGGCGAGCGGGGCGCTCGAAAGGAAGAACAACGACGCGCCCAGGCGCAGGAGGAGGCAAGAGTCCATGCTCAAGAAGAACGAGCGATTGCTGAAGCTGGCGCTGCTGGCGCCGATGCTGCTGGCCAGCGGCTGCAGCACCAAGGCGCCAAGCTCGCCGCCACCGTCAGTTGTCCCGGCACGGATACCGCCGCTATCGCCCGAGGCCAGGCAGCCACCCGCGCCGCCATGGTGCTCTCCGACCTGCTCGCACGGGCTGACGAACGAGCGGGAGAACTGGCGAAAGCTTATGACCGAGCCCGAATAGCGGGTCAACAATGTGAACGAGCGTATGATGCGTTAAGCAACAGGGCGAGACTGTAGTGGTTAGTCAATATGCGCTTTCAATAAATCAGTTAGTACTGGGTCTTCGAATATAGTCCAGCGTATGAAGGCTGAAAATTCCTGCTCTCTATTCGCTAATGTCTGGAGTTGTTCAAGCAGAACGATTTTTTTTCTGCGTGGCGTTTTTTCGTCAAGGTATTTAACGAATAGGTTGTTGAAGTGGTTTAAAGCTAGAAAGACCCTTTTTCTCAATTCCTTGCCCGCAATTTTTTTGTTAGCGGTGCTGTCTGAGTTGAAGATCTTCTGAAGGAGGCTTGCTGTCAATCTTGTTCGTTCGCAGTCAAGTTGCGCAGATATTTCTAGTTTTCCGTAGGGAGAGGCTGGAGGAACGTGCTTTATGCCGAGTAGTACATCAATTTCTGTACTGGTGCAGTCGAGGATATTGTCGTAGGTGGCTCTTTTGAAATTATTGCATCGAGAGCAAACATAGAATAAATTGTTCCAGTCGTACTTTAAGTCGTCGTTTTTTCCTTTGTGGGGTTTAAGGTGTTCGACATTGAGATTGATAAGGTGTTTAGATTCGCATAGATAGCATTTTCCATAAAAGATTTTCTCTAGGGCAATAAGGACATCTTCATCGGAATAGCTTTTTCTAAGTGCTAGGCTGGCAGGGGCAGGGTAAGTTCGAGTTACTTTAAACATTCGCGCCCCTCTGTCAATCATCTTTGTTGTGCGTGAGCCGAAGTACGGCTTTGTTAAAGAAAAAGCGAGACTCGAAGTCAAGATACTTTGCATCGGGCATCAGCTCTTTCACTATCGAAGCAAGGCGGTGCTTGTCAAGTCTTGCTTTGTTGGTAAGATCGGACAGCTCTCGGATTTGGCTTTGAAGTTTGTCTGAGGCGCTATGGACCCCAAATAGCCCCTCTAAAATTGATTCATACGAGTACGCTGAAACCTTCTCAGCGTGCTCTTCCGAAGTAAGGTCAAAAATTACAGCATCATCAGTAGATGTGAGAATGAAAGGGGAGTGAGTGGACGCTATAAATTGAATATTCGGGAAGGAATTTGTTAGGAATGGTAGTACTTTCTTTTGCAGTGATACATGCAAATGGACATCAATTTCGTCGACAATTGCTACTCCTTCAAGTTTATCAGGGGTGACTTGAAGATATGCTGCGCGCATCAGTAGTCTGGAAAAAATCGCTAGTATCGAAGAGTAGCCGGATGATATGGATTGGAGAGAGTACTTGTCTTTGTTGCGTTGCTTTATATATACCTTAAAGTCGTACGGGTCGAATTCAATTTTGGTTGATTCATCTTCGGTTAAATGTTGAAGATCTCGCTCAAATTGATTTAACCATAGGTCTATCTCTGTTGCAGTCTTTCGATTTTTTTGGAATGTAAGCGCGATTGCTTTTCTGACGTAAAGATTTGCGATGTGCTGCTCTAGAGTGCTCTCCAAACTGTTGTCTAAGGGAATGCGAGGCTGTTGATTTTGGCTGAGAGAAGCATTAGATGCGCTCGCTGCTGCTGCGATATTAGCTTGGCGCTCAGCGCTGAAGTATTCAATTACAGCGAGTTGTTTGTGAAAGTTTTCTTCAAGTCTATCGACTGAGTCAAATGTAAATGGATTGTTTTGTATTAATTGTTCCAGTGTCTCTCGTTGCGCCTTGATTTCATAATAGCGGTCGCCGTGTGTTTCAGGTGTGATCTCGATGTCTTCGTATTCTTTTATTCGCTCTGCGATATTAATTTCAGATGTGAAATCACCCGTTATTAGTTTGCTGGTGAGTTCCAAGTGGATTTTCTTTAATAGCGTTGTTTTTCCTGCCCCATTTTTACCCGTAATGATTAGGTTTTTTTGGTCAGCGCGGATTGTAACGGTTCGAGCACTACTGTGTGGAGCCATTTTTATCTGTTTGATGTACTTCATTACTTCGTCCTTCGTGTGACCGGTGGCGGCAGAATGCCACTTTCGAGGGCTAATGTCTCCATAGGGGCTATCGGTTCCGAGTTTCTGGGAATAAATCCAGCTTGACCAAGGAGGCTAAGACTGCACGCTCCCTACATCCATTGGGAATCTTGCGGTTCCTCCTAGCCTATAACGGTGCGACCTGAAATCCATTTCCGTACTAGTGCTGCATCATGGCTATTCGACGTAGCCCTCCCTGACCGGTTAGCTGTCTTGGCCTGCGAGGCGTCCTATAATGCGCTGATCAACAGATCGGAGCGGATAATGGAGAAGCGCACCTTCATAGGGATGATCGAAGCAGGCGAGCCGCTGATACAGCAGGCCGTCGACGCCATGCGGGAGTACCACCAGGCCCAGGACCGTGGCGCACCGCCTGAAGAAATCGAGCGCCTGCGGCAACTGGCCGAGTCCCTATTCCAGGCGGTCTCTGATTACCAGCTGCGCGCTGTTGCCAAGGCGCGGGGAAAGGAATTTCCACCCCTTCACTGAACCGGCTCGATTAGCTCGGCGCCTTGGTTGCGCACATTGCCAACTGCTGTGCCTACCCTGTACCACTCGAAGGCCTCGGCCGGCTCGCCCAGGTTGAGCACCAGTTGCTCTGCGTGCTCGCTCGGCATTCCTGCCGCGATCCACTCGTATGCCAGCTCAGGTGGCAGCACGACAGGCCGGCGGTCGTGAACATCGACCATCCCTCCCTGGGCGTCGGCGGTGATGATGACGAAGCCATCGTGCTCATTGCCGGTGAACTGGCCGATGCTGGCGCATAGGGCAGGGCGACCGTCGCGGCGCCGGATGTAGTACGGCTGCTTCTTCGGCCCGCCTTCGTCGACCCATTCATACCAGCCGTCGATCGGCGTGATGGCCCGGTTTGGCCAGATCGACCGGAAGAACGGGCCGTGTGCCACTTTCTCCACCCGGGCGTTGATCGGCGCAGCCCGGTCGGTTGCCCAATGCGGCCGCCATCCCCACCTCACCAGGTCCGCCCGAGGGCCTGCCTCATCCACCCGCAGCACTGCCACTGGCGTGGTCGGCGCGACGTTGTACCGGCCAAGCGGCTGGTCGCCTACGTTGTTCCGCCAGGCTTCTGGTAGGCTCAGGGTTTCAACGAAGTCGCGTATCCCCCGGTACTGGCTCAACCTTCCACACATGCGCGACCCTCCTTCCTGAGCAAACAAGCATAGTCCGCCGAGCGGTACTGGCGCGCTTGCGTTTCCTGATGCTGAAATGCTGTATCCATATACAGTATTCGGTGCAGCATGTATTTCCTCATCGTCCGCCGCCGCGTGAATGGCGTGGCCATTCCTTCCGATCAGCTCAGGAAGATCCAGCCTCTGCGGGCAGACATCCACATCGGTGACCATTACAGCGATCCGTTGGGCCGAGAGTCGACCCAGGCCTGGGTGTTCAACCCGACCCCTGGCCCAGATCCCATTCCTCGGCTGCACGATGCCAAGGTCAACGGCATGGCCCAGCTCGGGATGAACATCAACGGCATCGAAGAGATCGACGGCGTGCTTTACGCACAGTCGTGGTGGTGCAGGTTGGAATGATGGACGGGCTGCCTCTGGCCTGGTTGGCCGAACTGGATGACCAAAGCGCTCTGGTGACCGATCCGGACGGTCGAGCTGCCGTTCTCTGCGAGATGGCCTATGCCGCGTACCGGCGACAGGAAATCGACGATGGCAGCTTGGTGGATATGCTGGAGCTAGCCGAGGCAGCCAGGCTCTGGGCTTTGGCTGAAGAGGTGGCTATTGTTTGTTCCACCGACCAAATGCTCTATCTCGAGTTGCCTTCATTGGATACAACAGAAGCCTGAAAGTGCAAGCTGGACACTGAAATGGGAAAAGAACAGCAGGTTCTTCCTCGTATTCTGAGGTACCGATCTGCCCCAGGTTACCTTGGGATGTGTCGATCGGAGTTTGACAAGACTGTCCGACCGTTCGTTAAGGAGTTTGCCATCGGTGCCAGAGGCGTGGGGTTCGACCGGTACGAGCTAGATGAGTGGGCTGACAGGTACATAGCAGAGCACGCTATCGACAAGGCCGCTGGTCAGATTCCTTCGTCTTTACAAGCCGGGCTCTTAACCAACGGGGCGCGACATCAACAAGCAAAGTCTGAATTTGAGGGTGCGCTTAAATTGGTGAGGCGAAGGAGGTGATTGCTATGAAGACCGAGTTTCTCCTTCTCGCGCAGTACGACGGCTTGGCAGTGATTCCGCTGGAGAGGGTTTGCGCTGATTATTTTCCTCACCTCAGCCCGGAGAAGATGAAATTGAAAATCGCCAAAGGCGAGATTCGATTGCCGCTTATCGCCATGGAACGCAGTCAGAAGTCCGCCCGCGGAGTGCATCTCAACGACCTCGCTGCCTATATTGATGCGCGACGCGCCGAGGCCAAAAGAATCGTATAAGGGACATCGCGAGCCCTGTGCCGTTCGTGCAGCGAGCCGCCCAGAATGCTTAATAAATCTCGCGATGCCCAAGCAAAGGGTAAGCCGCTGTCTACCGCTCAACATCCGGTGGCGACGAACTGCTCTCTACGACGGATGTCATCCATCCCGAAATGCTCGACTGCAGCCATGCAACTGAATTCGGCCCAAGCCGAACCTGCCGTGGAAACGTGCCCTCGCGCATTCGCCGGTAGATGGTGTTCCTTGCCAGGCCCGTGACAGATATCACCTCATCAATCCGCATGAAGCGATCAGTCGCTGGTGAAATCATGCTGACTCCCGCCTCAAATGGCTAGCTCACTCTGGTAAGTGTTGGTGGTGGTTTCCGCTTACGCCCAGGCTTCGATTTCTGATCTCCAGTTTGCTCCCACTCCTTTATAAAATCCCGGACCGTCTCAAGCCTCCAGCAGATCCGGTGCCCTTGTTTGAAGGAAGGAGGTAGCCACGTTGCATGGTTCTGCAGCGCGCTTCGTATTGCGGCTTCGGAACGACCGAGTAATGTGGCCAGTTCCGGGATGTGAATAATTTCAGGTTCCATAGCCAGGCACCTCAATAAAAGTGCGGAGCAGCATGAGTTGCTAGGCATCTAGTTTGGTGCTGAAGCACACATCCTGCAAGGCTTGGGTGTGGAGGGCACCAAGGCTGTAAATCCAGCTCGGAGGAGGGCCACCGGCCTGAGCAAGGCCGCTTAGCTTGGGAGGTGAAAGGGCGAGCGCTGCTGATCCAGCGGAGGCAGCGGATCGGTTACAAAAAGGAGTTAGAGGCGGCACTACAGCATGCCGGGGAGGTGACTATTATGGCCAGAAGGGCTAGCGATTATTCCCTTCGCTGGTTAACTCTTACGCTTTTCAGGAAGTAACGTGCTTAAACGATCTAACAAGTTAGGCTAAATCGCCTGATAACAGTCGGGTCTATCAGGCGCAAGTTGTTTATATGTGGTTGCGGGTTTCTAACAACTGCGGATCCTAAGCATTAGCTGAAGTCAGGAATTGGCAATTTTTGAATCCGCATTAAACCGCACTGGTTTATAAGATAATTTTTCCAGTAGGGTGCAACAAAATCCACGGCATTAGATAAGGCAAAGTTGTCAAGGTAAGCCTGCTCATAGCGTTTGCTAAGAGAGAATTCGGCAACTATCTCACATTCAATAGTGACAAGGCTTTCAGGATTAACTGGCTCTTCGCTGGGTGAAGCGGGTTCTATCGAGTCTGGTGATTTGCCCTCTATAGGCTTTGACCACTTGGCGCCAAAATTGAAATATACTTTGAATCTGCCCGTGCCATCGCTTTTGGATATCAGCGCTTGGGAGCGGTCGACGAAAGCTAAAGTACTGAGTTCAAATTTATCCAAGGACTTTTCAAAGCTTGGATCGAACCCTGAAGCAAAAAATGCTTTGGATTCAGTGAGGTAGACATCAATGAACTCAGGGCTATCCTTATCTTTGCGTATGGCGGTCATAATCTTCCTCACTATACGTTGGTGAAAAGAAGGACTGAATATTCTCCTCTTCTCCATACAGGCGAACCTTGCTGTCCAGCACATCCGCAAGACCAGACCAATTCACTTGAACTGATTTCTCTTCAATAATCTGCTCGTGCAATGTTCGCAAACTGCTTTTAACTCGTTGAGATCCGAAAAATCTCTCATTGGACATCATTGAATAATGCTTGCTTAAAGCGTGCCGGGCTATTTGGTGTGCCAGATTGAAGTGATAGACTTGCTGCGCCCAAATATGGTCTGTTAAGACATTGCTGTTATTTATTGCTGCTTTTGAATACAGCCAATCCCTAGCTGCAGGAACTTCCAGTGCGAGTCTTACAAGATTGTCCATTGCTTCTGACTGAGTAACGTCATCAGCTTCATATTTGGCGAAGGAATTGGGACCTCCGCCAAATATAAGGGAGGCTTGTGATTGAGTGAGGTCAAGTTTAATACGAGCATCACGCATTTGTTGGCCTGTTAGACGACCTTCAGCCATCTTCTGGAATGCTGTCATCGCTCGCTGGTTATCTCTTACCTGAGAGGGAGAAGCTTGTGAGCAACCGCAAGCATTACATTTAAACGCTTTAGTTCGTACATGGCCGAGAACGCCCTTATGCTCGACCGCACGATCGCGGCTGACCTCATGAAGGCACCCTTCGCCGCACAGCGGGCAGGTTTCGATTTGAGTGTTCATCGTTCCTCCTTAGCGGTCCGAGGGGTGGCAGGAAATCAGCAGCATGAGCGTGCTCAGTTTGCCAATGCAGAATTTTAGGTAGTAGGTCACTTGCAGGTCCTTGTGAGCGTATTTATTCCACTCCTTCCTTGAAATCCGATACGCGTCGCACGCAGCCCACACACCGGGATCTCCTGTCTCACACCACTGAGCGTTCAAATAACGACCACTACAGACTGCATCCTTGACAAGTTCTGATAAATCTTCGGGCTTAAGGTTCAAATCCTGCACATTGTCAATGCAGTCGTCGGTGGCCGGACGGACCTCTGCTCCATTGGACAGTAGATTCAGAACCTGCTCTTTCGGGTACAAAGGTCCATCGGATATGAACCGAGAAGCGCCGGGCCCAGGCACCCCTCCCGTAGAATACTGGCTGAGGATTACTGAATTTACCATTATGGTAAGTCTACCCCGGGTTTCCGCACACACGCTAGCTCATTTTTGCCAATAAGAATCATTTGCAGAAATCATCCCTGGTTGCTCCTCTTCGTGAGGGCATTTTGCCATCCTGTTGACTGATAACCAAGGAGATCCTGGTTGACTACCTCCAAACGCGGGATGTCGTGAAGTGGATTCAGTGATTTGAAACGGCCCGGTTAGGTACAGAAAAGGCACCCTCGAAATGCCAAGCGCCTAATTTTTCAGGATAGGAACTAGGCTACCCCCCCAATGTGCTCGTACCAATTTTCGTACCAGAAAAGGTTTTTTATGGGGAAATCAGGGGCGTTTATGGCCCCTAACGGCGTCCAAAAACCCCTTTTCCAATACTCCTGCTAATCCGCACATAGGTCCTTACCGGTTTTTCCGTTGGGGAGGGAGTGCCCCGGATTAGGGCACCTTAAGGAACTGACCCGTGCGGTTTGCGAGAGTTTTAGATCGATCTGTTATATGGGGTGGGGCGGTGGGTGGTTTGTCTTGGTATTTGGGGCGGCGCTCGATCTCCCGGGCGCTACAGGTCCAACGGCATACCCCGGCCCTGTCACCGCCCACGAATCAACCTGCGCAAGGCAAACCGGTTCGGATGACAGGCCTCCGCCACCGCCCGCGGCACCGGCAGTGGTTCCCCGCACACCCAGGCGGCCACCAGCTCGCCACTCAGCGGGGCGGTGATCAGCCCGCGCGAGCCATGCCCGCTGTTCACGTACAGGCCACCGAGCCACGGGCAGGCCACCTGCGGCATTTGCCGCGCATCCCGGCTGAGCACCGCATAGGCTTCGTTGAACGCCTCGGCATCGGCCAGCGGCCCGACGATCGGCAAGTAGTCGGGGCTGGTGCAGCGGAATGCCGCGCGCCCCTGCAACTGTGCCGGGTCCAGCTCGGCGGCGCCCAGGCGCTCGGCCAGGTCGGGGGAAATTTCATCCAGCAATGCCAGGTTGCCTTGGTGTTCGGCCAGCGTCGGTGCCAGGTCTTCGCTGTGGAAGTCGAAGCTTGCGCCCAGGGTATGCTCATCGCCGCGGGGTGGGGCCACGTAGCCCTCCGCACACACCACGGTGCGCAACGCGCGGCTGCCGGCAGTGGCTGGCAAGCGGGTGATCTGCCCGCGGATGCGCTTGAGCGGCAGCTGCGCGCACGCCTCGAAGCGCCGCACTTCGGCGGCCCCGGCCAGGACCACCACAGGTGCGCTGGCCAGCAGCCGTTCACCGGCCCAGGCTTGCCATTGCTCGCCGACCTTGCGCAGGTCGAGCACTGGCTGATGTGTCACCATGCGAATGCGAGGGTGCTGCAACTGCTGCTGGCACAGCGCCGGCGGGTGCACCCAGCCACCCTCGGGATAGAACAGCCCGCCGGCCGGCAACGCCACACCGGCCATGGCTTCGGCTTCATCACGCTGCAGCGGATGCAGAAGGTCAGGGGCGAAGGCCGCTGCCAACTTGCCCTGGCGCTCGGCTTCCTTGCTGTCGAAGGCCAGCTGCAGCACGCCACAGGCATCCCAGTCGCGGCCGCGCTGCAGGCGCTCCAGCTGGCGCCGGGTGTAGCCGAAACCGGACAGGATCATCTGTGACAGCGCTGTGCCATGGGCCGACAGCTTGAGGTACAGCACCCCTTGCGGGTTGCCTGATGCTTCCCGTGCTGGCGCGTCGTGGCGTTCCAGCACGGTCACCTGCCAGCCGCGCCGGGCCAGGCTGGCGGCGCTGCAACTGCCGGCCAGCCCGGCACCGATGACCAGGGCCTCGCGTGGCCCTGCTGCGGCTGCCGGGCGTGCATACCAAGGGGGGCAGGGGGTAGGCGGGGTGCCGACGTAGGCGCCGCTCATCACTTCCCACTTCTTGCCGATGCCCGGCACCTTCTTCATGGCGAAGCCGGCATCGACCAGGCTGCGGCGTACCCAACCGGTGGTGGTGAACGTGCCCAGCACGGTGCCGGGGTGCGACAGCCGCGCCAGCTGCGCGAACAGCGCCGGGGTCCACATGTCGGGGTTCTTGGCCGGGGCGAAGCCGTCGAGGAACCACACATCGACCTGCGCATCGAGTTGCGGCAGTTGCTCCAGCACGTCACCGACCAGCAGGGTGAGGGTGACCCGCCCATTGGCGAAGGTGAACTGCTGGAAACCAGGGTGCAGCGCCACGTACTGCGCCAGCAGGGGCTCGCTGTAGGCCGCCAGCTCCGGCCACAGGCGCACGGCACGGGCCATGTCGTCGCGGCCGAGCGGGTACTTCTCGACGCTGACGAAATGCAGGCGGGCTTCGGCACCAGCATGCTGCTCGAACAACTGCCAGGCGCAGTAGAAGTTCATGCCAGTGCCAAAGCCGGTTTCACCTATCACCAGGCAGGCGTGCGGGGCGAGGGCGGCGAAACGTTCTGCCAGGCGGGTTTGTCCGAGAAACACATGACGGGTTTCTTCGATGCCTTCGTTGACCGCGAAATACACGTCGTCATATTGCCGCGAGTGTGGGCGGCCCTGGTCGTCCCAGTCGATCTGGGCGTGCTGGAGGAGGGTGGACATGGTTGGCTCGGTTGCAGCGGATAGGCGGATTTTAAGCTATCCGGGAGGTTTGCACAGGCTGTGTCGAGTGCTTCGCGGGCACAAATGAAATCCGCTAGTCTTGCTTATCCATTGAAGGAGCCAGTGCATGTTCGAATCCGCAGAAATCGGCCACAGCATCGACAAGGAGGCTTACGACGCCGAGGTGCCCGCCTTGCGCGAGGCCCTGCTCGAAGCCCAGTACGAACTCAAGCAGCAGGCGCGCTTCCCGGTGATCGTGCTGATCAACGGCATCGAAGGCGCCGGCAAGGGCGAGACGGTCAAGTTGCTCAACGAGTGGATGGACCCGCGGTTGATCGACGTGCTCACCTTCGACCAGCAAACCGACGAAGAGCTGGCCCGGCCCCCGGCCTGGCGCTACTGGCGAGCCTTGCCACCGAAGGGGCGGATGGGCGTGTTCTTCGGTAACTGGTACAGCCAGATGCTTCAGGGGCGGGTACATGGCCTGTTCAAGGATGCCGTGCTCGACCAGGCCATCACCGGCGCCGAGCGGCTCGAGGAAATGCTCTGCGACGAAGGTGCGCTGATCATCAAGTTCTGGTTCCACCTGTCCAAGAAGCAGATGAAGGCGCGCCTCAAGGCGCTGAAGGACGACCCGCTGCACAGCTGGCGCATCAGCCCGCTGGACTGGCAGCAGTCGGAAACCTACGACCGTTTCGTGCGCTTCGGTGAGCGCGTGCTGCGCCGCACCAGCCGCGACTATGCGCCATGGCACATCATCGAAGGCGTCGACCCCAACTACCGCAGCCTGGCGGTCGGGCGCATTCTGCTGGAAAGCCTGCAAGCAGCACTGGCCAGCGACCCCAAAGCCAAGCACCGGGGCAACGTCGCGCCGCTGGGCCGCAGCATCGACCAGCGCAGCCTGCTCGGCGCGCTGGACATGACCCTGCGCCTGGACAAGGCCGATTATCAGGAACAGCTGGTCACCGAGCAGGCCCGCCTGGCCGGCCTGCTGCGCGACAAGCGCATGCGCCGGCATGCCCTGGTGGCGGTGTTCGAAGGCAACGACGCCGCCGGCAAGGGCGGCGCCATCCGCCGCGTGGCGGCAGCGCTGGACCCGCGCCAGTACCGCATCGTGCCGATTGCCGCGCCCACCGAAGAAGAGCGCGCGCAGCCCTACCTGTGGCGGTTCTGGCGGCATATTCCGGCGCGCGGCAAGTTCACCATCTTCGACCGTTCCTGGTATGGCCGGGTGCTGGTGGAGCGGGTGGAAGGCTTCTGCAGCCCGGCCGACTGGATGCGCGCCTACAGCGAGATCAACGATTTCGAGGAACAGCTGGTGAATGCCGGCCTGGTGCTGGTCAAGTTCTGGCTGGCGATCGACCAGCAGACCCAACTGGAGCGTTTCGAGGAGCGCGAGCAGATCCCGTTCAAGCGCTACAAGATCACCGAGGATGACTGGCGCAACCGCGAGAAGTGGGACGACTATGTCCAGGCGGTGGGTGACATGGTCGACCGCACCAGCACTGAGATTGCGCCATGGACGCTGGTGGAGGCCAACGACAAGCGCTGGGCACGGGTGAAAGTGTTGCGCACCATCAACCAGGCGCTCGAGGCAGCGTTTGCCAAGGACAAGAAATAGCCGAATCGATGCTGCCTGTGCTTGCCCTTCCGCGGGCACGCCCGCTCCCACAGCAGTACCCCATGGCTGAAGCCTGGGGCCTTGTGCGAGCGGGTTTGCCGGCGAACAAGCCGGCACAGACAACTCGTCACCCAGGCATGCCATAGAAGAATGACCTGATGAATTCTTTTCTCTGCACTCGCCCCCGGCCTGGCCCTCCAAGCCTTTAGAATTCAACCACCCCCACCACGGGCTTGATCGAGGACTTTATGCACACCACTTCCGGCCGCTGGGGCTATGGCCTGTTCCTGGCACTTCTGACGGCGTTGCTCTGGGGCATCCTGCCGATCAAGCTCAAGCAGGTGCTGCAGGTGGTCGACCCGGTCACCGTCACCTGGTACCGCCTGCTGGTTTCCGGTGGGCTGCTGTTCGCCTGGCTGACGGCCCAGCGCCGTTTGCCGTCCATCCGCCAACTGACGCCCAGGGGCAAGGGGCTGGTGCTGGTGGCCGTGCTCGGCCTGATGGGCAACTATGTGCTGTACCTGATCGGCCTGAACCTGCTGAGCCCGGGTACCGCGCAACTGGTGGTGCAGCTTGGCCCGGTGTTGCTGCTGGTGGCCAGCGTGTTCGTGTTCCGCGAACGGTTCAGCCTGGGGCAGGGCATCGGGCTGCTGATTTTGCTGGCGGGGTTCGGGCTGTTCTTCAACCAGCGTCTGGAAGAGCTGCTGACCTCGCTCGGCACCTATACCACTGGCGTGCTGACCATCCTGCTGGCCACCACGATCTGGGTGTTCTACGCACTGAGCCAGAAGCAGCTGCTGACCGTGTGGAATTCGCAGCAAGTGATGATGGTGATCTACCTCGGTTGCGCCGCGTTGCTCACGCCATGGGTACACCCGTTGCAGGCGTTGCAGCTGACCCCGGTGCAGGGCTGGTTGCTGCTGGCCTGCTGCCTGAACACGCTGGTGGCCTATGGCGCGTTTGCCGAGGCGCTGGCGCACTGGGAGGCGTCGCGGGTGAGTGCCACGCTGGCGTTGACGCCGCTGGTGACCTTCGTCGCGGTGGCATTGGCGGCCTTGCTGTGGCCCGACTACGTGCATGCCGAGGACATCAATGCCCTGGGCTATGTCGGGGCGGTGACGGTGGTGCTGGGTTCGGCGCTGGTGGCGCTGGGGCCATCGCTGGTGGCTAGCTGGCGGGCCCGCAAATTCCGCAAAGTGGCCCGCTCTGTGTAGGAGCGGCCTTGCGTCGCGACGGGCTGCGCAGCAGCCCCAAAATTCTATGTCTCTGCCGAGCGTTCTGCGGCTGCTGCGCAGCCCGTCGCGACGCAAGGCCGCGCCCACACAGAGCGCGGTATCCGGATCTCAGCCTTTTCCGCCTGGGGCCAGCATGTTCTCCGGCCGCACCCACTGGTCGAACTGTTCATTGGTCAGGTACTTCAATTCCAGTGCCGCCTCGCGCAAGGTCTTGCCCTCGCCATAGGCCTTCTTGGCAATTTCCGCAGCCTTGTCATAGCCGATGTGCGGGTTCAGCGCCGTTACCAGCATCAACCCGCGCTCCAGGTGCGCCGCCATCTGCTCGGCATCCGGCTCGATACCCGCCACACAATGCTGCTGGAAGTTGCGGCAGCCATCGGCCAGCAGTTCGATCGACTGCAGCAGGTTGTGGATGATCACCGGCTTGAACACGTTCAGCTGCAAATGGCCCTGGCTGGCGGCAAAGCCGATCGCCGCGTCGTTGCCCAGCACCTGGCAGGCCAGCATCGACAAGGCTTCGCACTGGGTCGGGTTGACCTTGCCCGGCATGATCGAACTACCGGGCTCGTTGGCTGGCAGGCGTACTTCAGCCAGCCCGGCACGCGGGCCGGACCCCAGCAGGCGCAGGTCGTTGGCAATTTTCATCAGGGCCACAGCCAGGGTCTTCAGGGCGCCGGCCAGGCTGGTCAGCGGCTCATGCCCGGCTAGGGCGGCGAATTTGTTCGGTGCGGTGACGAACGGCAGGCCGGACAGCGCCGCCAGCTCGGCCGCGATGGCTTCGGCAAAACCATGCGGGGCGTTCAGCCCGGTGCCCACGGCGGTGCCGCCCTGGGCCAGTTCACAAACCGCCGGCAAGCTGGCGCGGATGGCGCGCTGGGCGTAGTCGAGCTGGGCGACGAACGCGGACACCTCCTGGCCGAAAGTGATCGGCGTGGCATCCATCATGTGCGTGCGGCCGGTCTTCACCAGCTGATGGTGGCGCGCCGACAGCTCGGCCAGCCCCGAGGACAGTTCGGCGATGGCCGGCAGCAGCTTGTCGTGTACCGCCTGGGCTGCAGCGATGTGCATGGCGGTGGGGAAGCAGTCGTTGGAGCTCTGCGAACGGTTGACGTGGTCGTTGGGGTGCACCGGCGCCTTGCCGCCACGGCCTTTGCCGGCCAGTTCGTTGGCCCGCCCGGCGATCACCTCGTTGACGTTCATGTTGCTCTGGGTGCCGCTGCCGGTCTGCCAGACCACCAGCGGAAACTGGTCGTCGTGCTGGCCGTCCAGCACTTCGTCGGCAGCCTGTTCGATCAGCCGGGCGATGTCGGCTGGCAAGTCGCCGTTGCGGTCGTTGACGCGTGCTGCGGCCTTCTTGATCAGCGCCAGGGCGTGCAATACCGCAATGGGCATGCGCTCCTTGCCGATGGCGAAGTTGATCAGCGAACGCTGGGTCTGCGCACCCCAGTAGGCGTCCTCAGGAACTTCGACCGGGCCCAGGCTGTCTGTCTCGATGCGGCTCATTCTGTACTCACTCCTGTGTAGTTCGAAATCGCAGTTTAGGCCCTGATTCGACCGAGCGGTTCCGTCGCTCGTCGTGCCACTTGAGCACATCGCCACCACGGCGCAGAATGCTCTACTCTGAGGTACCCGCCTCCGTCTCTTCTGAAGGAAATGCAATGACCCGTCTCCGTGTCCTTTGTGCCGCCGTTGCCCTGGCTTGCGCCAGCGGCCAGGTACTCGCTGCCACCGCCAGCCACAATGCTGCTGCCGAGAAATTCCTGACCCTGGCCAACGCCGACAAGCTGGGGACGCCGGTATACATGCAGGTCCAGCAGATGTTCGCCCAGCGTTTTGCCCAGACCAAGGCCCCGGCCACCAAGCAGTCGGTGCTGGAAAGCTACCAGGCCAAGGCCAACGCCGCGCTGGACAACGCCATCGGCTGGAAAAAGCTGAAGCCGAAGATGGTCGACCTGTACACCCAGACCTTCACAGAGCAGGAACTGAACGACCTGGTCAAGTTCTACGAATCGCCGCTGGGCAAGAAAGTGCTGCGTGAAATGCCCAAGGTCACCCAGCAGTCGGCCCAGCTGACCCAGCAGAGCCTGGAGCCTGCGGTACCGGTGGTGAACAAGCTGCTGGACGACATGACCAAGGAGCTGGACCCGAACGCCGGCAAGGCCGTCGCCCCGGCGAAGAAGTGAGTACGCCGCGATGAGCATGCAACAGCGCATCGAACAGCAGCTGGCCGCCCTGGCGCCGCAACACCTGCAAGTGCTCGACGAAAGCCACATGCACAGTCGTGGTCAGGAGACCCACTACAAGGCAGTGATCGTCAGCGAGCAGTTTGCCGGGTTGAACAGCGTCAAGCGCCACCAGAAGGTGTACGCCACCATGGGTGAACTGATGGGCGAGATCCACGCCCTGGCCATCCATACCTACACCGCCGAGGAGTGGGCCAAGGTCGGCGTGGCACCGGCTTCGCCGGTGTGCGCGGGCGGCGGGCACTGAAACCATTCGGTTGTTCTGGTAGAATCCTGCAAGATCCGGGGGCCGCTTTGCGGCCCTTTCGCGACACAAGGCCGCGCCTACAGGTTATGCGATTCCCCTGTAGCAGCGGCCTTGTGTCGCGAAAGGGGCGCAAGGCGCCCCCATGCTTTTTTTACACCTGTCAAACCCGGTCCGCCCCTTACGAGGGCAACCACCTGGAGATTCTGCTTCATGTCCCAACCCATCGTCGTCGCGGCGCTGTACAAGTTCGTCACCTTGGAAGACTACGTCGAGCTGCGTGAGCCGCTGCTCAAGAGCATGCTCGACAACAACGTCAAAGGCACCCTGCTGCTGGCCCACGAAGGCATCAACGGCACCGTCTCGGCCACCCGCGAAGGCATCGACGGCCTGCTGGCCTGGCTGCGCAACGACCCGCGCCTGGCCGACGTCGACCACAAGGAATCGTACTGCGACGAACAGCCGTTCTACCGCACCAAGGTCAAGCTCAAGAAAGAGATCGTCACCCTCGGCGTACCCGGCGTGGACCCCAACAAGGCGGTCGGCACCTATGTCGAGCCCAAGGACTGGAACGCGCTGATCAGCGACCCGGAAGTGCTGCTGATCGACACCCGCAACGATTACGAAGTGGCCATTGGCACCTTCAAGGGCGCCATCGACCCGAAGACCGAAACCTTCCGCGAGTTTCCCGACTACATCAAGGCCAACTTCGACCCCAGCAAGCACAAGAAGGTTGCGATGTTCTGCACCGGCGGTATCCGTTGCGAAAAAGCCTCCAGCTACATGCTCGGTGAAGGCTTCGAAGCGGTCTATCATCTTAAGGGCGGCATCCTGAAATACTTCGAGGAAGTGCCTCAGGAAGAAAGCCTGTGGGACGGCGACTGCTTCGTCTTCGACAACCGCGTCACGGTGCGCCATGACCTGAGCGAGGGCGAGTACGACCAGTGCCACGCCTGCCGCCACCCGATCAATGCACAGGAGCGTGCGTCCGAGCACTATTCGCCAGGGGTGAGCTGCCCGCATTGCTGGGACACCCTGAGCGAGAAGACCCGGCGCAGCGCCATCGACCGGCAGAAGCAGATCGAACTGGCCAAGGCCCGCAACCTGCCGCATCCGATCGGTTACAACTACAAAGCCGAGGCTTGATGCATGTCTGCACGCCTGATCTACGTGATGGACCCGATGTGCTCCTGGTGCTGGGGCTTCGCACCCGTGGCCGCGGCCCTGATCGCCCAGGCGCGTGCAGCAGGCGTGCCGACCCGCCTGGTCACCGGCGGCTTGCGCAGCGGCGGCAGCGCGCTGGATAGCGCCACCCGCAAGTACATCCTCGAACACTGGCAAGCGGTGGCCGAAGCCACTGGCCAGCCGTTTCGCTTCGAGGGGGCCATGCCCGACGGCTTCGTCTATGACACCGAGCCGGCCTGCCGGGCCCTGGTCACCGCCCGCGAGCTGGACGCCGAGCGCGTCTGGCCGCTGCTGGCGCTGATCCAGCGAGCGTTCTACGAGCAGAGGGTGGATGTGACCGTTGCTCCGCATCTGGTCGAACTGGCCGAGCAGGCGGGCTTCGACCGTGCGGTGTTCGCCGAGGCCTTTGCCCGGGCCGACACGCGCGCCGCCACTGCGGCCGATTTCGCCTGGGCGCAGGACCTGGGCATCGCTGGTTTCCCGACCTTGCTGGCCGAGCGCAATGGCCAGCTGGCCCTGCTGACCAACGGCTACCAGCCGCTGGAGCGCCTGCAACCCTTGCTCGGCCGCTGGCTGCAGCAGGCCGCCTGTGCTTGATCTGCCTGGGTCACCCGACCCGGTGCCGGGCAAGCCTTGCACGGCGGCCGACCGACTGAGCTGGGCGGAAATCCGCCGCCTGGCCCTGCATCACAAGAAAAACCTCTGGTCCGCCAACCTCATTGCCGTGTTGGCAGCCTGCTGCAGCGTGCCCATCCCGTTGCTGCTGCCGCTGCTGGTGGACGAGGTGCTGCTGGGCCAGGGCGATGCCGCGCTGCAGTGGATGAACCACCTGCTGCCGGCCAGCTGGCAGGTGGCCGCCGGCTACATCGGTCTGATGCTGTTGCTGACCCTGTGCCTGCGCCTGGCCGCCCTGGCGTTCAACGTCATCCAGGCCAGGTTGTTCGCCGGCTTGGCCAAGGATATCGTCTACCGCCTGCGTATCCGCCTTATCGAGCGGCTCAAGCGGATTTCTTTGAAGGAATACGAAAGCCTGGGCAGCGGTACGGTCACCACCCACCTGGTCACCGACCTGGATACCCTCGACAAGTTCGTCGGCGAAACCCTCAGCCGCTTCCTGGTGGCCATGCTGACCCTGACCGGCACCGCGGCCATCCTGATCTGGATGCACTGGCAGCTGGCCTTGCTGATTCTGCTGTTCAACCCGCTGGTCATCTACTTCACCGTGCAGTTGGGCAAGCGCGTCAAACACCTGAAAAAGCTCGAAAACGACAGCACCGCACGGTTTACCCAGGCGCTGGCGGAAACCCTCGACGCCATCCAGGAAATCCGCGCCGGCAACCGCCAGGGCTACTTCCTCGGGCGCCTCGGCCTGCGCGCCCGCGAAGTGCGCGACTATGCCGTCGACTCGCAATGGAAAAGCGATGCCAGTGGCCGCGCCAGTGGCCTGCTGTTCCAGTTCGGTATCGATATCTTCCGCGCCGCGGCGATGCTTACCGTGCTGTTTTCCGACCTTTCGATCGGCCAGATGCTGGCGGTGTTCAGCTACCTGTGGTTCATGATCGGCCCGGTGGAGCAACTGCTCAACCTGCAATACGCCTACTATGCCGCCGGCGGTGCGCTGAGCCGCCTCAACGAGCTGCTGGCGCGTGCCGACGAGCCGCAGTATGCGGCCGCCAGTGATCCGTTCGCCGGCCGCCAGACGGTCGGCATCGAAGTGCGCGACCTGCGCTTTGCCTATGCCGACGAGCCGGTCCTCGAGCACCTCGACCTGTGCATTGCCCCGGGTGAGAAGGTGGCCATCGTGGGTGCCAGCGGCGGCGGCAAGAGCACACTGGTGCAACTGTTGCTGGGCCTTTATAGCGCCCAGGCCGGGACCATCCGCTTTGGCGGTGCCAGCCTGCAGGAAATCGGCCTGGAAACCCTGCGCGAAAACGTCGCGGTGGTGTTGCAGCACCCGTCGCTGTTCAACGACAGCGTGCGTGCCAACCTGACCATGGGCCGTGACTGCAGCGACGAGGCTTGCTGGCAGGCGCTACGCATTGCCCAGCTGGATGGCACCATCGCTGCCTTGCCGCAGGGCCTGGACAGTGTGGTGGGGCGCTCCGGCGTGCGCCTGTCCGGCGGCCAGCGCCAGCGCCTGGCGATTGCCCGCATGGTGCTGGCCGAGCCCAAGGTGGTAATCCTCGACGAGGCGACCTCGGCCCTGGATGCCGCCACCGAGTACAACCTGCACCAGGCCCTGGCGCGCTTTCTCAGCGGCCGTACCACGCTGATCATTGCCCACCGCCTGTCCGCGGTGAAACAGGCCGACCGGGTGCTGGTGTTCGATGGTGGGCATGTGGCAGAGGATGGTGACCATCAGCAGCTGATTGCAGAAGGCGGGTTGTATGCCAAGCTTTATGGGCACCTGCAACAAAGTTGAACTTATACAAAGTCACCGATTTTCTGTCATGAAAAACCCAGCCGCGGCGATGGCATTTGGCCTACGCTGTGCTTGTCTGAGTTGATCTGCGCCTCATCTGCTCTGTGACAGGGACTCCATGAAGGGACATCGCACACTCGAAGCGCCCAAGCTGCTTGGTATCACCTGGCCCTTCATCGCCGTTGTGGTCTTCCAGGTGGCCCTGGGCAGCCTCAGTTTCTATGCGCTGTCGGCGGTGCGCGCCTATGTCGCCGGTGAAAGCCTTTGGTCCAAGGCCCAGAAAGACGCAATCTATTACCTTGACCTGTATGCGGAAACCCGCGACGACAGTACCTACCAGCACTATCGCCAGGCGATCATCGTGCCCCGCGGCGACCAGCGCTTGCGCGAGGTGCTCGACCAGCCCGTCCCCGACCTTGACGCTGCGCGCCAGGCCGTACTGGATGGCGGCAATCACCCCGACGATGTCGAACGGATCATCTGGTTCTATCGCAACTTTCGCAACCTCAGCTACATGCAGACGGCGATCGATTACTGGAATATCGGCGACGATTACCTGGCCAAGCTGGATACGCTGGCCAACGAAATGCGCAGCAGCTTCGCCGCCGGGCCGGTAGATGCCCGTACGATCAGCGATTGGAAGGCGCGCATCGTCGCTATCAATGAAGGGGTCACCCCGGCATCCAAGGCGTTCAGCGATGCCCTCGGCGAGGGCTCGCGCATGCTGTTGCGGGTGCTGCTGATCACCAACCTGATGACGGCGATGTTCCTGATCGCCATTGCCTGGCGCCGTTCCAGCAAGCTGCTGGCCCAGCGCGAGGCCTTTGCCAGTGCTCTGCAGGTTGAAAAGGAGCGGGCGCAGATCACCCTGCAGGCCATCGGCGACGCGGTGATCACTGCAGATGTAGAAGGCATGATCGGCTACATGAACCCCGCCGCCGAACAACTGACCCACTGGCAGGCCGGCCAGGCCCAGGGCCTGCCATTGTCGGCGTTGTTCAGCCTGGTGGACGAGCAGGCCGAGGAAGATGGCCGCAGCCTGGTCGAACAGGTGCTCAGCGGCAGCCTCAAAGGCGGCGCCGAGCATCCCCGGCTGATCCAGCGCCTGGATGGCAGTACCGTGTCGATCAACCTGGTCGGCTCACCGATCGTCAACGACGGCGAGGTCAGCGGCATCGTGCTGGTGCTGCACGACATGACCCAGGAACGCCAGTACATCGCCAACCTGTCCTGGCAGGCGACCCACGACGCCCTCACCGGGCTGGCCAACCGCCGCGAATTCGAATACCGCCTGGAGCAGGCACTCAATGGCCTGGCGCGCCAGGCCGGGCGGCATTCACTGATGTTCCTCGACCTCGACCAGTTCAAGCTGGTCAACGACACCTGCGGGCATGCCGCTGGCGACGAACTGCTGCGGCACATCTGCGCCGTGCTGCAATCCGGCCTGCGGGAAGGCGACACCCTGGCCCGCCTGGGCGGTGACGAGTTCGGCGTACTGCTGGAAAGCTGCCCGCCCGAGCAGGCCGAGCGTATCGGCGAGCAGTTGCGCCAGCTGGTGCAGAGCCTGCACTTCGTGTGGAAGGGGCGGCCGTTCGTCACCACCGTCAGTATCGGCCTGGTGCACTTGGCCCAGGCCCCCACCACCCTGGAAGCCTCGCTGCGCGCCGCCGACATGGCCTGCTACATGGCCAAGGAAAAGGGCCGCAACCGTGTCCAGGTGTACCATGCCGACGACAGCGAACTGTCCATGCGCTTTGGCGAAATGGCCTGGATCCAGCGCCTGCACGTGGCCCTGGAAGAAAACCGTTTCTGCCTGTACGCCCAGGAAATCGCCCCGCTGAAGAGTTTCGAAGGCCCGGGCCATATCGAGATCCTGTTGCGCCTGCACGACGAAAGCGGCCGCACCATCCTGCCCAACAGCTTCATCCCGGCAGCCGAGCGCTATGGCCTGATGACCGCGCTGGATCGCTGGGTGGTGCGCAATGTATTCGTGGTCATCCGCCAGTGCCTGGACCAGGGCCGGGAAGGGCCGTTGTCGACCTGTGCGATCAACCTGTCGGGGTCGAGCATTGGCGACGACAAGTTCCTCGAATACTTGCAGCGCCTGTTCGTCGAATACGCCATCCCGCCGCGGATGATCTGTTTTGAAATCACCGAAACCAGCGCGATTGCCAACCTTGGCAGCGCCATCCGCTTTATCAACGAGTTGAAGGGGCTGGGTTGCCGCTTCTCGCTCGATGATTTCTGCGCTGGCATGTCATCGTTCGCCTATCTCAAGCATTTGCCCGTGGATTACCTGAAGATCGACGGGAGTTTCGTCAAGGACATGCTCGACGATCCGGTCAACCGGGCCATGGTCGAGGTCATCAACCACATAGGACACGTAATGGGCAAGCGCACCATTGCCGAATTCGTCGAAACACCCTTGATCGAGCAGGCCTTGCAGGAGATTGGCGTTGATTACGCCCAGGGCTACCTGATTGAACGCCCCCAGGTGTTCACCTGTGACAGTCTGCAGCGCCAACGGATCGCCACCCGGCCTCTGTTGCAGCGGGCACCTGGCACGTTTCGTTAGCTAGTGATCGCAAGGATCAAGGAGCTCAAAGTGATTGATGCATTCGTTCGTATCGGCCCTCTGATGGACCCTGCAAGCTACCCCCACTGGGCCCAGCAACTGATTGAGGATTGCCGCGAAAGCAAGCGCCGGGTCGTGGAGCACGAGTTCTACGCACGGCTGCGCGATGGCCAGTTGAAGCAGTCGACCATCCGCCAGTACCTGATCGGTGGCTGGCCGGTGGTCGAGCAGTTCTCGCTGTACATGGCGCACAACCTGACCAAGACCCGGTATGGTCGGCACCAGGGCGAGGATATGGCGCGGCGCTGGTTGATGCGCAATATCCGCGTCGAGCTCAACCATGCCGACTATTGGGTCAGCTGGGCCCAGGCGCACGGCGTGCACCTGCATGAATTGCAGGCGCAGAACGTTCCGGCCGAGCTGAACGGCCTGAACGACTGGTGCTGGCGCGTGTGTTTCACCGAGAACCTGGCCATCTCCATGGCGGCGACCAATTACGCCATCGAAGGCGCGACCGGCGAATGGTCGGCGGTGGTGTGTTCCAGCGACACCTATGCGCTGGGCTTCCCGGAGGAAGAGCGCAAGCGGGCGATGAAGTGGCTGAAGATGCACGCCCAGTATGACGACGCGCACCCGTGGGAAGCGCTGGAGATCATCTGCACGCTGGCCGGCGAGAACCCGACGCTGGGGTTGCGTACCGAGCTGCGCAGGGCGATATGCAGGAGCTATGACTGCATGTACATGTTCCTGGAGCGCTGCATGCAACTGGAAGGTCGCCAGCAGCGGAGCATGCGCCCGGCGTTGGTGGCGGGCTGAGTGTTGCACCTCTTCGCGGGCTTGCCCGCTCCCACAGGTATGGCGCAGCCTTCAAGGGCCTTGCTGATCCTGTGGGAGCGGGCGAGCCCGCGAAGAGGCCAGCTCAGGCTCACTGGGCGTCGAACGCCTGCCCATTCACCCCTTTGCTGTCCGGCCCCATCAGGTACAGGTACAGCGGCATGATCTGTTCCGGCAGCGGGTTGTTCTGCGGGTTTTCGCTGGGGTACGCCTGGGCGCGCATCGCCGTGCGCGTGGCGCCCGGGTTGATGCTGTTGGCGCGCACCGGCGCCACGCCTTCCAGTTCGTCGGCGAGGGTCTGCATCAGGCCCTCGGTGGCGAATTTCGACACGCCATAAGCGCCCCAGTAGGCGCGGCCCTTGCGCCCGACGCTGCTGCTGGTGAACACCACCGAAGCGTCTTCCGACAGCTTCAGCAATGGCAACAGGGTGCTGGTGAGCATGAACGTGGCGTTGACGTTGATGTGCATCACGCGCATGAAGTTGTCACCCGACAGCTGCTCCAGCGGCGTGCGCGGGCCGATGATCGATGCGTTGTTGAGCAGGCCATCGAGGCGGCCGAACTGCTCCTCGATCATCACCGCCAGTTCGTCGTACTGGTGGGGCAGGGCGGTTTCCAGGTTGAACGGGATCACTACCGGTTGCGGGTGCCCGGCGGCTTCGATCTGGTCGTAGACCTCGTTGAGGTTGGCCTCGGTCTTGCCCAGCAGCAGCACGGTGGCGCCCAGCGCGGCATAGGCCTTGGCGGCAGCGGCGCCGATGCCGCGGCCGGCACCGGTAACCAGGATGACCCGGCCTTGCAGCAGGTCGGGGCGGGCGGTGTAGTCGAACATTGCGTATTCCCTTTTTATGGCGCGACAGACCGTGTGGGAGCGGGCGCGCCCGCGAACACCGGCAAAGCCGGTGCCATCCACTGCAGTGCCTGCTTCGCGGGCTTGCCCGCTCCCACAGAGTCTGGCGTCAGTCGTTGCTACTCAGCAGCCGCACAGCGCGCTGTCGATCACTTTGCGCAGTTCCAGTGGGTGGTCCACCACCACGTCGGCGCCCCAGTTGTTGGGGTTGTCCTCTGGATGAATATAGCCGTAGCGCACCGCCGCCGTACGGGTGCCGGCATCGCGGCCAGACTCGATGTCGCGCAGGTCGTCGCCGACGAACAATACGCTGGCCGGGTCCAGGTTCAGGGTCTTGCAGGCGAGGATCAGCGGCTCGGGGTCGGGCTTGCTGTTCTTCACGTGGTCGGGGCAGATCAGCAGCGCCGAACGCTCGGCCAGGCCCAGCTGCTGCATGATCGGCTCGGCGAAGCGCACCGGCTTGTTGGTGACCACCCCCCACAGCAGGTTGCCTTTCTCGATGTCGGCCAGCAGCTCGGCCATGCCGTCGAACAGCTTGCTGTGCACCGCGCAGTCGCGCTGGTAGCGCTCGAGAAACTCCAGGCGCAGGGCCTCGAAGCCTTCCGCTTCGGGGCTGATGGCGAACGTGGCGGCGACCATGGCGCGGGCGCCACCGGAAATCACGTCGCGGATGCGCTGGTCGTCGATGGCCGGCAGGCCGCGCTCGGCGAGCATGGCCTGGCAGATGGCGATGAAGTCTGGCGCCGTGTCGAGCAGGGTGCCGTCCATGTCGAACAGAACTGCTTGCAAACGCATGCTCATTCCTCGCGCAAGGTCTGGATCATGTAGTTGACGTCCACGTCGCTGCTGAGCTTGTAGTGCTTGGTCAGCGGGTTGTAGGTCAGGCCGATGATGTCCTTGACCTGCAGGCCGGCGACGCGGCTCCAGGCGCCCAGCTCGGACGGGCGGATGAACTTCTTGAAGTCGTGGGTACCGCGCGGCAGCATCTTCAGGATGTACTCGGCGCCGACGATTGCCAGCAGGTAGGCCTTGGGGTTGCGGTTGATGGTCGAGAAGAACACCTGGCCGCCAGGCTTGACCATGCGGTAGCAGGCGCGGATGACCGAGGACGGGTCAGGCACGTGCTCGAGCATTTCCAGGCAGGTGACCACGTCGAACTGTTCGGGCATTTCCTCGGCCAGGGCTTCGGCGGTGATCTGCCGGTATTCCACCTGCACGCCCGACTCCAGCTGGTGCAGCTGGGCCACCGCCAGCGGTGCCTCGCCCATGTCGATGCCAGTGACCGTGGCGCCACGCAGGGCCATGGCCTCGCTGAGGATGCCGCCACCACAACCCACGTCCAGCACTTTCTTGCCGGCCAGGCTGGCGCGCTCGTCGATCCAGTTGACGCGCAGCGGGTTGATTTCGTGCAGCGGCTTGAACTCGCTTTCGCGGTCCCACCAGCGGTGGGCCAGCGCTTCGAACTTGGCGATTTCGGCGCGGTCGACGTTGCTCATTGAACAGTCCTCTGAAACTTCGCAAAATTGCGCCGGAGTATACCCGAGCGCTCGGCCCCGAGGGTCGCTATAATCGCCGGCTTTTGATATCCGAACGACGGGGAGAGGCGATGCGCGAGCGATTTTTGGCGGCGGAGAAGGTGACCGCGATCCGCTGGCAGGGCGGCGTCCTGCACCTGCTCGACCAGCGCCTGCTGCCGTCGGAGGAGCGTTGGCTGGCCTGCGACAATGTCGCGCAGGTGGCCGCAGCGGTCCGCGACATGGCCGTGCGCGGCGCCTCGGCGATCGGCATCGTGGTGGCCTACGGCCTGGTGCTGGCGCTGGAAGAGCGCCTGGCCCAGGGCGGCGACTGGGAGATGGACCTGGAAGAAGACTTCCTGTTGCTGGCCGAGGCGCGCCCCACGGCCGCCAACCTGTTCTGGGCGTTGAACCGCATGCGTGAGCGCCTGCAGCGCCTGCGCGCCGACGAGGACGTGCTGGCCGCGCTGGAGGCCGAAGCGGTGGCCATTCATGAAAGCGACCGTGAAGCCAACCTGACCATGGCCCAACACGGCATTGAGCTGATTCGCCGCCACCAGGGCAACGCCCAGACCCTGCTCACCTACGGCAATGCCGGCGCCCTGGCCAGCGGTGGCTTCGGTACCGCGCTGGGGGTGATCCGTGCCAGCTACCTGGAGGGCATGGTCGAACGGGTGTACGCCGGCGAGACCCGCCCTTGGCTGCAAGGCTCGCGCCTGACCGCCTGGGAGCTGGCCAACGAAGGCATCCCGGTGACCCTGTGCGCCGACTCGGCGCTGGCCCACCTGATGAAGACCAAGGGCATCACCTGGGTCGTGGTGGGCGCTGACTGCATTGCCGCCAATGGCGACATGGCCAGCAAGATCGGCACGTACCAGCTGGCGGTCAGCGCCATGCACCACGGCGTGCGCTTCATGGTGGTGGCGCCGAGCAGCAGTATCGATTTCAACCTGGCCACTGGCGAGGACATCCCCCTCGAAGAGCGTGCTGCCGACGAATTGCTGGACATCGGTGGCACCCAGGTGGCGCCGGATGTCGAGGTGTTCAACCCGGTGTTCGACGTGACCCCGGCCGACCTGATCGACGTGATCGTGACCGAGCGTGGCATCGTCGAGCGGCCGGACACCGCCAAGCTGGCGCAGTTGCTGTGCCGCAAGCGCTTGCACTGATATTCGTAGTGCCTGTTCCGGCCTCTTCGCGGGTAAACCCGCTCCCACAGGGATAGCACAAGGCCTGAGGGCGGTGGTGTACCTGTGGGAGCGGGTTTACCCGCGAAGAGGCCAGCACAGGCTATAAAAAATCCAGATTTACCCTCGTGTGAGGCCACCTGCCACATCTCCCCACCGCCCCCGCCATTGTGATAACATCCGGCAGTTTCCAGGACCGCCCACCACGGCGGCCTTCATTGCGCAGATCCATGGCACAACTCATTGATTTGTCGTAAGTCGTCGCACCACATGCGCTGCGGCGGCGAGCTTCGTTCGGCCCTTGATGGAGCTGCGAAGTTTCACCAGAAAAAGGAATCAGGCTTCTCATGGGCGAACTGGCCAAAGAAATCCTCCCGGTCAATATCGAAGACGAACTGAGACAGTCCTACCTCGACTACGCGATGAGCGTGATTGTCGGGCGAGCGCTGCCCGATGCGCGTGACGGCTTGAAGCCCGTGCATCGTCGCGTCCTCTATGCGATGAGCGAACTGGGCAACGACTGGAACAAGCCGTACAAGAAATCCGCCCGTGTGGTCGGTGACGTGATCGGTAAGTACCACCCCCACGGCGACACTGCGGTCTACGACACCATCGTGCGTATGGCCCAGCCATTCTCGCTGCGCTACCTGCTGGTCGACGGCCAGGGCAACTTCGGCTCGGTGGACGGCGACAACGCCGCGGCCATGCGATACACCGAAGTGCGCATGGCCAAGCTGGCCCACGAGCTGCTGGCCGACCTGCACAAGGAAACCGTCGACTGGGTACCCAACTACGACGGCACCGAACAGATCCCGGCGGTCATGCCGACCCGTATCCCCAACCTGCTGGTCAACGGTTCCAGCGGTATCGCCGTGGGTATGGCGACCAACATCCCGCCGCACAACCTTGGCGAAGTCATCGACGGCTGCCTGGCGCTGATCGACAACCCGGATGTCACCATCGATGAGCTGATGCAGCACATCCCGGGCCCGGACTTCCCGACTGCCGGCCTGATCAACGGCCGCCAGGGCATCATCGAGGCCTATCGCACCGGCCGTGGCCGCATCTACATGCGCGCCCGCTCCGAAATCGAAGACATCGACAAGGTGGGCGGCCGCCAGCAGATCGTGGTTACCGAGCTGCCGTACCAGCTGAACAAGGCGCGCCTGATCGAGAAGATCGCCGAGCTGGTCAAAGAGAAGAAGATCGAAGGCATCACCGAGCTGCGCGACGAGTCCGACAAGGACGGCATGCGCATCGTCATCGAGCTGCGTCGCGGCGAGGTGCCGGAGGTGGTGCTCAACAACCTGTATTCGCAGACCCAGCTGCAGAGCGTATTCGGCATCAACGTCGTCGCCCTGGTCGATGGCCGTCCGCGCCTGCTCAACCTCAAGGACCTGCTTGAAGCGTTCGTCCGTCACCGCCGCGAAGTGGTGACCCGCCGTACCGTGTTCGAGCTGCGCAAGGCCCGCGAACGCGGCCATATCCTTGAAGGCCAGGCTGTCGCGCTGTCCAACATCGACCCGGTCATCGCCCTGATCAAGGCCTCGCCGACCCCGTCCGAAGCCAAGGAAGCCCTGGTGTCCACCGCCTGGGAGTCCAGCGCCGTGCAGGTCATGGTCGAGCGCGCCGGCGCCGATTCCTGCCGCCCCGAGGACCTGCCGGAGCAGTACGGCCTGCGTGAAGGCAAGTATTACCTGTCGCCGGAACAGGCCCAGGCGATCCTCGACCTGCGCCTGCACCGCCTGACCGGCCTGGAGCACGAGAAGCTGCTGGCCGAGTACCAGGAAATCCTCGAGCAGATCGGCGAACTGATCCGCATCCTCAGCAGCGCCGAGCGCCTGATGGAAGTGATCCGCGAAGAGCTGGAAGCCATCCGCGCCGAATACGGCGATGCCCGCCGCACCGAAATCCTCGATGCGCGCCACGACCTCAATTACGGCGACATGATCCCCGAAGAAGAGCGCGTGGTGACCATCTCCCATGGTGGCTACGCCAAGACCCAGCCGCTGTCCGCCTACCAGGCCCAGCGCCGTGGCGGCAAAGGCAAGTCGGCCACCGGGGTGAAGGACGAGGACTACGTCGAGCACCTGCTGGTGGCCAACAGCCACGCCACCCTGCTGCTGTTCTCCAGCCGCGGCAAGGTGTACTGGCTGAAGACCTACGACATTCCTGAGGCGTCTCGCGCCGCCCGCGGCCGCCCGATGGTCAACCTGCTGCCGCTGGAGGAGGGTGAGCGTATCACCGCCATGCTGCAGATCGACCTCGAGGCCCTGCAGCAGAGCGCTGGCGCCGACGAAGAGCTGGAGGACGCGGAAGACACCGTGCTCGAAGGCGAAGTGGTCGAGGCCGAGGAAGTCGACGAAGAAGACGGCGATACCCCTGAGTGGGTGGCCGAGCCGACCGGCGCCTACATCTTCATGGCCACCGCTTCGGGTACCGTGAAGAAGACCCCGCTGGTGCAGTTCGCCCGTCCACGCTCCAACGGCCTGATCGCCCTGAAGCTGAAGGAAGGCGACACCCTGATCGCGGCGGCCATCACCGACGGCGCCAAGGAAGTGATGATGTTCTCCGATGCCGGCAAGGTGATCCGCTTCGCCGAGAGCGTGGTGCGCGAGATGGGCCGTAACGCCCGTGGCGTGCGCGGCATGAAGCTGGGCAAGGGCCAGCGGATCATCTCCATGCTGATCCCGGAATCCGGCGCGCAGATCCTCACCGCCTCCGAGCGCGGCTTCGGCAAGCGTACCCCGCTGTCCAAGTTCCCGCGTCGCGGCCGTGGTGGCCAGGGCGTGATCGCCATGGGCACCAAAGGGCGCAATGGCCTGCTGATCGGTGCCATCCAGGTGCAGGAAGGCGAAGAGATCATGCTGATCTCCGACCAGGGCACCCTGGTGCGGACCCGTGTTGGCGAAGTGTCCAGCCTGGGCCGCAATACCCAGGGCGTGACCTTGATCAAGCTGGCCAATGACGAGACACTCGTAGGCCTGGAGCGTATCCAGGAGCCGTCCGAGGAAGAGCTCGATGATGTGCTCGAGACGGACGAAGAGGGTGTCGCGGCCGAAGCGCCAGACAATGACGAAGCTGCTGGCGCCGAAGAGGCCCCGCAGGAGTAAGCGTAAAACCCGAACGGGGCGACCAAGGTCGCCCCGTTTGCCTGATGAAAGCAGGCAATGCTGAACCCGCCCTATGGCGGGGCGAGCTTTTTGTAGGAGCGGCCTTGCGTCGCGAAAGGGCTGCAAGGCAGCCCTGGGGGTTCAGCGGCGCTGCAAGACGCCGGGGCCGCTTTGCGACCCGTTCGCGACGCAAGGCCGCTCCTACAAGAGCAGCGCGTGGCCTGTAAGTTAAGAATTTGTTCTATTTGGCAGAGCGAGAGTGGATGTGAGCAAACGAGCCTTTAACTTCTGCGCAGGCCCTGCTGCGCTTCCTGACACTGTTCTGCAGCGTGCGCAGGCCGAGATGCTGGATTGGCATGGCAAGGGCTTGTCGGTGATGGAAATGAGCCATCGCAGCGACGACTACGTGGCCATCGCCGAAAAGGCCGAGCAGGACCTGCGTGACCTGCTGTCCGTCCCCTCCAACTACAAGGTGCTGTTCCTGCAGGGCGGCGCCAGCCAGCAGTTCGCCGAAATCCCGCTGAACCTGCTGCCGGAAAACGGCACCGCCGACTACATCGAGACCGGCATCTGGTCGAAAAAGGCCATCGAGGAAGCGCGCCGCTTCGGCAATGTCAACGTCGCCGCCAGCGCCAAGCCCTACGACTACCTGGCCATCCCGGGCCAGAACGAGTGGAACCTGACCAAGAACGCGGCCTACGTGCACTATGCGTCCAACGAGACCATCGGTGGCCTGCAGTTCGACTGGGTGCCCGAGACCGGTGACGTACCGCTGGTGGTCGACATGTCCTCCGACATCCTCTCGCGCCCGATCGATGTCTCGCAGTACGGCCTGATCTACGCTGGTGCGCAGAAAAACATCGGCCCAAGCGGCCTGGTCGTGGTGATCGTGCGCGAAGACCTGCTGGGTCACGCCCGCAGCAGCTGCCCGACCATGCTCGACTACAAGGTCGCGGCCGACAACGGCTCGATGTACAACACCCCGGCTACCTACTCCTGGTACCTCTCCGGCCTGGTCTTCGAGTGGCTGAAGGAGCAGGGTGGCGTCGAGGCCATGGAGCAGCGCAACCGCGCCAAGAAAGACCGCCTGTACGGCTTCATCGACAGCAGCGAGTTCTACACCAACCCGATCAGCCACAACGCCCGGTCGTGGATGAACGTGCCGTTCCGCCTGGCTGACGAGCGCCTGGACAAGGCCTTCCTCGCCGGCGCCGATGCCCGTGGCCTGCTCAACCTCAAGGGCCACCGTTCGGTTGGCGGCATGCGCGCCTCCATCTACAACGCCCTGGGCCTCGAGGCGGTGGAAGCCCTGGTGGCCTACATGGCCGAATTCGAGAAGGAGCACGGCTGATGTCCGAGCACGAACTGAAGGCGCTGCGCGTGCGCATCGACAGCCTCGACGAGAAGATCCTCGAGCTGATCAGCGAACGTGCCCGTTGCGCCCAGGAAGTGGCCAAGGTCAAGACCGCCTCGCTGGCGGAAGGCGAAAAGCCGGTGTTCTATCGCCCCGAGCGTGAAGCCGCCGTGCTCAAGCGCGTGATGGAGCGCAACAAGGGGCCGCTGGACAACGAAGAGATGGCGCGCTTGTTCCGCGAAATCATGTCGTCGTGCCTGGCCCTGGAAGAGCCGCTGAAAATCGCCTACCTGGGCCCAGAAGGCACCTTTACCCAGGCCGCGGCCATGAAGCACTTCGGCCACGCGGTGATCAGCCGGCCGATGGCGGCCATCGACGAAGTGTTCCGCGAAGTGGCGGCCGGTGCCGTCAATTTTGGCGTGGTGCCGGTGGAAAACTCCACCGAGGGCGCGGTCAGCCATACCCTGGACAGCTTCCTCGAGCACGACATGGTGATCTGCGGCGAAGTCGAGCTGCGTATCCACCACCACCTGTTGGTGGGCGAGAACACCAAGACCGACAGCATCACCCGCATCTACTCCCACGCCCAATCGCTGGCGCAGTGCCGCAAGTGGCTCGACGCGCACTACCCGAACGTGGAGCGCGTGGCGGTGTCGAGCAATGCCGAGGCGGCCAAGCGGGTCAAGGGCGAGTGGAACTCGGCGGCGATCGCCGGCGACATGGCGGCCAACCTGTACGGCCTGACTCGTCTGGCCGAAAAGATCGAAGACCGCCCGGACAACTCCACGCGCTTCCTGATGATCGGTAACCAGGAAGTGCCGCCGACCGGCGACGACAAGACCTCGATCATCGTGTCGATGAGCAACAAGCCAGGTGCCTTGCACGAGTTGCTGGTACCGTTCCACCAGAACGGTATCGACCTGACCCGTATCGAGACCCGTCCGTCGCGCAGTGGCAAGTGGACCTACGTGTTCTTCATCGATTTCGTCGGCCACCACCGTGACCCGCTGATCAAGGCGGTGCTCGAGCAGATCAGCCAGGAGGCTGTGGCGCTGAAGGTGCTGGGGTCGTATCCGAAGGCGGTGCTTTGATTTGAGAGGGTTGGGGCCGCTTCGCGCCCCGTCGCGACACAAGGCCGCTCCTACAGGTGTTGTGCAGGCCTCGAAACGCTACGGGCCCCTGTAGGAGCGGCCTTGCGTCGCGATGGGCTGCAACGCAGCCCCATGGGCCTCAAGACTGCCTAGATTTCTGAACAGGGTTCGCACCAGTGGTAAATGCAGCAAAAACCAAACCCGCGCCAATCATCGACCGCCTGGTCGTGGTCGGCCTCGGCCTGATCGGTGGCTCGTTCGCCAAGGGCCTGCGTGAAAGCGGCCTGTGCCGCGAAGTGGTCGGTGTCGACCTGGACGCCCCCTCGCGCAAGCTGGCCGTGGCCATGGGCGTGGTCGACCGCTGCGAAGAAGACCTCGCTACGGCCTGCGTGGGCGCCGATGTCATCCAGCTGGCGGTGCCGATCCTGGCCATGGAAAAACTGCTCGCCCGCCTGGCCACGCTCGACCTCGGCAACGCCGTCATCACCGATGTCGGCAGCGCCAAGGGCAATGTGGTGCGTGAGGCGCGCGCCGTGTTTGTGAACGACGGCGGCGCACGCCTGTCGCGCTTCGTCCCCGGCCACCCGATCGCCGGTTCCGAGCAGAGCGGGGTAGAGGCGTCCAACGCCAGCCTGTTCCGCCGCCACAAGGTCATCCTCACGCCGCTGGCCGAAACCGACCCGGCCGCCCTGGCCCTGGTCGACCGCCTGTGGCGCGCGCTGGAAGCCGATGTGGAGCACATGCCGGTCGAGCGCCACGACGAAGTGCTGGCCGCCACCAGTCACCTGCCGCACCTGCTGGCCTTCGGCCTGGTCGATTCGCTGGCCAGACGCAATGAAAACCTCGAGATCTTCCGGTACGCTGCGGGAGGCTTCCGCGATTTCACGAGAATCGCCGGCAGCGACCCGACCATGTGGCACGACATCTTCCTCGCCAACCGCGATGCTGTCCTGCGCACGCTTGATACATATCGCAGCGACCTCGACGCCTTGCGCGACGCGATCGCTGAAGGGGACGGGCACCAGCTGCTGGGTGTATTCACCCGCGCTCGGGTAGCCCGCGAGCATTTCAGTAAAATCCTGGCCCGCCGGGCCTATGTGGACGCTATGAACGCCAACGATCTGATTTTCCTGGCCCAACCGGGTGGCCGCCTGTCCGGGCGAATTCGCGTACCGGGCGACAAGTCGATTTCCCACCGCTCGATCATGCTCGGCTCGCTGGCCGAAGGCACCACCGAGGTCGAAGGCTTCCTCGAAGGTGAGGACGCGCTGGCGACCCTGCAGGCATTCCGCGACATGGGTGTGGTCATCGAAGGCCCCAACCACGGTCGCGTGACCATTCACGGCGTTGGCCTGCACGGCCTCAAGCCGCCACCCGGGCCGCTGTACGTGGGCAACTCGGGTACCTCGATGCGCCTGCTGTCGGGCCTGCTGGCCGGCCAGCCGTTCGACGTGACCATGACCGGCGACGCCTCGCTGTCCAAGCGCCCGATGAACCGTGTGGCCAACCCGCTGCGCGAAATGGGCGCAGTGGTCGAGACCGGCCCGGACGGCCGTCCGCCGCTGACCATCCGCGGTGGCCACAAGCTCAAGGCGCTGACCTACACGCTGCCGATGGCCAGTGCCCAGGTCAAATCCTGCCTGCTGCTGGCCGGCCTGTATGCCGAAGGCAAGACCACCGTCACCGAGCCCGCGCCTACCCGTGACCACACCGAGCGCATGCTGCGCGGCTTCGGCTACAGCGTCGAAAGCAACGGCCCGGTGGCCTCGCTGCAGTCCGGCGGCAAGCTCACCGCTACCCGTATCGAAGTGCCGGCCGATATTTCCTCGGCAGCCTTCTTCCTGGTGGCCGCGTCCATCGCCGAAGGCTCCGAGCTGGTGCTGGAGCACGTCGGTATCAACCCGACCCGTACCGGCGTGATCGATATCCTGCGCCTGATGGGCGGCGACATCACTCTGGAAAACCAGCGTGAAGTCGGCGGCGAGCCAGTGGCCGACCTGCGCGTGCGTGGCGCCCGCCTGAAGGGCATCGACATCCCGCAGGAGCTGGTGCCGCTGGCCATCGACGAGTTCCCGGTGCTGTTCGTCGCCGCTGCCTGCGCCGAAGGGCGTACCGTGCTGCGTGGGGCCGAAGAGCTGCGGGTGAAGGAATCCGACCGTATCCAGGTGATGGCCGATGGCCTGATCACCCTGGGCATCAAGTGCGAGCCGACCCCGGACGGCATCATCATCGACGGCGGCCAGCTGGGCGGTGGTGAGGTGCATGGCCACGGTGACCACCGCATCGCCATGGCCTTCAGCGTGGCTTCGCTGCGCGCCAGCGCGCCGATCCGCATCCACGACTGCGCCAACGTCGCCACTTCCTTCCCCAACTTCCTGGCGCTGTGCGCCGAGGTCGGCATCCGCGTGGCGGAAGAGGGCAAGTCGTGAGTACCCTGGCGCCGGTCATCACCATCGACGGGCCCAGCGGCTCCGGCAAGGGCACCGTTGCCGGCCTGCTGGCCCGCGAACTGGGCTGGAAGCTGCTGGACTCCGGCGCGCTGTACCGCTTGCTGGCGTTCAATGCCACCAACCATGGCGTCGACCTGACCAACGAAGAGCTGCTGACCAAGCTTGCCGCCCATCTGGATGTGCAGTTCATTGCCGCCCAGCCCGGTAAGCTTCAGCAAACCATCCTCGAAGGCGAGGATGTCAGCCAGGTCATCCGTACCGAAACCGTCGGTGCCGGTGCCTCGATGGTTGCCTCGCTGCCTGCGGTGCGTGAAGCGCTGCTGGAGCGCCAGCGTGCGTTCCGCGAACTGCCCGGGCTGATCGCCGACGGTCGGGACATGGGCACCGTGGTGTTCCCGGACGCGCCGTTGAAGGTGTTCCTCACCGCCAGTGCGGAGGAGCGCGCGCGCCGCCGCTATCTGCAGTTGAAGGGCAAGGGTGAAGATGTTAGTCTGTCGAGTCTGCTGGATGAGATTCGTGCGCGTGATGAACGTGACACCCAACGTGCAGTGGCCCCGCTGAAGCCAGCGGCCGACGCCATTCAGTTGGACTCTACCGAGTTGTCCATCGAGCAGGTGTTGCAACGTATCAAGAGTGAGCTCGCCCTGCGCGACCTGCTCTGATAGCCAGGAAAGCAGGCAGGGGCACCAGTCAACGTCCTGCCCGCTTTCCTTTACTTAAAACAGACCCACATTGTCTGGAATGTGGCGAGGGGCGTATGTTTCGCCCGAATCTACAGGAATTAAAATGAGCGAAAGCTTTGCAGAACTCTTTGAAGAAAGCCTGAAAACCCTCAATCTTCAGCCGGGTGCCATCATCACCGGTATCGTTGTCGACATCGACGGCGACTGGGTTACCGTACACGCTGGCCTGAAGTCCGAGGGCGTCATCCCGCTCGAGCAGTTCTACAACGAAGCTGGCGAGCTGACCATCAAGGTCGGTGACGAAGTTCACGTTGCGCTGGACGCGGTCGAAGACGGCTTTGGCGAAACCAAGCTGTCCCGTGAAAAAGCCAAGCGCGCCGAGTGCTGGATTGTTCTGGAAGCAGCTTTCGCCGCCGAAGAAGTGGTCAAGGGCGTTATCAACGGTAAGGTTAAGGGCGGCTTCACTGTCGACGTTAACGGCATCCGTGCGTTCCTGCCGGGCTCCCTGGTTGATGTCCGCCCTGTGCGCGACACCACCCACCTGGAAGGCAAAGAGCTGGAATTCAAGGTCATCAAGCTGGACCAGAAGCGCAACAACGTTGTCGTTTCCCGTCGCAGCGTGCTGGAAGCCGAGAACAGCGCCGAGCGCGAAGCCCTGCTGGAAACCCTGCAGGAAGGCCAGCAAGTCAAGGGTATCGTCAAGAACCTCACCGACTACGGCGCATTCGTGGACCTGGGCGGTATCGACGGCCTGCTGCACATCACCGACATGGCCTGGAAGCGCATCAAGCACCCGTCGGAAATCGTTAACGTTGGCGACGAAGTCGACGTACGCGTTCTGAAGTTCGACCGTGAGCGCAACCGCGTTTCGCTGGGTCTGAAGCAGATGGGCGAAGATCCGTGGGTAGCTATCACTGCCCGTTACCCAGAAGGTACTCGCGTACAGGCTCGCGTTACCAACCTGACCGACTACGGCTGCTTCGCTGAGCTGGAAGAAGGCGTTGAAGGTCTGGTACACGTTTCCGAAATGGACTGGACCAACAAGAACATCCACCCGTCGAAAGTCGTTCAGGTTGGCGACGAAGTGGAAGTCATGGTTCTGGACATCGACGAAGAGCGTCGTCGTATCTCCCTGGGCATCAAGCAGTGCAAGTCCAACCCATGGGAAGACTTCTCCGGCCAGTTCAACAAGGGTGACAAGATCACCGGTACCATCAAGTCGATCACCGACTTCGGTATCTTCATTGGCCTGGACGGCGGCATCGACGGCCTGGTTCACCTGTCCGACATCTCCTGGAACGAAACCGGCGAAGAAGCCGTACGTCGTTTCAAGAAGGGCGACGAACTGGAAACCGTCATCCTGTCGGTTGACCCAGAGCGCGAGCGCATCTCCCTGGGCATCAAGCAGCTGGAAGACGATCCGTTCTCCAACTTCGTTGCTGTCAACGACAAGGGCGCTATCGTCAAGGGCATCGTGAAGGAAGTTGACGCCAAGGGCGCCATCGTCACTCTGGCCGACGACATCGAAGCTACTCTGAAAGCTTCCGAAATCAGCCGTGACCGCGTTGAAGACGCGCGTAACGTCCTGAAGGAAGGCGAAGAGATCGAAGCCAAGATCATCAGCGTTGATCGCAAGTCCCGCGTTATCAGCCTGTCCATCAAGTCGAAGGACGATGCTGAAGAGCGCGAAGCCATCCAGAGCCTGAAAAACGCTCCGGAAGCGGCTGCCGACACCACCATGGCTGCGCTGCTGCGCGAAGCAATGGCCAAGCAGAACTGAGTTCTGTTTGATCGGTAAAAAAGGGTGGCCTTCGGGCCACCCTTTTTTTTGCGCTTCTATTGGCTGGTTTGGAGGGGGCAGGAGGTGTTCCTCGTAAGGGGGTGTGCCTGTGAGGCCGAACGCCGCCCGCGCAGCAGGCGATCTCCCAGGCGCCACCTCCCGTGCGCCGAGCGCTAACCAGCCAAAACCCCACCCCGCCAAGCCCCGCCAGCTAGACCATTCCGACAAAACTTCAATCTTGAATTTTTTTATTAAGTCAAGAACCACCCTGTTCAAATCCTTCCCAGCGTGCTACAAACTGGTTAAGCAATGATCTAGCTGCTTGATAACGAAGGGAAAAATATGACGAAGTCGGAGCTGATCGAACGTATTGTCACCCATCAGGGGCTGCTCTCGTCCAAGGACGTGGAGTTGGCCATCAAGACCATGCTTGAACAGATGTCACAATGCCTTGCCACCGGCGATCGCATCGAGATTCGCGGTTTTGGCAGCTTCTCGCTGCACTATCGCGCACCGCGTGTCGGCCGTAACCCGAAGACCGGCCAGTCGGTCAGCCTCGAAGGCAAGTTCGTGCCGCACTTCAAGCCCGGCAAAGAATTGCGCGACCGGGTCAATGAAGAAGAGCACGAGGCTCACACCTGATTCCACAAGGAGCAATCTGATGCGTAACCTCAAGCGCGCCCTGGCGGCGGTGTTCGTGCTGCTGTTGGCGGCTGTGGTGCTGTTCTTCGTTCTGGAAAACCAGCAAACCGTCTCGTTGGTCCTGTTCGGCTGGGCAGCTCCAGCCATGCCAGTTGCGGTCCTGGTACTTGCCGCGCTGGTGATTGGCCTGGCAATCGGGCCTTTGCTGGGGGCATACAGCGTACAGTGCAGCAAACGCAAGATCCGGGCTTCCGCACGGCAGGCGGCACTAAGCAGCAATTAACGACATTTCCTACGGCTTCTTAGGAATCCTCACCTTTGTCTGTACCGGCTGTCATGGAGTAATAGCGCACTTCATTTTCGGCCCAGGCGAGTGTGTGCAGCATGGAATATCCCGTCGTTTCCCATCACGGTGGCACCCAGGGCGTCACCGGATCCTGCCATCAGCTGCATCTCGATCCGTCGATCAGCCTGCTCATCGACTGTGGCCTGGCGCAGGGCGACGACGCCGCGCCAGGCGCTGCATCCGCGCCGCTCGATTTCGACGTGCAGGGCATCCAGGCCTTGGTCATCACCCATGTTCACCTTGATCACGTAGGGCGCATCCCGGCCCTGCTGGCCGCTGGCTACCGCGGCCCCATCCTGTGCAGCGAACCCTCTGCCCGGCTGCTGCCGCTGGTGCTGGAGGATGCCTACAAGCTCAGCATCAGCAGCGAACCCGCCCAGGTCGCAAGGTACCTGGAATTCATCCGCAAGCTCATCGTGCCGCTGCCTTTCGAGCAGTGGTATCCGCTGGTCGAGCGCCCCGGTCTCAGCTGCCGCATCCGCCTGCAGCGCGCCGGTCATCTATTGGGTTCGGCGTATGTCGAATGCGACATGCAGCACGAACAGGTCAACTCCCGCTATGTGTTCTCCGGTGACCTCGGCGCCTGTGGCAACCCCTTGCTGCGCCCTGTGCGGCCGCCGGAGCGGGCCGACCTGCTGGTTTTGGAAAGCACCTACGGCGACCGCCTGCACCCACCGGTGGCAGACCGCGAGCAGCGCCTGGAAGCCGCCATCGACCGCGCCTTGGCCGATCAGGGCACGCTGTTGATTCCCGCCTTCAGCCTGGGTCGCACCCAGGAGTTGCTGTACGACATCGAAGGCATTCTTCACCGCAAGGCCTTGCTCGGCAAATCCGGCCAGTCACCGGCTGGCGAGCCAGTCGACTGGTCGCAACTACCGATCATTCTCGACTCACCCTTGGCCCAGCGAATCACCGGGGTGTACCGGGAGCTGCACGACTACTGGAATGCCGAGGCCAGGGCACGCCTTGCCGATGGGCGCGATCCGCTGGATTTCAGCCAGTTGATCAGCATCGATAGCCATGCGCGCCACCACCAGGTGGTCAATTACCTCAAGAGCACTGGACGGCCGGCGATTGTCATTGCCGGCAATGGCATGTGTTCGGGTGGGCGCATCGTCAACTACCTCAAGGCGATGCTGGGGGGTCCGCGGCATGAGGTGATGTTTGTCGGCTACCAGGCCAAGGGTACGCCGGGGGCGGTGATACAGGCCAGTGAAGGGGCGGAAGGGTTTGTGCAGATTGATCTGGATGGCGATATGTATGAAATACGGGCCAAGGTGATGACGCTGGCTGGCTATTCGGCGCATGCTGATCAGGCGGGGTTGGTGCGGTTTGCGCTGGGTTGTAATGCTCGGCGGGTAGCTTTGGTGCATGGGGAGGGGAGGGCCAAGCGGGCGTTGGCGGATGCGCTGCGGGCTGCGCTTGGGCAGGGGGGAGATGAGGTGTGCGTCACAATTGCGAGATGACCTTTGGGCGGGAGGGGGTGATGCCTGTCAGAATCTACGGAACTTTTGTGAACCGGTTCTTTCTACTGAAGCTTAAAGTGAGGTAAGAAGCGTGGCGGCAGAGGTGGCAAATAGCCGCTACGCTTGATTCGAGGGATGCCGTGCCGGGCTGGCCAGACGCAAATCCTGAGATGACGCAATCAGACAGACCCAAGGAAAAGAAGACTAAATGCGCAATGAACGCGAGCGCCTGAGTGGTAGCGACGAGATTGACCTGATTGAGCTTGTGCAGGGTGTGTGGCGGCAGAAGGTCTGGGTGGGGCTGGTTGCGGTACCCGTTATTGCTTTGGGGTTGGCTTACGTGATGCTGGTTCCGCCTGTGTATGAGGCGAAGCTGTATATTCAGCCGCCTTCCCAGAGCGAGATTGCCCAACTGAACTATGGTCGCGGTGAGGGAACAGGCCTCGCGCCACTCAGTGCCAGGGATGTGTACAGCATCTACCTCAAAGCGCTTCAGTCTGAGGCGGTACGTGACAAGTTTTTCCGTAGTGCCTTCCTTCCCATGCTGTCTGAGGAAGAGCGTAGCGGTTCTCGCGATGCCCTTTATGCGCAGTTCAACGGCATGCTGAAAGTGGCCGTTGCCGGCAAGGACATGCCTGATCGTTATGTGCTTACGGCCAACCTTGAAGACCCTCGCCTTGCAGCGACCTGGGTGTCGAACTACGCCGAATTGGCAGCCGAGCGTGCGAAGAACGAGCTGTTGAGTGGTACCCGTAGTGACATCTCGATCATGGCCGATAACCTCGATCAGCAAATCAAAGCTGCTCGCGCCACCGCTGGTAACCAGCGTGCGGATCAGATCGCTCAGTTGAAGGAGGCACTGCGTGTTGCGCGGTCGATTGGCCTGGAAAAGCCGCCAATCATTGCGGATACGTTGTCCAATGAAGTGTCTGCGGGCATGACTGGTGCGCTCACCTACATGCGCGGCACCAAAGCGTTGGAAGCTGAAATCGCCAACCTGGAATCGCGTGCATCAGATGACCCGTTCATCCGTCATTTGCGCGAAAAAGAGGAAAAGCTCAATTTTCTGCGGAGCTTGAAGGTCGACCCTTCCTTGGTTGCGATGTACCAGCAGGATGGTGCAGTGTCGCAGCCAGATAAACCAATCAAGCCACGAAAAGCTGTCATCATGCTGCTATCGGCGTTAGCGGGGATAGGCTTGGGAGTCCTTGTCGCGATAGGTCGTGACGTGTGGTGCAGAAGAAAGGGGACGAACGGTAGGGAACTTCGTTAACTGGAATGGATCTTAAAGCGTTGTTGTCGGTTACGTAAGGTGTAACAATAGCCTCTCGTCGCCGATGACATGGAATGCTGGAAGAGCGGGCACGACGTGCTGATCCTCCTTGCCTGTCATGGTCAACACACCGCTACGGACAGGCAATATCGTGAACAGTGTTACCCGCGTTTCCCCTATCGCCGCTTCAGGTGAGATCGATCTTTTCAAAGTTTTTCGCACTATTTGGCGCAGGCGCTGGATAATTCTTGCGATGGGAGCAGTTTGTGCGGTTGCTGGCGCTGCGATCGCTTACAACATTACCCCTGTATATGAAGCGTCGACCCGATTGACGCCAGTCGCCCTCAACCAACTGGACGCTTTGAATCGAACAAAAATCTACTCTCTACCGCCTGGGGAGGCGCTCAAGCGAGTTGGCGCCACGCTGGACTCTTACAACGCACGGCTCGATTTCTTCCGTTCCCGGCCTGATCTCATCGATGCGTTTCAGAATGAGGGCCAAACTGTCGAGCAGTCGTTTGAAGATTTCAATCGCGATGCGCTTAGTGTAGTTCTGGCTGATCCAAAAAAAGGCGATCTGCTGAGCGATTTTGTCGGGCTCAAGATGCGCTATGAAAAGGGCATGAATGGTGCGGCCATTCTTAACGATTTCGTTGATTACGCCATCGAACGCGAGCGTAGCCAGTTATCCAGTGATATGCAGGTAATTTTGGCGAACCGGCTCGCGGAAGTAGACAAGCAACTTGGCTCCGCAGTGTCGGAATACCAGGCCGGGAACGAAAGCCGTATCGCTCGCCTGGAAGAGGCTGACGCGATCAGGCGTGCTCAGCTGAATGACGAGCTCAAGGCCTTGCGTGTGCAGTTGAGGCTGCGTCGCGAGGCGCGCTTGGCGGAGCTTGATGAAGCTATCAGTGTTGCGCGAAGCCTGGGTCTGAATAAGCCATCTACCCCTTCTTTGATGGCGGATGAGGGTTCGGTGAATGGCAATATCATCCGTACCGAAGTAAATGGCAGGCCGGTTCCGCTTTACTTCATGGGGACCGAGGTGCTCGAGGCCGAGCGCGCTGCACTTCGCAAGCGCACTTCCGACGACTTCATCGAGCCGAGAATTGGCCAGATCCGCAAGGAACTGATCCTGCTCTCGACCAACCGCAAAGTCGAGGCAATCAAGGCTCGGGCTAGTGAAGAGGCGTTCCTTGAGGGGGTTGAGGCGCTTCGTGTCGAGCGCGCCCGCTTGCAAGCCATTGATACGCAGCTGCAGGGATTGCAGTTGGTGAATATCGACCAACGCGCAGTACCGTCCAGCAAGCCTGTGAGGCCGCGCAAAGCGCTGATCGTGCTGGTCGCCTTGCTCGGTGGCCTGGTGCTTGGCACCGCTCTAGCCCTTTTGCGTGGAGCATTCAAGGATTACGCAAGGCAACTGCGTGTGCTTGAAATCGACGGCTCGGCGCAGCGGATCATGCCTGAAGAATTGGCGGGGCAGAGCCCTGTGAGGCTCGGTGAGACTCATGCTTGAGCCTTGATTGGGTGATGTTATTTTAATGGCATTTTTGCTTTTACAGGGCTCGGGAAAACTCCGATGGATTGCCGGGGCTTAACCGCCTATGATTGTGTCGCCTTTCATTTATGGCACGCCAGGTGGCTAACCGGGCGAATATGAATGGGCGCTTTTTTGCTCGACAGCGTGCCCGATGCACGCTGCCGCCGAATGGATTCACTCGACTGACGAATGAATCGACGCTGGTTCAATAACCCGTTATGCAGTCGTTGAAACGGGCAGGTAACTTCAAGGTGAGTTGGGAAGCATGACAGATATGAATGCGGTGGTAGAAAAGTTCAAAAGCCGACAGGCCTTGATTGGTATCGTGGGCCTCGGTTATGTCGGGTTACCGCTGATGCTGCGTTATAACGCCATTGGTTTCAACGTGCTGGGTATCGATATCGACCAATCCAAAGTCGATAAGCTCAATGCAGGCCAGAGCTACATCGAGCATATTCCGGCGGCCAGTATCAGCAAGGCACGCGAAACCGGCTTTGAGGCTACCGTCGACTTCGAACGTGCGAGTGAGTGCGATGCACTGATTCTGTGTGTGCCAACTCCGCTGAACAAGTATCGCGAACCAGACATGAGTTTCGTGATCAACACTACCGATGCACTCAAACCATACCTGCGTGCCGGCCAAGTTGTATCGCTGGAAAGCACCACCTATCCAGGCACCACCGAAGAAGAACTACTGCCCCGCGTGCAGGAAGGTGGTCTGGTAGTTGGTGAGAACATTTACCTGGTCTACTCCCCAGAACGTGAAGACCCGGGCAACCCGAATTTCGAAACCCGCACCATTCCCAAGGTCATCGGCGGCCACACCCCGAAATGCCTGGAAGTGGGTATCGCCCTGTATGAACAAGCCATCGACCAGGTAGTTCCGGTCAGCTCCACCAAGGCGGCTGAAATGACCAAGCTGCTGGAGAACATCCACCGTGCGGTGAACATCGGCCTTGTCAACGAAATGAAGATTGTCGCCGACCGTATGGGCATCGACATCTTCGAAGTGGTCGATGCCGCAGCGACCAAGCCTTTCGGCTTCACCCCGTACTACCCTGGCCCTGGCCTGGGCGGCCACTGCATCCCGATCGACCCGTTCTACCTGACCTGGAAAGCTCGTGAATATGGCCTGCACACCCGCTTCATCGAACTTTCCGGGGAAGTGAACCAGGCCATGCCTGAATATGTGCTGGGCAAGCTCATGGATGGCCTGAACGATGCCGGCAAGGCACTTAAAGGTAGCCGCGTGCTGGTGCTGGGTATCGCCTACAAGAAAAACGTCGACGACATGCGCGAGTCGCCGTCCGTGGAAATCATGGAGCTGATCGAAGCCAAGGGCGGTGTGGTTGCCTACAGCGACCCGCACGTACCGGTGTTCCCAAAGATGCGCGAGCACCACTTCGAACTGAGCAGCGAGCCGCTCACCGCCGAGAACCTGGCAAGTTTCGACGCCGTGGTACTGGCTACCGACCACGATAAATTCGACTACGCCCTGATCGAAGCCAAAGCCAAGCTGATCGTAGACAGTCGCGGTAAGTACCGCACACCGACTGCACACATCATCAAGGCCTGATCGACGTTGCCAGCAAATTGATCCGCCTCCCCAACCGGGCAGGCGGATTCATTCGTCTTCAAAGGAAGCCTCATGAAAAACTTTGCTCTCATCGGTGCTGCCGGCTACATCGCCCCACGCCACATGCGCGCCATCAAGGACACCGGCAACCGGCTGGTGTCTGCTTACGACATCAATGACTCGGTAGGTATCATCGATAGCATCTCGCCACAGAGCGAGTTCTTCACCGAGTTCGAGTTCTTCCTCGATCACGCCCATGGGCTCAAGCGCGACCCGTCCAACGCTCTGGATTACGTTTCGATCTGTTCACCCAACTATCTGCATCACCCGCACATCGCAGCTGGTCTGCGTCTGGGCTGTGACGTGATCTGCGAAAAGCCGCTGGTGCCTACTCCGCAGCAATTGGATGAATTGGCTCTGGTCGAGCGGGAAACCGGCAAGCGGCTTTTCAACATTCTGCAACTGCGCCACCACCAGGCAATCCTTGCCTTGAAAGACAAGGTCGCCCGGGAGAACAACCCGCACAAGTATGAAGTCGACCTGACCTACATCACTTCGCGTGGCAAGTGGTACCTGCAAAGCTGGAAAGGGGACCCTCGCAAATCGTTCGGTGTGGCCACCAACATCGGCGTGCACTTCTACGACATGCTGCACTTCATCTTCGGCAAACTGCAGCGCAACGTCGTGCACTTCACCTCCGAGCATAAGGCCGCTGGCTACTTGGAGTACGAGAAAGCACGCGTACGCTGGTTCCTGTCGGTTGACGCCAACGATCTGCCAGAGTCGGTGAAGGGCAAGAAGCCGACCTACCGTTCGATTACCGTCAATGGTGAGGAAATGGAGTTCTCCGAGGGCTTCACTGACCTGCACACCACCAGCTATGAAGAAATTCTGGCCGGCCGTGGTTACGGTATCGAGGACGCGCGCCACTGTGTCGAGACAGTGAACACCATCCGTAGCGCTCCAGTGGTTGCTGCGGCAGACAATGAAGGGCACCCGTTCGTGCTGGCGCTGTCGCGCTGACGAGCAGTTAATGAATACGGGTAATGCATAGCGTTGCCCGTTATCTTTTCTGAAGCAGGATCGCAATTCGCGTGTCGAACGATAATTCTAAAATGCTGAGTGGTTGCGCCATCACAGCAAAGCAAGACATGAGACTCGACGTTCAAGGGTTGCGTGCAATCGCAGTACTTGCGGTGCTGGCTTACCATGCCAACAGTGGCTGGCTGAATGCTGGCTTTGTCGGCGTGGATGTGTTTTTCGTTATCTCCGGGTTCATCATTACGGCTTTGTTGACGGAACGCGGTGCCAAGGTTGACTTGGTGGCATTCTATTCCAGCCGTATCAAGCGTATCGTACCCGCTTATTTTGTCATGCTGGCAATTGTTTGCATGGCGTCTGCAGTCTTGTTGCTACCTACGGACTTCGCCTTTTTTCAAAGTAGTTTGAAGTCAGCTAGCTTGTTTTACAGCAACACGTATTTTGCAAACTTTGGTAGCTATTTCGCGCCGCAGGCTGACGAGTTGCCGCTGCTGCACACCTGGTCGCTGGCCATCGAAATGCAGTTCTACCTGTTTTTCCCGTTGCTGGTGGTGTCTCTGCCCAAGAAATGGCGGTTGCCCGCTTTCGTGCTCATTGCAGCAGCATTGTTCGCCTGGAGCGGGTATCGATCATTCGCTGGTAAGAACGCGTTGGCTTATTTTGCTTTGCTCGCACGCGTTCCCGAGTTCATGGTAGGAGCGGTAACCGCGCTTCTGATGGCTCAGCGTCAATTGCCAGTGCTGCTTTCCGGGGCCTTCGGTGCCATCGGGGCGATAGGACTTGCGGTTTCGTTCATCCTCATTGATCGCCAGGCATTTCCAGGCTTGTGGTCGTTTTTACCGTGCGTGGCAACAGGCTTGCTCATTGCCGCGCGTCGGGGGCCGGTAAGCCAGTTGCTATCGACTCGACCAATGGTCTGGATAGGCGGAATTTCCTATTCGCTCTATCTCTGGCACTGGCCGGTGTTGGCGCTGGTCCGTTATTACACTGGGCAATACCAATTGTCTGCAGTGAGCCTGGCGCTGTTTGTTATCGTTTCTTTCCTGGCCGCCTGGCTTTCCTATCGTTACGTGGAAGGGCCGGTGCGCAGCAGCAAGCTGACTTTGCGTCAGGCACCCAAGTGCGCATTGGCCGGTTGTGTAGTTGCAGCGATAGCCATCGCAGGAAAACAGCTCAATCTCTCCCTGGTTTCCCCGCCGGCGTTGGAACTGACCCGCTATGCTGCGCCGGAGCTGATCTGCCACGGCATTCAAGTGGCTGAATGTAAACGTGGCAACCCGGCAGTGCCCGCGTCTGTGTTGGTCATTGGCGATAGCCACGCAGCGCAGCTCAATTACTTCTTTGATGAAGCCGGAGCGGAATTGGGCCTTGCTTATCGTGTCATCACTGGCAGCAGTTGCGTGCCAATCCCCGGTTTTGATGTAGAACGTTTACCTGGCTGGGCTCAAAAACCATGCCGTGCGCAGATTGATGCAGTCGCTCAAGCCTTGCCTGGCATGGACAAGATAGTCGTCGCGGGTATGTGGCAGTACCAGATGCAAAGTCCCGCGTTCATTAAAGCGTTCCGGGAGTTTTTGCAGGGGGCCACGGCCGCCGGGAAGCAAGTGGTAGTTCTCGCGCAAATTCCAATGTTTGATTCCAACGTGCTGCGGGTTCGACGCTTTACCGAACTTGGGCTGCCGGCACCCTTGAAGTCGAATGGTGAGTGGAAGCCGGCAAACAAGATGGTTGAGGATATGGTCGCCGCCATGCCTGGCGCGCGATTCATGGACTTTTCCGGCACCGGTATCTTCGCCACTGCGCCCTATTTCGAAGGCCAGCTCATCTATCAGGATAGGCATCACCTCAACGAGATCGGTGCACGTCAATATTGGAAGTACGCGTCAGCAGCAATGCGGCACGCGTTCGATCAACCTCAATCAAGTGTGAGTCTCAGACCATGAATTATTCTCAGCACCCGAGCGCTATCGTCGATGAGGGCGCGCAGATCGGTAACGGCTCTCGAATCTGGCATTTTGTTCACGTCTGTGCCGGCGCTCGTATTGGCGAGGGCGTTTCCCTGGGGCAGAACGTCTTCGTTGGCAACAAGGTCGTGATCGGCGACCGTTGCAAGGTCCAGAACAACGTGTCGGTGTATGACAACGTGACCTTGGAGGAGGGCGTGTTCTGTGGCCCGAGCATGGTATTCACCAACGTCTACAATCCCCGTTCGTTGATCGAGCGAAAGGACCAGTACCGCGACACTCTGGTCAAGAAAGGCGCGACACTGGGGGCCAACTGCACCATCGTCTGCGGGGTTACCATTGGCGAGTACGCCTTCGTCGGTGCTGGCGCAGTGATTAACAAGGATGTGCCAGCGTACGCCCTTATGGTTGGCGTCCCGGCTCGGCAAATCGGCTGGATGAGCGAGTTTGGTGAGCAGCTTGAGTTGGATGAGAAGGGCGAGGCCGTGTGCTCGCATACTGGCGCACGTTACGTTTTGAGCGAAGGGACACTGAATAAGGTGGGTGTTTGAACATGATTGAATTCATTGACCTGAAAACCCAGCAAGCGCGCATCAAAGACAAGATCGACGCGGGCATCCAGCGCGTACTGGACCATGGGCAATACATCCTCGGCCCGGAGGTGGCGGAGCTGGAAGCGCGCTTGGCTGAGTTCGTCGGTGCGAAATACTGCATCACTTGCGCAAATGGTACTGATGCTCTGCAAATAGCTCAGATGGCGCTGGATATCGGTCCGGGTGATGAAGTCATCACTCCCGGCTTCACCTACATCGCAACTGCAGAGACAGTCGCATTGCTGGGGGCGAAGCCAGTGTATGTGGATGTCGACCCGCGTACCTATAACCTCGATCCGGCATTGCTCGAGGCAGCAATCACTCCCCGTACCAAGGCGATCATTCCGGTGTCCCTGTATGGCCAGTGTGCTGACTTCGATGTGATCAATGCAATCGCTGCCAAACATGGCATACCTGTCATTGAGGATGCTGCGCAGAGCTTCGGGGCTTCTTATAAAGGTACACGGTCCTGCAACCTGTCGACCATTTCCTGCACCAGTTTTTTCCCGAGCAAGCCGCTTGGCTGCTACGGGGATGGCGGTGCCATTTTTACCAATGATGATCAGCTCGCGGTCGTGATTCGCCAGATCGCGCGTCATGGTCAGGATCGTCGCTATCACCATATTCGCGTGGGTGTGAACAGCAGGCTGGATACCTTGCAAGCAGCTATCCTGCTGCCGAAGCTTGAGATTTTCGAGGAAGAGATTGCCCTGCGCCAACAGGTCGCCGACAACTATGATCGCCTCCTTGCCGAGGCTGGCATTGAAACGACACCGTATATCGAACCGCACAATGTCTGTGCATATGCACAATACACCGTTCGTGTGCAGAACAGGGATGCTGTGCAGGCCAGATTGAAGGAAGCCGGCGTGCCCACAGCCGTGCACTACCCAATCCCTCTGAACAAGCAGCCCGCTGTGGCTGATGCGGCTGCTCGACTGCCCGTCGGTGACGAGATTGCTGGCCAGGTGATGAGCCTGCCGATGCATCCATACCTGACTGTGGCCGACCAAGAAGCCATTGTTGCGGCGCTGAAAGCGTGCTGAGAGCATTGCGAGCCGTGAAGAACGGAAAGAGTGATTTCCTGCGTAACGTGTTGACGCTGATGACCGGCACCACGCTTGCGCAGGCGATCCCGATCGCGGCCATGCCTTTGCTGACGCGTTTATACACGCCAGAAGATTTCGGTGTGCTGGCGCTTTACATGTCTATCGCCGGGATGATCTCCGTCGTCATCACGGCGAGGTATGAAATAGCAGTGATGTTGCCCGAGCGTGAAGAAGACGCTGCCAGCCTTGTCGCGCTGTCGGTCTGCATAGCGGGTGTCATCAGTCTCGTGCTGCTTGCGGTCATCCTTGTCTTCAACGAAGACATTCAGGGGCTGCTCAACAACAGGGCAATCGGGCCCTGGCTTTACCTATTACCGATCACTGTTTTCGTGACCGGCATGTGGCAAGCATTTAACTATTGGAACAACCGGGCCAAGAAGTTCAAACGCCTGGCTGTCAGCCGAGTTGCGCAGGGCGGAGGTATGACCCTTGCCCAGTTCGTTCTCACCGGGCTTTCGGCGGGTGGATTGGTTGTCGGCTACCTCGTCGGGCAAATCAGTGGCCTGCTGGTGTTTATAACTCGCACCTGGCGAGAGGATCGCACAGTGCTCTCGAAGGTCAGCCTCCTGAGCATGCTTGAGAATGCTCGGCGTTACAGTAAATTCCCCAAGTATTCGATGCTGGGAGCTTTACTGGACAACGCGGCCGTGCAAATGCCAGTGCTGATGCTGAGCAAGTTTTACGACACACATGTCGTCGGTATTTTCAGTCTCACATTCAGAGCGCTGAATTTGCCGATGAGCTTGATCGCCACCTCTTTCTCACAAGTATTATTTCAGCGCTTCGTGGTGCTGCAGCGAGATAACCCCGAAAGGCTGGCTCCCTTCGTCCTAAAGCTCTTTGTCGGCTTGTTAGGCTTGATGGTGCCTTTGGTGGCGTTTGTGTGGATATTGGGGCCGGATCTTTTCGCCCTCGTCTTTGGCGAGAGCTGGCGACAGGCGGGAGACTACGCAACCATACTGATCTTTGCTGTTGCCATACGGTTTGCGGTTAGTCCGTTGAGTACCGTTTTGGCTATGGATCACAACATCAAGATCGGCACGCTGTGGCAGATGATCTACTTTGTGACGATCAGCTTGACGCTATTTATATTTAGAAATGCTGGGATAGAAACGTTTTTACTGGCGTTCACCTTGCATGAAGTGGCCCTGTATAGCCTGTATCTAGGCTTTATTATTTTTGGCGCAAAAAGACATAGGTTCGGATAAGCGTTATGTGCGGAATATTAGGCGGTGTATGGAAACAGGCAGATCATTCGCTCGAGGAACGGGTTAAATCCGCACTGCTTACCATTAAGCATAGGGGGCCGAACGATTCTGGATATGATATTACTCCAGTCCATGGCAGTTGCCTGGTGCTAGGCCATACTAGGCTTTCGATTATTGACCTTTCGAGTGCAGGGCATCAGCCAATGTATTCGAATGATCGCAAATACTCTGTAATTTTTAATGGCGAGATTTATAATTATAGAGAACTGCGCGGAGAACTTATTGCGTTGGGTTACGCGTTCAGGTCTGATTCAGATACTGAGGTGTTGCTGGCCGCTTGGCAGTACTGGAAAGAAGCAAGCATATCGCGATTCGTGGGTATGTTTGCGTTTGTGCTCTTTGAGCATGAGTCAGGTATTATTCACTGTGTGCGTGACGCCTATGGTATAAAGCCTTTTTTCTACTGCCGCGAGGGGAGCGATCTTATCTTTGCTTCGGAAGTGTCGGCGCTGAAGGCTTTAAAGTGTAAATCTGTAGAATTGAACTGGCAGCGCTCCTATGATTATTTGGTTCATGGGGATTACGATAGTAATGATCAGACGTTTTTTGAAGGTGTATTTCACCTGCCGCCCGGTCACATACTTAGCTTTCATATCGCCTCTGGCGAGATTTCCGCGCCGCGTCAATGGTTCACGCCTAGCCTGGAGCAGCGTACTGATTTGAGCTTTGCCGATGCAGCAGATGAGTTGCGGGAGCTTTTTCTCAATAATATTCGGCTGCATTTACGCAGCGACGTGCCGCTGGGTGCGGCGCTGTCGGGGGGGGTGGATTCATCTGCTGTAGTATGTGCGATGCGTCATGTTGAGCCTCATATGCCCATTCATACTTTTAGCTATGTGGCAAAAGGTAGTTCTCTTTCCGAAGAGCACTGGGTCGACCAGGTAAGCAGCCATGTTGGTGCTACAGCCCACAAAGTTGTGGTATCGCCTGCGGAACTAATTCGCGATTTGGATGATATGATTCGGGTTCAAGGCGAACCGTTTGGAACTACAAGTATTTATGCTCAATATCGAGTCTATCAGCTAGCAAAAGAAAAGGGGATTACCGTAACTTTGGATGGCCAAGGCGCGGATGAAATGCTCGCTGGCTATAGTGGCTATCCCGGTCAACGTATTCGTAGCATGATTGAACGAGGGGAGTTCATTCGAGCTGCGAAATTCTTGGGCGAGTGGTCTAAATGGCCAGGGCGTAGTTTGAAGCTCGGTATAGGGACTGCCTTAGGTCAATTTACATCTGGTAAATTGAATGATCTACTTCATCGCATTGATGGAAAAAGTAATACCCCGTTGTGGTTAAATGCATCAGCTCTAGCTGATGCGCAAGTAGTGCGCGAGAACTCCCGTCGTGTATGTGGCATTAATATCAAGGGGCGACGTGTTACTGCTGAGTTGGCAGCCTCTCTGCATACTCGTGGTTTGCAGCATCTTCTAAGGCACGGTGACCGGAACTCCATGCGCTTCTCTATTGAAAGCAGAGTCCCCTTCCTTACCACTGGATTGAGCGAGTTTCTTTTGTCGCTTCCGGAGAATTTCCTGATATCTGATCACGGTGAAACGAAGCATATATTCCGAGCTGCTATGCGAGGGATCGTGCCCGAGCAGATATTAAATCGTCGTGATAAAGTTGGCTTTGAAACCCCGGAGAAGGATTTTATTGTGGCTAATTCGGATGTGCTCCGAGCCTGGCTGTCTGAAAGCTTGGATTTACCCTTCCTGAATGGTGAAAAGCTTATCAAGGAATTTGATGATGTTGTAGCCGGCCGAGCTAGGTTTACTTCGCAGGTTTGGCGTTGGGTTAACTTTTATAGGTGGTATCGATTTGCGTTTGCTTGAAGTGCGGAAGTGTAACGCGTAATTCGGTTGAGTGTTTGTTGGTAATGGCAGGGGTCAAAATGCAAACTGGTTATTTTAAGTTGGATGTTAATAGGGCCAGTTTTTTTCTGTCTGTATTGCTTTTTAGGGTTGTACTCGATTTCTCGTACGTGCACTATGTTGCCGAGTTGTTTTCTTACGATGGCTTTAATTATGATTTTCAGATTGTAAATTATATTGTCTCTTGGGTTTTGTATCTACTTTCGCTGGTAATGGCATCTGACCGGATTCTAAAGGTTAGCCATTATTTTTTTGCTACTGCAGTACTGTCGATTGTAGCCCCGTTGACTTCTATGTACGGCTTGGACTCAGGGCGCCCAATGCTGCCGGTTATTGTATCTATTTCGGCTTTGTTTTGGGTTTATCTTTTGTCTCGATTGTCCATTATCAGTTTTAAGGGGTTGCCTCCGGTTAGGTTTGGTCGGTCGATAGCTGTATCTATTTCTATTGCATTTGTTTTATTTTTAGTAGTCTGGTTTTTTGTTTCCGGGGCTAAAGCAAACTTAAATATATCGGAAGTCTATGAGTTCAGGCAGGTCAATGCGGATGTGGCTGCACAAGGTATATTCGCATACACCAATAATTGGACCTTTCAGATATTCTCTGTGTATTTGATGTGCATGGCCTTGTATGCAAGGCGGTACCTGCTTTTTCTTGTGTTGTGCGGTGTGCAAGTGTATTTCTTCGCGTTCGCATCCCATAAGTCGATTTTATTTTTGCCAGTTCTGGTCTTCAGTGTTTGGTTTTATTTTCGGCACTCTAACTCACTGTTGATGTTGCCGTTGGCATTTATTGCTCTCTTGCTCATTGCGATAGCTGCAAATTTCTTCTTTGATGACCTTTGGATGATATCAATGGTGGCGCGTCGAGTATTCTTCGTGCCAGCCAACCTCTGTTTTACCTATTTTGAATTCTTTGCTGATCATGCACATGCGTACTGGGCGAATTCTATTCTATCCGCATTCCTTGCATATCCCTATGGAGATGTTGGTATTCCCTATGTGATCGGTGATTATCTAGGTAAGCCTGAAATGGGTGCCAATAATGGGTTTATTTCAAGCGGCTACGCTCATGCCGGTGTTTGGGGGGTCATATTTTACGCCACCATTCTTGGAGTGTTGTTGCGGTTGGTCAATGATATCTCTTCAGGTTTTATGCCGGTATGGTTGGCGGTTGCTATTTCGATAGTTCCGCTTAGAAGTTTGTTGATCTCATCTGATCTATTTACTGTGATGCTTACCCATGGATTTGCGGTGGCAGTGTGCTTGGTGTTTCTCTCTCGCAAGCGCGCTCTTGTAGTGCCATGAAAGGTAATCCTTAATTTTAGGTTGTAATTAATGAAAATTGCACATCTTACTTCAGTTCACTCTCGGTATGATACGAGAATTTATCTAAAAGAATGCCGTAGTCTTGCTCGCGCTGGCTATCAAGTTGGTCTTGTTGTGGCAGATGGGAAAGGTGATGAGGTAAAAGAGGGGGTTGCCATTCATGATGTAGGGAGCTCCCGAGGGCGCTTGGGACGTATGCTCTGGACGACTCGAAGAGTATATGAGCGTGCGTTGAAAATCGATGCGGAAATTTATCATTTGCATGACCCTGAATTGATCCCGGTAGGGTTGCAGTTGAAGGGGAGAGGCAAGAAGGTAATTTTTGATGCACATGAAGACTTGCCTAAGCAAATCCTAGGTAAGCCGTACTTGAATAAATTCTCGAAAGTCGTTTTGTCTAAAGCGCTTGGTGTTTTTGAGAATCTGGCATGCCGCCGTTTTGATGGTATAGTAACTGCTACGCCTTGGATTGCACATAAATTTTCTAGGATTAACCCAGTTACTGTTACGGTAAATAATTACCCCTTGATAGGGGAGCTTGCGCGCGGCGAGATCAACTGGGCACTTAAAAAGAATGAAGTTAGTTATATTGGTGGCATCGCTTCGATACGTGGTATATTACAGGTCGTAGAAGCAATGCGGTTGGTGGCGAGTGATGTGCGCTTGCAGTTAGGAGGGAGGTTTTCTGAGCGAGATGTAGAGGCAACTGCCAAGGCTTCCGCTGGGTGGAGTAAGGTTGACGAGTTGGGTTTCATTGGGCGTGATGAAGTTGGCTATGCGCTCGCTCGTTCGGTTGCAGGGCTGGTTACGTTTCTGCCTGCGCCTAATCATATTGATGCCCAGCCAAACAAAATGTTTGAGTATATGAGTGCTGGGGTTCCCATTATTGCCTCAAACTTCCCCCTCTGGCGTGAGATAGTTGAGGGGAATCAATGTGGTCTATGTGTGGATCCACTAGACAGCAAAAGCATAGCAGATGCTATTGATTTCATGATAAATAACCCCGGGCAAGCGGAGGCAATGGGGCGTCGTGGTCAAGATGCTGTGCTTGAAAAGTATAATTGGTCTATCGAGGAGAAGGTTCTCGTTGGGCTTTACTCTCGACTGCTTGCAGGTGAAGTTAAGTGAAAATTCTTACCGTATTGGGCGCGCGCCCGCAGTTTATCAAAGCTAGCGTGGTTTCGAATTTTGTGTCCATGTTGCCGGGTGTCGACGAGGTCGTTGTTCACACCGGTCAGCACTTCGATTCAAATATGTCCGATGTGTTCTTCGAGGAACTCGGGATGAGCGCGCCAGCTTATCAGCTTGATATCCATGGCGGGAGCCATGGTGACATGACTGGCAGAATGCTCATCGAGATCGAAAAGGTATTACTTCAAGAACGGCCTGATGTCGTGCTTGTCTACGGCGATACCAACTCTACCCTTGCTGGTGCATTGGCCGCCGTCAAGCTGCACATTCCAGTCGCTCATGTCGAGGCTGGCCTGCGTTCATTCAACATGGCCATGCCTGAAGAAGTGAATCGGATCCTCACTGATCGCGTATCCCGCTGGATGTTCACTCCAACCACTACTGCTGCAGATCACTTGAAATCCGAGGGTGTCAATTCAGCCAGTATTATTCCGGTGGGTGATGTGATGTACGATGTGGCCAAGTTCCACGGTGATCGTGTCGATGCCAGCGGGCGGATCATGGCCAAGCTTGATCTGAAGGAAGCCGGCTTTGTGTTGGCAACCGTCCACCGAGCCGAGAACACTGATGATCCTGCACGTCTTGCCGCGATCGTTGAAGCCTTCCGCGATCTGTCTACTGACTTGCCAATCGTTTGGCCTGTGCATCCGCGGACCAAAGCAGTTCTGCACAAGCGCGGACAACTGAATGATATGCCCGCGAACTTACATCTGATTGATCCAGTCGGTTATCTGGACATGGTTCAGCTTGAAAAGCATGCCGCTCTCATTGCCACAGATTCGGGCGGTGTCCAGAAAGAGGCATTCTTCTATGGAGTTCCATGTGTCACCTTGCGCGATGAGACTGAATGGGTCGAGTTGGTCGAGTCTGGCTGGAATCGACTGGTATCGCCGAAGTCAGCACAGGAAGTGGCATTAGCTGTTCGTCAGGCGCTGGGTAGTAAAGGCGAGGCAGTACAGCCTTACGGTCAGGGTAATGCAGCAGAGCTTATCATCCGACGCCTTGTCGAGGACCTTGCTGAATGAAGAACGTCTGGATTCTCAACCATTACGCCCAGGAGCCTGGTGGGGCCGGTGGTACCCGGCATTACCAGCTCGCGAAAAACCTGCCAGCATATGGTTGGGAGGCGTCAATTGTTGCTGCCAGCGTAGAGCACCAATCTGGTAGACAACGTCTAGCTGTCTCCGAAACTACCAGGCTCGATCAATACAGCGGTGTTCCATTCCTCTGGCTTAAAACGTCGGAATACAAAGGCAACGGCACCGCGCGTATGCGTAACATGCTGGAATACACTTGGCAGGTGATCAAACCCGGCAAGCTTGCTCCTTTAAAGAAGCCCGATGTCATTATCGGTTCGAGCGTCCACCCGTTTGCAGCGGCTGCCGGGGCAGTGCTCGCCTGGCGCTATAAGGTCCCCTTCGTTTTCGAGGTGCGGGATCTTTGGCCGGAAACGCTGATCGACATGGGGCGGTTGGAGCGTAACAGCTTCATTGCCCGCTCGCTTCGTGTATTGGAGAAGTGGCTATACAAGCGCGCTAAACGTATTGTAGTACTGCTTCCCAAAGCGCACGAGTACATAGTACCCATGGGCATCGATCCAAAAAAAATTGCCTGGATCCCGAACGGTGTTGATCTTCAGGACTTTCCGTGTCCAGCGGATAAAGTGTCGGAGGATGAATTTACGCTGATGTACTTTGGTGCGCATGGTCCAGCCAATGGGTTGGATAATGTGCTACGTGCACAGCAGATCATCGAGCAAAGACCGGAATTGTCCAACGTTCGCCTTCGGATTATTGGCAACGGCCCATGCAAAGCCGAGTTGATCACCATGGCTGAGCAGTTTGGTCTCAAGCGTGTCAGCTTCGAAGATCCCGTTCCTAAAAGGGAGATCCCGGCACTTGCAGCGCAAGCGGATGCATTTGTGTTCAATCTGATCAACGCCCCGGTCTTCAAATACGGTATCAGTTCGAACAAGCTGTTCGATTTCATGGCTGGGCAGCGTCCGGTCCTCTTTTGTTGTGATGCGGGTAACAACCCGATTGAAGATTCTGGGGCAGGATACACCGTTCAACCAGGTAACCCGGAGGCTTTGGCCGATGCGGTAGCTAGGTTGACCCGGTTGCCAAGTGAAGATAGGGCTGCAATGGGGCGTGCCGGCCGGCGCTATGTTGAAGTCGAGCACGGGTTCGACAAGCTTGCAGGTAGCTTGGCGGGTTGCCTCAACGAGGCTTGTGAGTCCAGCAGATGAAAAGAGTCATTGATTTCGCCGGGGCATTGATCGGCTTGGTCGTGTTGTCTCCGGTCATCCTGGTTGTAGCATTACTGATCAAGCGCAGGCTCGGGGGGCCGGTATTGTTCCGCCAGGTCCGCCCGGGGCTAGATGGCAAACCATTCGAGATGATCAAATTCCGCACCATGCGCGATGCCTGCGACAGCAATGGCGTTCCATTGCCGGATTCTCAGCGCATGACGCCATTCGGCAGCTTTCTGCGCTCCAGCAGTCTGGATGAACTGCCCGAGCTGTGGAACGTGCTCAAAGGTGAGATGAGTCTTGTTGGGCCCAGACCATTGTTGATGGAATATCTGCCACTCTATAACGAGAGGCAATACCTGCGTCATAAAGTTCGACCGGGGGTAACTGGCTGGGCTCAAATCAATGGGCGAAATACGTTGGGCTGGCCAGAAAAGTTTGAGCTGGACGTTTGGTATGTCGAGAATCGTTCGATTTGGCTGGACATCAAGATTATCGCTTTGACCATCAAGAAAGTTATAAAAAAAGACGGTATTAGCGCCAGCGGCGAGGCTACCATGTCGAAATTCACGGGCAACGAGTGATGAAAAGACTTGCCATCCTGGGTGCCAGTGGGCACGGAAAGGTAGTTGCGGATACGGCGGAGGTATGCGGCTGGACAGAGGTCTTGTTCTTCGACGACGTATGGCCTTCTCTCACCTCCAATGGCGTATGGGATGTAGTCGGCACAGGGCAAGATCTTTTTGAGAACGCTCACGAGTTTGACGGAGTCGTGGTTGCCATCGGCAATAACGCTATTCGCCAGGCGAAGCTCACAGCTTTGGTCCAACACGGGGCTACACTGGCTACCCTTATCCATCCGCAGGCTTACGTCAGCCTCCATGCCAATGTTGGGGCTGGAAGCGTAGTGTTCGCCGGAGCGGTCCTGAATGCTGGCGCGTCCGTGGGGGTAGGGGGTATTTTGAATACGGGTTGCAGCGTTGATCACGACTGCTTCCTTGCTGATGCTGTCCATATCAGCCCGGGCGCCCGGCTTGCAGGTGGCGTGACGATAGGTCAGTGCTCATGGGTGGGCATCGGCGCCTGCGTTAAGCAACTGATCAGCATCGGTGCAAATGTGGTTGTAGGCGCTGGTGCTGCAGTCGTATCCGATGTTGGGGAGGGGATGACGGTGGTCGGTGTACCTGCCCGGCCGCAGAATAATTCCACGTAATCAATAATGCGGCTGTAGACTGTGTGTACAGCCGTTTGCATGCTTGCCAGCTTAATGAATCAGGATTAATTCAATGCTGAACACCCCCTTTTCCCCATGGCCATCGTTCTCTGAAGAAGAAGCAAACTGCGCGCGTGATGTCATTTTGTCCAATAAGGTCAATTATTGGACAGGACAGGAATGTCGTCAGTTTGAACGTGAATTCGCTGCCTGGACTGAAACTAATTTTGCCGTCGCTGTTGCCAACGGCACAGTGGCGCTGGACCTCGCTCTGTTGGCCCTGGGGATCGGGACCGGTGACGAGGTTATCGTGACCTCTCGTACCTTCCTTGCCTCGGTATCCAGCATTATCAATGCTGGTGCTGTTCCGGTCTTTGCCGACGTAAACGCCGACTCCCAGAATATCGATGTATCTACGATCAGCGCGGTACTGTCCCCCCGCACCAAGGCCATTATCTGCGTACACCTAGCGGGTTGGCCATGTGACATGGACCCGATCATGGCTCTCGCGGCTGAGCATGGTATCCGTGTGATAGAAGATTGCGCACAGGCGCATGGCGCACGTTACAAAGGCCAACCCGTTGGGTCCATTGGCGATATCGGCGCTTGGTCGTTTTGTCAGGACAAGATCATGACCACTGGCGGTGAGGGCGGCATGGTCACCACGAATGATCGCGAGCTATGGTCGAAAATGTGGTCGTTCAAGGATCATGGTAAAAGCTGGGATGCCGTTTATGAGCGTGAGCATGCTCCTGGTTTCCGATGGCTGCATGAGAGTTTCGGTACCAATTGGCGGATGCTTGAAGTACAAGGCGGTATCGGCAGGATTCAGTTGAGGCGCATGCCTCAGTGGCATCAGTCGCGAGTGGAAAATGCTCATCGCATTTGGGATTGCGCCAAGGGCCTACCGGGGTTGCGGGTTCCTGAAATTCCGTCCGACTGCATCCACGCGGCCTATAAGTGCTATGTCTTTGTGGAGCCCGATCAGCTCGCCGAGGGTTGGAGCCGTGATCGCATTCTGAACGAAATAAATTCGTTGGGTGTGCCGTGTTTCTCAGGGTCATGCTCAGAGGTTTATCTGGAAAAAGCTTTCGATGACACTGGCTGGCGACCGCAGCAACGCTTGCCTGTGGCCCGTCAATTGGGCGAAACCAGCCTCATGTTCCTGGTCCATCCCACCTTGACGGAGGCAGAGATCGAAAAGAGTTGCGATGTCTTGATCACGGTCATGCAAAACGCTGCTCGCCGATGAAATCTTGGGGCTTCCACCTAAAGTCTTTACGCGGAACAGGTGGCGCCCTTATTGTGATTTTTTGTTTTTGGTCGGATCACCCGCCAATGGCAAGAAGCTCTTATGGAAAATGTGATAGGAAGGGATCTGGTTTGGTTCGGAATCAGGAGAGTAAGCGGATGACGGATAAGCTGCGTACGGGGATGCTGCTATTGCCCCGACGCTACAAACGCGCCCTTCAGGTCGTAACTGACGTAGTGTTGGTTTGGTTCGCCCTGTGGCTGGCGTTTCTGGTTCGTCTTGGAATAGATGAAATCTATCACCCGTTACGTTTGCACTACTGGTTATTCTTGGCTGCGCCAGTCATCGCTATTCCCATTTTCATCCGATTCGGTATGTACCGTGCGGTGATGCGCTATTTTGGCAATGACGCGCTAATTGCCATTGGCAAAGCGGTATCGCTATCCTCCTTGATTCTAGCGTTGGTTGTTTATTGGCACAGCAACCACACAGCAGTCGTTCCCCGCTCCATCGTTTTTAATTACTGGTGGCTAAGCCTGGTGTTGATCGGTGGTCTCCGCCTGATCATGCGGCAATATTTTCTGGGTGATTGGTTCGCTGCCAGACAGCATGTGCCGTTTACCAACCGTGACAATGGTTTGCCGAAAGTTGCGATCTACGGTGCAGGGGCTGCGGGGAATCAGTTAGTCGCGGCTTTGCGAATTGGTCGTATGATGCGTCCAGTTGCTTTCATCGACGATGACGAGAGTGTTGCAGATCGAATTATTTCTGGCCTTCAGGTATTTCGTGGCAATGATATTCAGAAAATGATCGATGCGACAGGAGCCGAGGAAATCCTTTTGGCTATCCCGTCCGCGAGTCGGGCACGTCGTCGTGAAATATTAGGGTTGCTCGAAAATTTCCCCCTGCATGTACGCAGTGTTCCTGGCTTCATGGACTTGGCCAGTGGTCGGGTCAAAGTTGATGACATTCAGGAGGTCGATATCGCTGACTTGTTGGGACGCGATGCTGTACCGGCCCAAGAAGATTTGCTTGCTCACTGCGTGACAGGTCAGGTGGTCATGGTGACAGGAGCAGGGGGATCGATCGGCTCGGAGTTGTGCCGTCAAATTCTCATGCTCGAGCCTAAAGCTCTACTGCTGTTTGAGCATAGTGAATTCAACCTCTACAGTATCCACGGCGAGTTGGAGCAGCGCATCCGGCGTGAGTCACTTCCTGTGCGATTGGTGCCGTTTCTGGGATCGATTCGAAACCAAAAACACTTGGTCGATACCATGACAATGTGGGGTGTGAACACTGTTTATCATGCAGCAGCCTACAAGCACGTTCCGTTGGTGGAGCACAACATCGCTGAAGGTGTTTTGAACAATGTGATTGGCACGTTGAATACGGCGCAGGCAGCGCTTCAGGCTAATGTGGCAAACTTTGTGCTGATTTCGACTGATAAAGCAGTTCGGCCAACTAACGTGATGGGAAGCACCAAACGTTTGGCTGAGCTCGTCTTGCAGGCTTTGAGCAAGGAGGTCGCACCCGTATTATTCGGTGATTCCGATAATGTTGCCAGAGTGAATAAAACGCGCTTCACGATGGTGCGCTTTGGCAATGTCCTCGGCTCGTCGGGGTCTGTAATTCCTCTTTTTCATAAGCAGATCCAAGCTGGCGGTCCGTTAACGGTTACTCACCCTAAAATTACCCGTTACTTTATGACTATTCCCGAAGCTGCCCAGCTGGTGATCCAGGCTGGGTCAATGGGGTTGGGCGGGGATGTATTCGTTTTGGATATGGGCGAACCTGTAAGAATTGCGGCGTTGGCAGAAAAAATGATCCATCTGTCGGGCTTGAGCGTAAGGTCCGAAAAGAATCCCCATGGTGACATCGCTATTGAATTTACCGGACTTCGGCCAGGGGAGAAGCTATATGAGGAGCTATTGATAGGCGATAACGTCTCTCCTACCCGGCACCCAATGATTCTGACTGCAAGCGAAGATTTTTTGGTATGGGACGTGCTCAAGGATCGCCTGACGCTACTACTCAAGGCAGTTGAAATCGAAGATTTCACTGTGGTTCGTCAACTCCTAAGGGAGCTAGTGAGCGGTTACACACCAGAGGGTGAGATTGTAGACTGGGTGTATCAACAACGTTTAAGAGATATCTGACTGTATTAGGACTAATCAGCATTTTTAAAATGCTGATTATTTTCTGCATCTGTGCTAATCGATGCTAAATATGAAGAAGCGGGAACGCACCAAGGTATATTCGATGCTTATGGTGCGTGCCAATCCTTACCTTGTTTGCTCGCATCGTTTTTTTTGCAGTTGCTTTTCTTCGGACTTACATGCTGTCAACTTACAGACTGGGGCTGTCAGTCGATGGCAAGACCTCGAGGTGGCCCACGTCTGCACCAAGCATCGAAGTCGAAAAAGTAACCGAATACTGGCCAAGATCACTAAGGTTTCGGCCAAAATCAACAGCTACCCCTTCAGAGTTCCACTTATAAACCTCAGCCTCATACGAAGCACCGGACTTTAACTTCACCCAATGAGTCCCGCTAGTCGCCGGCTGCCCAAGTTTATCTGTCAGCAGTTCTTTAACCAGATACAAATTATTCGCATTACCTGTCAATACCAACTGACTAACAGTCCCACCATCCACCGTTGCAAACAGCTTATACCCCGGCGAAATCGGCAGATACGGCAACCCCCGCACTTCGAAGCGTCCCGCCTTCTCTGTAGCTACGCGGCAGGGCTCGGCAGGACGTACATCCCCCTCCACACACTCCGGCACCTCAGTCAAAAAGTCCCCCTGCAGGTCCACCCCGAGAAACGCACTCGGCGTCACCACCCGGTCAGCAAGCTGCGTGGACTGTGCCCAGACAGGCGCGGAAGCAAACAAGGCCGCAACAGCGACCGAGGGAAAAACAGAAGGCATAGACACTCCCTGTGAGCCTAGATGGCTTTTCCTGAGAAGGGCTCGTATTTTGCCCCGCCGTCAACGCCCGAACAACTGTCAAAAGCGTGAACGGTGTCTTACCGCAACACACTGCCAGCGTTCCCGTCTAGAATTGCGCCAACAACACCCATCGACACTCTGCGAGAAGCGTTCAACCCTATGACAATCCTGGTAACCGGCGGCGCTGGCTTCATCGGTGCGAATTTCGTGCTGGATTGGGTAAGCCAGTCAGGCGAAACCCTCGTCAACCTGGACAAGCTGACCTACGCCGGCAATCTGCAGAGCCTGGCAAGCCTGCAAGGCAACCCGCAGCACGTTTTCGTGCAGGGGGATATCGCTGATGGGGCGTTGGTACAAAAGCTGTTGGCAGAACACCGCCCGCGCGCGGTGCTCAATTTCGCCGCCGAGTCTCACGTCGACCGTTCCATCCACGGGCCGCAGGCCTTCGTGGAAACCAACGTGGTGGGTACCTTCCAGTTGCTCGAAGCCGTGCGCGGCTACTGGCAAGCACTAGATGCGCAGGAGAGGGCGGTGTTCCGCTTCCTGCATGTGTCTACCGATGAGGTCTACGGTTCGCTCAAGGCCGGTGAGCCTGCGTTTACCGAGGCCCATCAATACCAGCCAAACAGCCCTTATTCGGCCAGCAAGGCCGCCAGCGACCACATGGTGCGCGCCTACCATCACACCTATGGCCTGCCGGTACTGACCACCAATTGCTCCAACAACTATGGGCCGCTGCATTTCCCCGAAAAACTCATCCCGCTGATGATCGTCAATGCGCTGGCTGGCAAACCACTGCCGGTGTACGGCGATGGCCAGCAGATTCGTGACTGGCTGTACGTCAAGGACCACTGCAGCGCCATCCGCCGGGTGCTGGAGGCGGGGCAGGTGGGTGAGGTGTACAACATTGGCGGCTGGAACGAGATGCCCAACCTGGGCATTGTCCAGCGCGTTTGTGCGCTGCTCGACGAGCTTCGCCCGCGGGCTGACGGTCAGCCCTATGCCAACCAGATCAGTTTCGTCACCGACCGCCCGGGCCACGACCGCCGTTATGCCATCGACGCACGCAAGATCGAGCGCGAGCTGGGTTGGAAGCCTGCCGAAACCTTTGAATCAGGTATCCGCAAGACAGTGGCCTGGTACCTAGCCAACCAGCAGTGGGTCGACGGCGTCATGAACGGTAGTTATCGCGACTGGGTTGCCCAGCAGTATGGGGTAGACCGCGTTTGAAGATCTTGCTGCTGGGGAAAAATGGCCAAGTCGGTTGGGAGCTGCAGCGCGCCCTCGCGCCATTGGGCGAACTGATCGCGCTCGATCGCCAGGGTGCAAGCGGCCTGTGTGGCGACCTGTCCAATCTTGAAGGGCTGGCCGCTACAGTGCGCTCGCTGGCCCCGGATGTAATCGTCAATGCGGCGGCCTACACGGCAGTGGACAAGGCCGAGAGCGAGCCTGCCCTGGCTGCCCGGATCAATGCCGAAGCGCCAGGTGTTCTGGCGCGGGAGGCCGCGAAGCTGGGCGCCTGGCTGATTCATTACTCCACAGACTACGTGTTCGATGGCAGTGGCCAGGGGCAGTGGCAAGAAGATGCCCCCAGCGCCCCGTTGTCTGTCTATGGCCGTACCAAGCGCGAGGGTGAGCTGGCCATCCAGGCCAGCGGTGCCGCTGCCGTGGTGCTGCGTACCAGCTGGGTATATGCTGCGCGCGGGCAGAATTTTGCCAAGACCATGCTGCGTCTGGCAGCCGAGCGCGATGTACTCAGTGTGGTGGCGGACCAGTTTGGCGCCCCTACCGGTGCAGAGCTGATCGCCGATGTCACCGCGCATATTTTGCATCGTCTCTTCCGTGCTCACGATGCGAGTCGCCTGGCAGGCACCTACCATCTCGCAGCAGCCGGTGAAACCAGCTGGCACGGCTATGCCCAGTTCGTATTGGCGCATGCCCGCCGTAGCGGGGTTGCCTTGAAGGTGTCAGCCGAGAAACTGGTCGCTATCAGTACCGAGGACTACCCGCTGCCGGCGCTGCGCCCACGCAATTCTCGGCTGGCGTTGGCTAAACTGGAAGAGACCTTCAATCTCAAGATGCCGCCTTGGCAACAGGGTGTGCAACGCATGCTGGACGAAATCCAGCGCTAGGAATTGTTATGGCACGTAAAGGACTCATTCTGGCGGGCGGCTCTGGCACCCGTCTGCACCCCGCCACGCTGTCCGTGTCCAAGCAGCTGTTGCCGGTATACGACAAGCCGATGATCTACTACCCGCTCAGTACGCTGCTACTGGCAGGCATTCGGGACATCCTGATCATCTCGACCCCCCAGGACACGCCGCGCTTCGAGCAATTGCTGGGGGATGGTAGCCGTTGGGGCATCAACCTCTCGTATGCCGTGCAGGCGAGCCCGGACGGGTTGGCCCAGGCGTTCATGATCGGGGCGGACTTTATCGGCAACGCCGCGTCCGCCCTGGTGCTGGGTGACAATATATTCTATGGCCACGACTTTCAGTCGCTGCTCCTTGACGCGGACCAGCAGCAGAGCGGGGCATCTGTTTTCGCGTACCACGTCCAGGACCCGGAGCGCTACGGTGTCGCCGAGTTCGATGACAAGGGTCGGGTATTGTCGATTGAAGAGAAGCCGAAAGCGCCGAAGTCCAACTATGCGGTCACCGGGCTTTATTTCTACGACAACCAGGTCGTGGACTTGGCCAGGCAATTGAAGCCGTCGGCACGCGGTGAGCTGGAGATCACTGACCTCAACAACCTGTACCTGCAACAGCAGCAGCTCCAGGTGGAAATCATGGGGCGTGGTTATGCGTGGCTGGATACCGGTACCCACGACAGCCTGTTGGATGCCAGCCAGTACATCGCCACCCTGGAGCGGCGCCAGGGGCTCAAGGTCGCATGCCCTGAAGAGATTTGCTATCGCGCGGGCTGGATCAACGCAGAACAGCTTGAACGCCTTGCCCAGCCGTTACTCAAGAATGGTTACGGGCAGTATTTGAAGAACCTGCTTGAAGTGAAGGTATTTTAATGCACGCTGTTCCATTGGCCATCCCTGAAGTGTTCCTGTTTAGCCCAACGGTTTTCGGTGATGAGCGTGGCTTTTTCTATGAAAGTTTTAATAAGCGTGTTTTCAATGAAGTGATTGGCCTACAGCCAGACTTCGTTCAAGACAACCACTCCCGCTCGGTGAAGGGTGTGCTGCGCGGCCTGCATTACCAGCTGCCGCCCCACGCACAGGGCAAGTTGGTGCGCGTGGTGCAGGGGGAAGTGTTCGACGTAGCCGTGGATATCCGCCGCAGTTCGCCCACCTTCGGTCAATGGGTGGGGGCGGTGTTGTCGGCGGAAAATCACAAACAACTGTGGATTCCACCGGGTTTCGCTCACGGTTTCGTGACGCTGAGTGCGACTGCGGAGTTTGTCTACAAGACTACCGACTTCTATGCGGCCGAGAGCGAACGGTGCATTGCCTGGGACGATCCGCAAATTGCCATCGAGTGGCCAATAGACTTCGAGCCTACGTTGTCCGCCAAGGACAAGCTTGGCAAGGCGTTGGGCCAGGCCGAGCTGTTTGACTGATGGGGGCTGTGGGGGCTTGAGAGGTTTGGCGCCTGTGAGATCGAGCGCCGCCCGCGCGGCGCATCGCGAGCTGCGCTCGCTCCTACGTTTGTTTCGGGCCAGTTATTCCTGGGGGATTTGCGCGCGTACGCTTTGGTGCATGACGGGATATCGCGCCGTACCAACCAGGCGGTCGCGCGCGCCTGTCACAGGTGTTACTGGCCCGAAACAAACGTAGGAGCGAGCGCAGCTCGCGATGCGCCGCGCGGGCGGCGCTCGGTCTCACGAACGACAAACATCTCAAGACCTGCGCCTGTCAGCCCAACCCCAATCTCGCCTCCAGCGCCTCGACAATTCGCCCACACGCCTTCCCATCACCATACGGGTTATGCGCAAAGCTCATCTCCCGATACGCCCCCTCATCGGTCAGCAACCTGGCCAGTTCCCCAACAATCGAACCAACCTCCGTGCCCACCAGTTTCACCGTGCCCGCCGCCACTGCCTCCGGCCGCTCCGTGGTATCACGCATCACCAGCACCGGCTTGCCCAGCGCCGGGGCTTCCTCCTGGATGCCGCCCGAGTCGGTCAAGATCACATAGGCGCGGCTCATCAGGTAAACAAAAGGCAGGTAATCCAGAGGCTCGATCAGGTGAATGTTGCTCACATCCGCCAGCAGCCGGTTCACCGGCTCGCGCACATTCGGGTTGAGATGCACCGGGTACACCACATCCACATCCGGAAACTGTCGTGCAGTCTGCACCAGGGCTTCGCAGATGCGTTCGAAACCGCCGCCGAAATTCTCCCGGCGGTGGCCGGTTACCAGCACCATACGGCGGTGGCCGGCCAGGTAATCGAACTGCTGTTCGAACTGCACTTTCAGCGTCGGGCTCTCCAGCTTGCGCACCACTTCCAGCAGGGCGTCGATCACGGTATTGCCAGTGACGAAAATGCTCGCCGGGTCGGTGCCTTCCCTTAACAGGTTGTCACGTGAGGTGGCGGTAGGGGCGAAGTGCAGCGCGGCCAATGTGCCGGTCAGGCGCCGGTTGCCCTCTTCTGGCCAGGGCGAATACAGGTTGTTGGTACGCAGGCCCGCTTCCACATGGGCGATCGGGATTTTCTGGTAATAGGCCGCCAGGCTGGTGGCAAAGGTGGTAGCGGTATCGCCATGTACCAGTACCAGGTCGGGCTTGAACTCGGCCAGTACCGGCTTGATGCCTTGCAAGATTTCCGTGGTCACGCCGGTCAGGTCCTGGCCGGGCTTCATGATGTTCAAGTCGTAATCGGGGGTGATCTCGAACAGGCCCAGTACCTGGTCGAGCATTTGCCGGTGCTGGCCGGTCACGCACACGCGGGATTCGAAGCGGGGGTCGCGGGCAAGCTGCAGGGCCAGTGGGGCCATCTTGATGGCTTCTGGGCGGGTACCGAATACGGTGAGGGTCTTGAGGGGCACGGCGAAGATCCTCTTGCTGGACAGGGGCCGCTGTCGGCCAGTGGGCCGGGCAGGGCAGGTGCGCAAACGCGGGGCAGCTGGACGGGCTTGGTGCGAGGGCGAGCGGCGGGGGTCAGGGTATGCTGCTTCGGTCCTTCAAGCAAACGGCGTCCATACGCTTAAAAATCTAGCAGTCGGGCCGCATGATGTCAGTTGGTGTCGGTAGTTTGGCCGATGGATTGTGCGGTTGAGTGCCCCTGTTCGCTGGGGGCTGTGGGAATAAGGGCGGCCTCCGCTGTGAAGGCAGTCACGGACCAGCAGGGTTTTGCCTACAGGCGATGGGGTACGCTGCCAATGCTATTGGGCCGCAGGCAAAGATGGCGAATGGTGATCGATTTTCGGGTTGGCGAAGTTGAGCCGGTGGCTGACTGATTTGGTAATCATTCGCTGCGGGTGGTAGCTGTTTTGGTCTGGGTTTCGCCGCTAGGGTTGATTGCACAGCCGAAGGAAAACGGCTGCTGGAAAATGACCAACCCAAGGAATCTTCCCCATGCGTAACAACGTTCTGTCGTACCTTTTGCTCCCCCTGTTCGCCAGCCTGTCCTTTTCCGTCAGCGCCGCCCCGGGCAGCGCCACGGCAATGCCCGAGCCGGTGCCGATGGTGAGCCAGCAACCGGCCCAGCAAGCGCAGCGGCTGAATTTGAATACCGCCGATGCGCTGACGTTGCAGAAGGAGCTGAACGGCATTGGCAAGGCCAAGGCCGAGGCCATCGTGGCCTACCGGGAGGCCAATGGGCCGTTTGCTTCGGTGGATGAACTGCTGGAGATCAAAGGCATTGGCAACGCCTTGCTGGAGCGTAACCGGGACAAGCTGATGGTGGAGTAGGCTTGGCAGCAGCATGAGCCTCTCGGCTTGAGCTGGCCTGCTGGAACCTGGGCTGCCGGTGCAGCCCGTCGCGATACAAGACCGCTCTTGGGCGTTGGCCCTTCAGCGGTCTTGCGCATCCTTGGCATCCGCTTCGGCGTTGCGCTCATGCACCTTGCGCAGCTGCTCTTCGGTCAGCGGCAGTTTCTTCGCCGTGTCGCGCAGCAGCATAAGCCCGCCGATGATCGAGCCAAGGGCTATGATGAGTATCAGCCAGGCATACCAGGGCATGGTCGTTCTCCTTTTACCGATGATGGGCAGCGCTTGTACGAATTTTGAGCAATTACCCGTTCCGTTGGTTCAATTATAGGAGCCAGGCCGTGCCGGGCCAATTCCGTGACTTGCGGGCCCCAAAGCCTGCGTCACATCGTTTACAATGCGCGCCGTTTTCGACTTGCCAAGAGACCCTGCCATGTCCGCCTGCCAGACGCCCCTGATCGTCGCCCTGGATTTCCCTACCCGTGAGGCCGCCCTGAAGCTGGCTGACCAGCTTGACCCTGCGCTGTGCCGGGTGAAGGTTGGCAAGGAACTGTTCACCAGCAGTGCTTCGGGCATTGTCGAAACCCTGTGCGACAAGGGCTTCGAAGTGTTCCTGGACCTCAAGTTCCACGACATCCCCAATACCACTGCCATGGCGGTGAAGGCGGCGGCCGAGATGGGCGTGTGGATGGTCAACGTGCACTGCTCCGGTGGCCTGCGCATGATGGCGGCCTGCCGTGAGGAACTGGCCAAGCGCAGCGGCCCGCAGCCGTTGCTGATTGGCGTGACCGTGCTGACCAGCATGGAGCGTGAAGACCTGGCCGGTATCGGCCTGGATATCGACCCGCAGGAGCAGGTGCTGCGCCTGGCCGCGCTGGCCGAGAAGGCCGGCATGGACGGCTTGGTGTGCTCGGCGCTGGAGGCCCCGGCGCTGAAGGCGGCGCACCCGGCGCTGCAACTGGTCACCCCGGGCATTCGCCCGGCGGGCAGCGCGCAGGATGACCAGCGCCGTATTCTCACCCCGCTCCAGGCCCTGGATGCCGGTTCGGATTACCTGGTGATCGGCCGCCCGATCAGCCAGGCCGCCGACCCGGCGCAGGCGCTGGCCGCGGTGGTGGCGGAGATTCGTGGGTAATAAGATGCCTGCCTGAGGTGCTCGCCTTGAGCGCCCTAGTGCCGGCGAAATCGAGCGCCGCCCACGCGGCGCTCGATCTACCCAGCGCTGATCCTCCCAAGGCCTACAGCTGCAAGCCCAACCCCGCAATCAAACCTTCAGCACCAACTTGCCAAAGTTCTCCCCACTGAACAGCTTCAGCAGCGTCTCGGGGAAGGTCTCCAGCCCGTCCACCACATCCTCCTTGCTCTTCACCTGCCCACTGGCCAGCCACCCGGCGATTTCCTGCGCGGCCTTGCCATAGTCCTTGGCATGGTCCATCACCACAAAGCCTTCCATGCGCGCACGGTTCACCAGCAGCGACAGGTAGTTGGCCGGGCCTTTCACCGCTTCCTTGTTGTTGTACTGGCTGATTGCGCCGCAAATCACGATGCGGGCCTTGAAGTTGATGCGGGTCAGCACGGCATCGAGGATGTCGCCACCCACGTTGTCGAAATACACATCGACGCCTTTCGGGCATTCGCGCTTCAGCCCAGCCAGCACGTCCTCGGCCTTGTAGTCGATCACCCCGTCAAAGCCCAGTTCGTCCTTCAGGTACTGGCACTTCTCGGCACCGCCGGCAATGCCGACTACGTGGCAGCCTTTGATCTTGGCAATCTGCCCGACGATGCTGCCCACCGCACCCGCCGCACCGGAAATCACCACCGTGTCGCCGGCCTTGGGCTGGCCGACTTCCAGCAGGGCGAAGTAGGCGGTCATGCCAGTCATGCCCAGTGCCGACAGGTAGCGGGGCAGGGGCGCCAGACTGGGGTCGATCTTGTGCAGGCCCTGGGCATCGCCGGTGAAGTAGTCCTGCACGCCCAGGGCGCCACTGACATGGTCGCCCGGCTTGAAGCCGGAGTGGTTGGACGCGACCACCTCGCCAACGCCCAGCGCTCGCATCACCTGGCCGAGGCCCACGGGCGGGATGTAGGACTTGCCTTCGTTCATCCAGCCGCGCATGGCCGGGTCCAGCGACAGGTACAGGTTGCGCACCAGTACCTGGCCTTCGCCGGGTTGTTCGGCAGGAACGGTCTCGAAGCTGAAGTCGTCACGGCGCACGGCGCCGACCGGGCGTTTGGCGAGCAGGAAGCGGCGGTTGGTCTGGGTCATGGCAGGTCCTTGTGGGCAGTGGAGGAATCGGGCGTTAAATCTACCTTGTTGATGGAGGCAGGTCCGTAACATCACTGACAAGCATGGTAGCCCAACCGGAGGGGTGATGATGCTGCCCGGCCAGACGGTGGCTGACTATGCTTTGCACCCCACCCAGCACTCTCAGGAGCACGCGATGAGCATGACCTTTTCCGGCCAGGTCGCCCTGGTTACCGGCGCTGCCGCCGGCATCGGCCGGGCAACCGCCCTGGCGTTCGCCCAGCAGGGCCTGAAGGTGGTGGTGGCCGACCTCGACGCGGTCGGCGGCGAGGCCACCGTGGCGTTGATCCGCGCTGCAGGTGGCGAGGCGCTGTTCATCGCCTGCGACGTTACCCGTGACGCCGAGGTGCGCCAGTTGCACGAGCGCCTGCTTGGCGCCTATGGCCGGCTGGACTATGCCTTCAACAACGCCGGTATCGAGATAGAGCAGGGCCGCCTGGCCGAGGGCAGCGAAGCAGAGTTCGATGCCATCATGGGCGTCAATGTCAAAGGCGTGTGGTTGTGCATGAAGTACCAGTTGCCGCTGCTACTGGCCCAGGGCGCTGGGGTGATCGTCAATACCGCTTCGGTCGCAGGGCTGGGCGCGGCGCCGAAAATGAGCATCTACAGTGCCTCCAAGCACGCCGTGATCGGCCTGACCAAGTCGGCGGCCATCGAGTACGCCAAGAAGGGCATCCGCGTGAACGCGGTGTGCCCGGCGGTGATCGACACGGAGATGTTCCGCCGCGCCTACCAGGCCGACCCGCGCAAGGCCGAGTTCGCCGCTGCCATGCACCCGGTAGGGCGTATTGGCAAGGTCGAGGAAATTGCCAGCGCGGTACTGTACTTGTGCAGCGACGGCGCAGCGTTTACCACTGGGCACTGCCTGACGGTGGATGGTGGGGCGACGGCGATCTGAACCGCTCTCGCAGGGCAATCACTGAGCGCAGCCATATCCCTGAACCCGGTTGTAGGAGCGGCCTTGTGTCGCGATGGGCTGCGCAGCAGCCCCGGCAATTCATACGGCAATTCATGCTACGAGGAAGGGGCGGCGCTGCGCCGCCTTTCGCGACACAAGGCCGCGCCTACACCGAGCGTGCCGCCTGTGCGGTTTTCACCGAACCGGACAGCAACGCCAGCCCAAGCGCCACACATGCCACTGTCAGTACCCCGCCAAACACCAGCAAGGCCAACCCCGACCCCAGCCGGTCACTCAGCAAGCCAGTGAAGATCACCGGCAAGCTGAACCCCAGGTAGGCCAGCAGAAAGAACCCGGCACTGGCCCGGGTTTTCTCGCTGCCGGCCAGCTGGTTCACCGCCGCCAACCCGCCCAGGTAGATAAACCCGTAGCACGCACTGCTGGCTGCTACCGCCCCCAGCAACACCGCCCCGAGCCTGCCGCTGTCTGCTCCCCAGGCCAGCACGGCATAGCTGCACGGCAATATCAACAGCCCCAGCAGCGTGGCCGTACGGCTGTCCAGGCGCCGCGCCATCGGCTGGAACACCAGCCCGCAACTGATCACGCAAAAGGTCGAGAAGCCCGACCAGACGCTTAGCCCATGTTGGCGCAGGATGCCCGGCAACAAGGCGATGACCAGCCCCGAGCAGGCCCATGCCAGCAGGATGGCCAGGCCATAGCCGACGCTGCCACGCGGGTAGCAAGGCAGGCGCAGCATGCGGGTGCGCTGTGCCGGGCGTGGGTCCGGCAGGCGCCATACCAGCGCCATGGCCACTGCCGCCAGCAGCAGTTGCCAGTAGAAGCTGCCCGGGGTCAGGCTGGGGCCACGCAGCAGGAACAGGCTGGTCAGCGCTGCACCCAGGCCAAAACCCAGCGAGGTGCTGGCGGTCACCCAGTTGGCGGCGCGAGGGCCATGCTCGCTGCCCATCAGTTCGCCCATGTAGGCGGTCGCCGTGGCGGTGGCCAGGGCGGTGCCGAGGCCCAGGCACGCCCGCGCCAGGCCCAGCGTGTGCAGGCTGGGGGCCAGCAGTAGCAGCCCCGTGGCGAGCATCGACAGGGCCAGGGCGGCCAGGATCAGCGGCCGGCGCCCGACCCGGTCGGCCAGGCCACCCAGGGCCAGCAACACGGGCAAAACGCCGAGCACATAGCTGGCGAATGCTACTGCCGTGGCACCGGCGCCCTGGCCGGAAAGGTCGGCGTAAGCGATATACAACGGGGCCGGCAGGTTGACAGCCAGGGTGATCAGGCAGAGGGCGAAGGCCAGGCGGGCCGGAGCGAAGGGCATGGGTTGGGTCCTGGTTTTGTAGTGTGTGTGCCGTCCTCTTCGCCGGTGAACCGCTCCCACAGGGTTCGCATCCAAACCCAAGAGCCGTGCACTACCCGCGAAAGAGCCAGCCCTGCCTACTCTGATGGGCGTCCATTCCACCCACCAGACACACCCTCAGCGCATTTATGCTTAACTGTTCGCTCAAAATCGGCAAACAGTTAACCTCATGCACCTGACCCTCGACCGCACCAGTGCTACGCCGTTGGTGCAGCAACTCACCGACCAACTGCAAACCTGGATCGACCGGCAACGCTTGCGTCCAGGCGCGCGCCTGCCGTCGATCCGTGCCCTGGCCCGCAGCCAGGCGGTCAGCGCGTCCTGCGTGATCGAGGCCTACGACCGGCTGGTTGCCAGCGGCTGGCTGGAGGCGCGGCATGGCACCGGCTTTTTCGTGGCCGAGCGCAAACCCGGCCTGGCCGCGGACGACACCCAGCCCTGGGGGGAAGCCGCAGACGGTAGCTGGCGGCAATTCCGTGAGGGTCATGACGAGCTGCTCAAGCTGGGCTGCGGTTGGCTGCCCAGCAGCTGGCGCCCCACCACCGAGCTGGCCCAGGCGGTGCGCCAGGTCAGCCGCGGCAACCCGCAGGACCTGTTCGATTACTGCCCGCCGCTGGGCCTGGCCAGCCTGCGCCAGCAGCTGCACAAGCGCCTGGCGCAGCAGGGCATTGTCGCCGGCCCCGAGCGCATCCTCACTACCCAGGGTGCCAGCCATGGCCTCGACCTGCTGGTGCGCACCTTGCTGCGCCCGGGCGACACGGTACTGGTGGAGAACCCCGGTTACTACAACCTGTACAACTTGCTGCGCCAGCACCAGGTGCACATGCTGCCGGTGCCCCGTGGTGCCGAGGGCCCGGACCTGGCGACCCTCGAAGCGCTACTGGCCAGGCACAAGCCGCGTTGCCTGTTCATCAACAGCCTGTACCACAACCCCACCGGCACCAGCCTGACGCCCAAGGTCGCCTACCGTCTGCTGGAGTTGGCCCGCGAGCATGACCTGCGCATCATCGAGGACGATATCTACGCCGATTTCCAGGAAGGACCGGCCACCCGCCTGGCCACCCTCGACAGTGAGCAGCGGGTCATCTACATGGCCAGCTTCTCGAAAACCCTCAGCAGCTCGCTGCGGGTCGGCTATCTGGTCGCCGACCCGGCATTGGTCGCGCGCCTGGCCGAGTTGAAGATGGTCAGCGGTATCGGCACCTCGCGTTTTGCCGAGCAGGTAGTAGGGCAGATGCTGGCCAATGGCAGTTACCGCAAGAGCATGCAGCGTCTGCGCGTACGCCTAGCGCAGCACATGGCGCGGTTGCTTGGCCAGCTGGAACTGGCGGGCTGGCAGGTGTTCTGCGAACCCTACGGTGGCATGTTCGTCTGGGCCCGCGTGCCGGGCCGCGATTTCGCCTGCCTGGAGCACCTGGCGCTGCAGCATGCGGTGCTGCTCACGCCAGGTAGTGCCTTCGATTACCAGGGCGCTGCCAGCGCTTGGCTGCGCATCAATGTCGCCTATGGGCAGGACGCCCGCGCCCAGGCCTTCCTTCAGCACGCAGGGCGACCTCCGCAAAGCTGATAGCGACACCGTCGTAGCTATTTGACACTATTCTGACGTCAGGCCCTTGTTCAGTGGCTGGCAACGTTGCCACCCTTGGCCTTCCAGATAACCTCGCCAGCAGAAGGGGAATCGGCATGGGCACGAGCAAGCACGGTGTGCTGGCCAACCTGGGCATGGCCCGCAAACTCAGCCTGGGCTTTGCCCTGGTGCTAGTGCTGACCCTGGCGGTGGCGGCCATTGGCATCGCTGCGCTGTACAGTGTCAGCCAGCGCTTCGACAGCTTGCGCCAGCTAGGCCAGTTCAATACCGACCTGCTGCGCCTGCGCCAGCACGAGCAGGCGTTTGCCCTGCGTTCCGACATACAGCAGGCCGAGGCCCTGCGCAGCGGCCTGCAGAGCCTGGTCGAACGCGCCCGTGGCCTGCCGGCGCTGGCCGCGACGGAAGCCGACCTGACCGCCTACGGGCAAGCGTTCGAGGCCTTTGTCGAGGCGGTGCAGGCCAAGGAGCTGGCACTGGACATGGCCAGCTGGTCGGTGTCCAGCGTGGCCAACAACCTCGATGTGCTGCAGGCCGGCCTGGCCGACGATGGCGTGTACACCCTCAAGCAGTCGCAAGGGCAGCAGGGCGGCGAGTTCCTGGAGCAGGCCGCGCAAGTGGCGCAGGTTTCGCGGCTGATGCTGCAGGCCATGGACGAAGCGCGGGTACGCCTGGAAAAAAGCCGCAAGGGTGAAGAAGGCGTCAGCCAGGAGCGCATTGCCCAGACCGTCGAGGCCGCCAGCCTGGTCGGCCAGCTGCAGGGCGCGGTCAGCGATGCTGGCTACCAGAGCGTGCTGGGCGAAGTGGCGGGGCACATCGGCAGCTTCTCGGAGAAACTCAACGAATACACTGACCAGCTGGCCCGCGAGCAGGGCCTGAAGGCGCAGTTGCAGGCCAGTGCCGAGCAGGTCACCGGGCGCGTCGACCAGGCCTACCTGGGGCAGGAGCAGGCGCTACAGGGCGAACTGCAGCGAAACGCCGTGGCCATTGGCGTGGCGACGGCGCTGGCGCTGTTGGTCGGTGTGTTGGCTGCCTGGTTGATCACCCGCGCCGTGGTCGGCCCGCTCAGGCATGTGATTGCCCGCGCCCAGCGCATTGCCGCCGGTGAGCTGGGCTTCGACGCCCAGGCGCCACGCCGTGATGAAGTAGGGCAGCTGATGCAGGCCATGCAGCAGATGGCCGAGGGCCTGTCGGGCATCGTCAGCGGTTTGCAGCAGGGTATCGAGCAACTGGCCGGTAATGCCCAGGCGCTGTCGGCGGTAACCGAGCAGACCAACCGCGAGGTGGGTAGCCAGAAGGACGAAACCGAACAGGTGGCGACCGCCATGCAGCAGATGACCGCCACCGTCCACGATGTTGCGCGCAACGCCGAGGAGGCGGCGCAGGCGGCCCAGGCGGCGGACGAAAAGGTCGATTCCGGGCAGCAGGTGGTGCGCCAGAGCATGCAGCGCATCGAGCAGCTGGCGGCGGCGGCGGAAACGGCCAGCGCCGGTATCGACAGCCTCAGTGCCGAGATTCACACCATTGGCGACGTGCTGGAAGTGATCAAGAGCGTGGCCGAACAGACCAACCTGCTGGCGCTCAATGCGGCTATCGAAGCGGCCCGTGCAGGTGAGCAGGGGCGTGGTTTTGCCGTGGTGGCTGATGAGGTGCGTGCGCTGGCGCGGCGTACCCGGCAGTCTACCGAGCAGATCGAGACCTTGGTTGCCAGCCTGCGCGGCAATGCCCAGCAGTCGGTGGCGCAGATTCGTGGTAGTACCGAGTTGGTGCGCCTGGCAGTTGCCGATGCATTGCAGACCGAAAGCGCGCTGGGCAGCATTGCTGCAGCGGTGTCGTTGATCCAGCAGATGAACCAGCAGATTGCCGCAGCGGCCGAGCAGCAGAGTTCAGTGGCCGAAGAGATCAGCCGCAGCGTCACGCAGATCCGCAGCAGTGCCGACCAGGCGGCCCTGGCAATGCAGGACAATGCCCGGTCGAGTGTCGAGCTGGCGCAGTTGGGCACCGACCTGAAGGGGATGGTGGGGCATTTCAGGTTGTGATCTGGGCCTGGGGCTTGTGTTGCCTGTACCGGCCCCTTCGCGGGTAAACCCGCTCCCACAGGAATACCACAATGCTGAATATTGTGTGATCCCTGTGGGAGCGGGTTTACCCGCGAAGAGGCCAGTACAGGCAACAAATACCGTCAGACCCTGCGCGGGTTCAGAATCATCAAGGTCAGTACCCCCGCCACAATCCCCCAGAACGCCGAGCCGATGGAGAACAAGGTCAACCCCGAAGCCGTGACCATGAAGGTGATCAACGCCGCCTCCCGCTCACGCGCCTCGCTCATGGCCACGGTCAACCCGTTCATGATCGAGCCGAACAGTGCCAGCGCCGCAATCGACAGCACCAGCTCTTTTGGCAGCGCCGCAAACAGTGCCGCCAAGGTCGCGCCGAACACCCCGGCAATGCCATAGAAAATCCCGCACCACACCGCCGCGGTGTAGCGTTTGGCCGGGTCTTCATGGGCATGTGGCCCGGTGCAGATCGCCGCGCTGATCGCCGCCAGGTTGACCCCATGCGAACCAAACGGTGCCAGCAGCAGCGAGGCAAAGCCGGTGGCCGAGATCAGCGGCGAGGCCGGCACCTGGTAGCCGTCGGCGCGCAGTACGGCCACACCCGGCATGTTCTGCGAGGTCATCGCCACCACGAACAGCGGAATGCCAATGCTGATGGTCGCCGCCAGGGAGAAGCTCGGCGTGGTCCACACCGGCGTGGCAGCCTCCAGGCGGAAGCCGCTGAAGTCCAGCAGGCCCAGGGCGCCGGACAATGTCGTGCCCACCAGCAGCGCGGCCAGCACGCAGTAGCGCGGCGACAGGCGCTTGACCAGCAGGTAGCTGAAGAACATGCCCAGCACCAGCAAGGTGCGGTGTTGGGCGGCCACGAAGATTTCGCTGCCGATCTTGAACAGGATGCCCGCCAGCAGCGCCGACGCCAGCGAAGCCGGGATGCGTTTGACCAGGCGCTCGAAGCTGCCGGTCAGGCCACAGATCAGCACCAGGACAGCGCAGGTGATGTAGGCGCCAATCGCTTCGCCATAGCTGACGCCACCCAGGCTGGTGATCAACAGGGCGGCACCCGGGGTCGACCAGGCCACGGTGATTGGCGTGCGGTAGCGTAGCGACAGGCCGATGCTGCACACCGCCATGCCGATCGACAACGCCCAGATCCACGAGGAAATCTGCGCTGTGGTCAGCCCGGCCGCCTGGCCAGCTTGGAACATCAATACCAGCGAACTGGTATAGCCGGTGAGCATGGCGATGAAGCCGGCGACGATCGCCGACGGGGAGCTGTCCGCCAGTGGCCGCAGGCGAGCGGAAGTGGCATCGGTCATGAACAAAATCCTTGTAAAGGTGTAAGCAGTTTTTTCAGACTACAGCGAGCAAGATTGATCCTTGCCATACAGCGGCCATTGCTTTTAGCCGTACAGTCGCCAACTATTGGGCGCAAATGCACAACTGCTTGGGGAGTGAAGGGGCGATGTACAAGGTCTATGGCGACTACCAGTCGGGCAATTGCTACAAGATCAAGCTGATGTTGAGCCTGCTGGGCCGGCCGTATGAGTGGCACCCGGTGGACATTCTCAAGGGCGAGACGGAAACGCCCGAGTTTCTGGCCATGAACCCCAACGGCAAGGTGCCGGTACTGCAGCTGGAAGACGGCAGCTACCTGTGGGAGTCCAACGCCATTCTCAACTTCCTGGCCGATGGCAGCGAGTTCCTGCCGGTCGAGCCGCGCCTGCGCACCCAGGTGTTGCAGTGGCAGTTCTTCGAGCAGTACAGCCATGAGCCGTACATTGCCGTGGCGCGTTTCATCCAGTTCTACCTCGGTTTGCCGGATGATCGCGTGGAGGAGTACCGCAAGCTGCACAAGGGCGGGTACAAGGCACTGAGGGTGATGGAGCGGCAGTTGCAGATGACGCCGTACCTGGTCGGTGAGCAGTACTCGATTGCCGATGTGGCGTTGTATGCCTATACCCACGTGGCGCATCAGGGGGGCTTCGACCTGGCCGATTACCCGGCAGTGAGGGCCTGGCTGGAGCGGGTCAGCAGCCACCCGCGGCATGTGCCGATGGTGGGTTGACCCGCGCTGAGGCTGTGCCTGCCCGTGAACTGCGGTTGGTGTCGCGAAAGGGGGGCGAAGCGCCCCGGGTTTGCAGCTTCGCCGCGTAAACTGTCGGGGCCGCTTTGCGGCCCTTTCGCGACGCGAGGCCGCTCCTACAGGGCAGCGAACCTCTCGTCCAGGTAGGCAATGATGGCCTTGGACTCATACATCCAGGTCACCTTGCCGGCTTCTTCAATGCGCAGGCACGGCACTTTCACTCGGCCGCCGCCTTCTGCCAGGGCCTGGCGGTGTACCGGGTCGTTCTTGGCATCGCGCAGCGCCACCGGCACGTTCAGGCGGTGCAGGGTGCGCCGGGTCTTGACGCAGAACGGGCAGGCATGGAACTGGTACAGCGCCAGGCCCTTGGCCGCCTGTTCGACGCGGGCCTGGGCGGCGGCGTCGCGCTTGCGCTTGGCTGGGCGGCTAAGCCAGTCGGCGAACACGATGAGCTGGCCGAGGCCAACCCGCAGGGCTTTGACGATCATGGGCAACTCCTGAACATGAAAAAGCCGACCCGCAGGGTCGGCTTGGGGACGGCAGCCAATCACTTGATCAGGCTGAGGAACTCGCTGCGGGTGGCGGCGTTTTCGCGGAACTCACCCAGCATCACCGAGGTGATCATGGTCGAGTTCTGTTTCTCGACACCGCGCATCATCATGCACATGTGCTTGGCTTCGATGACCACGGCGACACCTGCCGCACCGGTGACCTGCTGCACGGCCTCGGCGATCTGGCGGCTGAGGTTTTCCTGGATCTGCAAGCGGCGGGCGTACATGTCGACGATGCGCGCCACCTTCGACAGGCCCAGGACCTTGCCCTTGGGCAGGTACGCAACGTGGGCCTTGCCGATGAACGGCAGCATGTGGTGTTCGCACATCGAATACAGCTCGATGTCCCGGACCAGCACCATTTCGCTGTTGTCGGAGCTGAACAGCGCGTCGTTGGTGACTTCTTCCAGTGTTTGCTCATAACCGCGGCAAAGGTACTTCATCGCCTTTGCAGCCCGCTTGGGCGTGTCGAGCAGGCCCTCACGGGAGACGTCCTCGCCCAGCTGGCTGAGGATCTCGGTGTAGTTCTGTTCCAGGGACATGGATCTACCTGTGGGAAAAAATCGCAAAAACGAAGGGTACGGCGGCGAGGGCGGCGCTGCAAGCGCGGCGTTATTCGTCGCGGCCTTCGAGCATGGTTCGCTTGAGCATCACATACACCGCGCCAGTGCCGCCGTGGCGGGCGCTGCACGAGGCGAAACCCAGTACCTGCGGGTGCTGGCGCAACCAGGTGTTGACGTGGCTCTTGATCATCGGGCGCTTGCCGTCCAGGCGTGCGGCCTTGCCGTGGGTTACGCGTACGCAGCGCACTTCCAGCCTGGTGGCTTCGGCGATGAAGTCCCAGAGGGTTTCGCGGGCCTTTTCCACGGTCATGCCGTGCAGGTCCAGGCTGCCTTCGAACGGAATCTGCCCCAGCTTCAGCTTGCGCAACTGGCCTTCCTGCACACCGTCGCGACGCCACAGCAGTTCATCCTCGGCGCCAACGTCGATGACGAACTGGTCGGACATGCCGTCGATCACCAGGGCCTTGTCACTGCGCACCGTCGCCGCTTGGCGCAGGCCGGCCAGCTGCTGGCGGTCGGCCTTGGGTTTGCCGACTTCGGCGCGGTCGTGCTTGATCGGTTTCACACCGCGCACTTCGGCCTTGAACAGGGAAAAATCGTCGTCTTGCATGATGCCTCCACGTGGGCGGCGTAGTTTACGCGACTGCAGAGCGGTATGCAGCCATGTCGGGCCTGCCTGGCCTTTTGTGGGAGCGGCCTTGCGTCGGGAAGGGGGGCGAAGCGCCCCTCGGGAATCCAGCTTCGCGCTTACATCTGCGGGGCCGCGTTGCGGCCCTTTCGCGACGCAAGGCCGCTCCTACAAAGGCCGCGTACGTAGCGTAGCGGTCAATCGTGCTTTTTCATCAGGTGTGGCGCCAGGTTCAGCTCGCGCCCACGCCGCAGGCGAATGCGGCTGCGGCGCCAGAAGCGCACGCCCAGCCACAGCAACAGCAAGCCAGCCACGCTCAACACGCCGGACAACGGCTTGTTGGCATTGAGTTCCGCCAGGGCAGGGTAGTTGCCCAGCAGGCCGGCGACACCGGCCATTGCCAGCAGCACGCCCAGGGTGGCCAACAGGGCCGCCAGGCCAGCCGCCAGCCGCGCCCCCCAGTTGCGCGGTTCGCGCGGGCGCAGGCGCTTGGCGTCGAAACTGCCTTTGAGCTTCATTCCGCTCTCCTCTGTGGATATCCGGAATTCGACCTGGGGCCCTTTATCGCGTTCAGATCAGGCTGGCGGTAGGGGCCACGCAAGCGAAGTTGTCGGCCATCACGGCCATTTCGCACTGGTGAATCTGCGCGGCCGGGATCACCCCATCCTTGAATGCCAGGTCGCGGGTCGCCGAAGCATCTTCCACCAGGGTGCAGCGGTAACCATAGTCCTTGGCCCGGCGCACGGTGGTGCTGACACTGGAATGGCTCATGAAACCGCATACGATCAGGTCCAGGTGGCCCAGTTCCTGGAGGGTCTCGTGCAGCTTGGTGTTCTTGAACGCGTTGGGCATGCGCTTTTCGATGACGATTTCGCCTTCCAGCGGCTCCAGCCCCGGAATGAACTGGCCGGCCGGCCCCTGTGGGTCGAAGCGGCCACCGACGGTGCCCAGGTGGCGAACATGGATGATCGGACGGCCGCTCTTGCGCGCGGCGTCGAGCAACCTGGCGATGTTGGCCACGGCCTCGTCCATGCCCGACAGCGCCAGGGGCCCGCTGAGGTACTCCTTTTGCGCATCGATGATGATCAGGCTGGCGTGGCTCAGCTTGGCCGGCGGGTAATCGCGGCCAGTGAGGCGGAACATCGTGGTTGGAACGGACATCAAGGGCTCCTTGGATAGGGCTTTTGTATACCTATTCTCCCCTGCCTTGGCGCCAATGGGAATGGTTGACAATGTAAGCGGCATGATTACTGGCCTGTGGCCGGCCGGCAGGCGATCCAAGGGAACAAATGTGCGGTCGGGGCTGTTAGACTTTTGTCCGGTCTGAATTAGGAGTACCCCGTGATCACATCCCGTCTGCGCACGCTGCGCGACTACATCCGCTGGGCGGTCAGCCGCTTCCACGAGCACGACCTGTTCTTCGGCCACGGTGCCGACAACGCCTGGGACGAGGCCCGCCTGCTGGTGCTGGGCGCAGTGCATCTGCCGTGGGAGGTGGCCGACAGCTACCTGGACTGCCGCCTCGAGGACGATGAGCGGGTGCGCCTGCAGCACCTGCTGAAGCGCCGTATCGAAGAGCGCGTGCCGGCTGCCTACCTGCTGGGCGAGGCCTGGTTCTGCGGCATGTCGTTCATCGTCGACCCGCGTGTGCTGGTGCCGCGGTCGCCGATTGGCGAGCTGATCGAGAAACGCTTCGAACCGTGGCTGGCCAGCGAGCCGGCGCGCATTCTCGACCTGTGCACCGGTTCTGGCTGCATCGGTATCGTTGCCGCCGACGTCTTCCCCAACGCCGAGGTGGTGTTGGCCGACCTGTCGTTCGACGCACTTGAAGTGGCCAACCAGAACATCGAGCGGCATGGCCTGGACGGGCGCGTGTACACCGTGCAGGGCGATGGCTTTGCCGGTTTGCCAGGGCAGCGTTTCGACCTGATCCTGTCCAACCCGCCGTATGTTGATGCCGAGGATTTCGACGACATGCCGGCCGAGTACCACCATGAGCCCGAGCTGGGCCTGGCGTGCGGCAACGACGGCCTGGACCTGGTGCGGCGCATGCTGGCCGAAGCGGCCGACCACCTGACCGACAAGGGCTTGCTGATTGTCGAGGTGGGCAACAGCCAGGTGCATGTCGAGGCGTTGTACCCTGAGGTGGACTTCGCCTGGCTGGAGTTCGAGCGCGGCGGGCATGGGGTGTTCATGCTGACTGCCGAGCAGTGCCGCCAGCATCAGCAGCTGTTCAAGGCCCGGGTCTGATTCATTGGGGCTGCGTTGCAGCCCATCGCGACACAAGGCCGCTCCTACAGGGATACCGTCATCCCGGTGCTACGCGGTCTCCTGTAGGAGCGGCCTTGCGTCGCGATGGGCCGCAAAGCGGCCCAATTCCTCCTGCAGGGATACCGTCATCCCGGTGCTACGCGGTCTCCTGTAGGAGCGGCCTTGTGTCGCGATGGGCCGCAAAGCGGCCCAATTCCCACCGAGCGCCAAAGGCCAGGCGGCGCGCTGTCAGCGCGTGGCAATCCAGATCAGCAACCCCGCCTGGAACACCGCAAAGGCCACCAGGCAGGTGATGGTAAAGCGCAAGCCGCTGTCTTCGCGCTGGTACTTGGCAACGCGTTCGTCGCGCTCACGCAGTTGCGCTTCTTTTTCCTGCAACTGCTGGTCCGCCTGCTGCAGCAGGCTGGCCGCATCGAGGATCTCCACCCGCTGCACGTGCTCGCTGTTCCAGGCCCCCTTGAGCTGGCTCACCGTGGTTTCCACGGTACGGCCTTTCAGGTGCTGGCCGTCTTCATACTCCACCTCGATGCCGACCCCGCGCAGGCAGTGGTCGCGGCGCAGGCGCGAGTCTTCGTTCAGCGCATCCTTGCTCGGCAGCGCCATGCCCTCGACCCGGTAATGCGACCACTTGCGCTGCAGCCACTGCACGGCCTGGGCCAGCAGGAAACGGCCCAGGCCACGGTTCAAGGGTTCCAGTTGCAGGCCGGTTTCGGCACCAATGCGTACCAGTCGTTCGCCATGGTCGACGCGGATGTCCAGGCGGTTCTGTTCCTTGTGCACCTTCTGGCCTGGCAGTTTTATTTCCATGCGCAGCAGGCTGTGGGCCTTGTCGTGGCGCTCGGCATAGCCGAACTGCACGAAGCGCAGCGGCCGTGCGCCGGTGCTGCGATCGGTAGGCAGGGCAGCCAGGCGCAGCAGCTGGAAGTGTTCGACGCTCAGCTCGGCCCAAGGCAGGGCCGGGCTTTCCTGGGATTCTTCGGCCGGCTCTGCGGCGGCGGGGGTGGTGGTCATCAGGGCTTGTCCTCGGCTATGCCCGCTGTATCGGCAGGCATACCCGAGACCTGAGCCCGTTTACCTCACGCCGAAGGCAAATGCTGGATGAACGTCACGATCCGCTCACCCAGCTCGCGCGCCAGCGGCAGCTCGGGGTTGAGGTAGCTGTCGCGCTGCTGGCTCATGCCCTTGGGGCTGATGCGCAACATATGGTTCATGCCGTCGATCAGTACCAGCTGGGCATCCGGCTTGGCCGCCTTCAGCCGCTCGGCGTCGTCCACGTCCACCTGCACGTCGTTGCGCCCCTGCACGATCAGTGCCGGCATGGGCAGGCGGGCAAACGCCGCGGCCGGGCTCTGCCGGAACAGCGAAATCAGGTAGGGCTGCACGCTGGGGCGGAACACCTGGCGCAGCGGTGCCGGCACTTCCAGGCTGGTTTGCCCGGCCTGCAGGCGGTCGAGCAGGGCGCTGCCACCGGCCAGTTGCGCTGGCGGCAGGCGCTGGGCCAGCTGTTCGCGCAGCACTTCGGCCAGCGGCCGGCCACTGCCGGCCAAGGTAATCACCGCGCTGGCACCGGCCTGCTCGGCGGCCAGGCTGGCGATCAGCGCACCTTCGCTGTGGCCGACCAGGATCAGCGGGCCAAAGCGTGGGTCGGCCTTCAGCTTGTGGCTCCAGGCGACCACGTCGGCCACGTAGCGCTCCACGCTGAGGTCACGCTCGTCGGGGGTGGCCGGCTGGCTGGCAGCGACCCCGCGCTTGTCGTAGCGCACGCTGGCGATGTGTTCGTTGGCCAGCAGCAGGGCCAGGCGCTTGAGGTTGTCGACCCGGCCCGAGGCCGGGTTGTTGCCGTCGCGGTCGGTGGGGCCGGAGCCTGCGATGATCAGCACCACTGGCGGCGGGGTGGCCTGCAGTGGCAGCAGCAGGCTGCCGTGCAGCACACCCTGGCCGGTATCGAGGTCGATCGGGCGTTGCAGCACGGTGGGGGCGGCCTGGGCCAGGCTGGTGCACAGCAGGAACAACAAAGCGACGAGGCGCGACATCATGCGGTACTACAGTGGGGAGATGTCAGTTTGACCCTATGTCCACGGGAAGGTTCTCGGCCTGTGCAGGGCAGGCTCGGCCTCTTCGCCGGTAAACCCGCTGCCACGGGTTCACGATGCCCAGCACAGGCAGGCAATCCATCTGTATACTGCCGCTTTCGTTCACTTCAGGCAGATCTCGCGGAGCGTCCATGTCCGGCAATACCTACGGCAAGCTGTTCACTGTCACCACCGCTGGCGAGAGCCATGGCCCGGCGTTGGTCGCCATTGTCGATGGATGCCCACCGGGCCTGGAAATTTCCCTGGCCGACCTGCAGCACGACCTCGACCGGCGCAAGCCCGGCACCAGCCGGCACACCACCCAGCGCCAGGAAGCCGACGAGGTGGAGATCCTCTCCGGCGTGTTCGAAGGCCGCACCACCGGCTGCTCGATCGGCCTGCTGATCCGCAACACCGACCAGAAGTCCAAGGACTACTCGGCGATCAAGGACCTGTTCCGCCCGGCCCACGCCGACTATACCTATCACCACAAGTACGGCATCCGCGACTACCGCGGCGGTGGCCGCAGCTCGGCCCGCGAAACCGCCATGCGCGTGGCCGCTGGCGCCATCGCCAAGAAGTACCTGGCCACCCAGGGCATCATCGTGCGTGGCTACATGAGCCAGCTGGGGCCGATCGAGATTCCGTTCAAGAGCTGGGAGTCGGTGGAACAGAACGCCTTCTTCTGCCCCGACCCGAGCAAGGTGCCGGAGCTGGAGGCCTACATGGACCAGCTGCGCCGTGACCAGGACTCGGTAGGCGCCAAGATCACCGTGGTCGCCGAAGGTGTGATGCCGGGCTTGGGCGAGCCGATCTTCGACCGCCTGGATGCCGAGCTGGCCCACGCGCTGATGAGCATCAACGCAGTCAAGGGCGTGGAAATCGGCGCCGGTTTCGCCAGCGTGGCCCAGCGCGGTACCGAGCACCGTGACGAGCTGACCCCGCAAGGCTTCCTCAGCAACAACGCGGGCGGCATCCTCGGCGGCATCTCTTCGGGCCAGCCGATCGTTGCCCACCTGGCGCTGAAACCAACCTCCAGCATTACCACCCCGGGCCGCTCCATCGACATCGACGGCAACCCGGTGGACGTCATCACCAAAGGCCGCCACGACCCTTGCGTGGGTATCCGTGCCACGCCGATCGCCGAGGCGATGATGGCCATTGCGCTGATGGACCACCTGCTGCGCCACCGTGCGCAGAATGCCGATGTGAAGGTGAATACCCCGGTGCTGGGCCAGCTCTGATTCGCCAGTACCGGCCTCTTCGCGGGCATGCCCGCTCCCACAGGTTCATCGCCGCTTTCAGAGTCTGTGGGTTCCCTGTGGGAGCGGGCGCGCCCGCGAAGAGGCCGGCCCAGGTCCCCACAAGGGCATCCCATGCAGCAACCAATCCCCTACTGGCGCCTGTCCAGCTTCTACCTGTTCTACTTCGCCCTGCTCGGTTCCACCGCGCCGTTCCTGGCGCTGTACTTCGACCACCTGGGCTTCTCTGCGGCGCGTATCGGCGAGCTGGTGGCCATCCCCATGCTGATGCGTTGCGTCGCCCCCAACCTGTGGGGCTGGCTGGGCGATCGCACCGGCCAGCGCCTGCTGATCGTGCGCCTGGGCGCGCTGTCGACCCTGGCCACCTTCGCCCTGATCTTCTTTGGCAAGAGCTATGCCTGGCTGGCGCTGGTCATGGCCCTGCATGCGTTCTTCTGGCACGCGGTGCTGCCCCAGTTCGAGGTCATCACGTTGGCCCACCTGCACGGGCAAACCGCCCGCTACAGCCAGGTACGCCTGTGGGGCTCGATTGGCTTCATCCTCACCGTGGTCGGCCTGGGCCGGCTGTTCGAGTGGCTGAGCCTGGATATCTACCCGGTGGCCCTGGTCACGATCATGGCCGGGATCGTCGCCGCCAGCCTGTGGGTGCCCAATGCACAGCCGCTGGAGCAGGGCGAGCGCCGCAGCGCCGGCGGCTTCCTGCAGCAGTTGCGTGCCCCCGGGGTGATCGCATTCTATGCCTGCGTGGCGTTGATGCAACTCAGCCACGGGCCGTACTACACCTTCCTCACCCTGCACCTCGAACACCTGGGCTACAGCCGCGGTGCCATCGGCTTGTTGTGGGCCCTTGGCGTGGTGGCCGAAGTGCTGGTGTTCATGTTCATGAGCCGGGTATTCGCGCGCTTTTCCGTGCAGCGGGTGCTGCTGGCCAGCTTCGTGCTGGCGGCGCTGCGCTGGCTGTTGCTGGGTAACCTGGCCGGCGAGCCGGCAGTCCTGGTGTTCGCCCAGCTGCTGCATGCGGCCACCTTCGGCTGCTTCCACGCCGCCAGCATCGCCTTCGTCCAGGCCAGCTTCGGCGCCCGTCAGCAGGGCCAGGGCCAGGCACTGTATGCGGCACTGTCCGGCACTGGCGGGGCGCTGGGGGCGTTGTATTCGGGCTATAGCTGGAACCTGCTGGGGCCCACCTTCACCTTTGGTATGGCCAGTGCCGCAGCCTTGGCCGCAGCCGTTATCATTGCCTTTTGTTCGCAACCGACCAGGACCCGCCCCTGATGAGCATTCTCAGCGTTTTCTACACTTCCAGCCCGGAACTGCCGAACAAGGTGCTGACCCATCACGATGACATCGCCGCCACCCTGGCCGAACAGGGCGTGCGATTTGCCCATGCCGAACCTGGCCTGCGGGTGCGCCCGGGCTCGGCCCACGAAGAGGTGCTGGGCGCCTGCCGGGAGCACCTGGACCGGTTGATGACAGCGCATGGCAGCAAGGCCTTCGTGGTGCTCAACCGTGACGGTGCCGACCCGGCGCAGGTAGACCTACGCGTTGAACACGTGCATGACGCTGAAGAGGTATTTGCCGTGATCAGCGGGCGTGCCCAGGTTGGCCTGCGTGCGGGCGACTGGGTGTATTCGCTGCTGTGCGAGAAGGGCGACCAGCTGGTGGTGCCGGCGGGGATCCGGCGCTGGGTGGAACTGGGCGATACGCCGTTTTGCCTGGCGTTGCGCCTGTATGCCAGCGAGCAAGGTGCGCAGCCACGTTTTACCGGGGATGAAAGCGCCAGGGCGTTTCTTGGTATCGACGAGTTGTGAGGGTATTACCGGCCCGTTCGCGGGCTAGCCCGCGAAGCGGCCGGTAACGCCAACCCAAGACTCAGCGGTAAGTTGGCAAGGCAAAGCGCTGCTGGCTCTGCAGCATGGAAATCACCGGCAACTCGCTGGCCTGCTCGGCCAGGTCACGGCGAATGGCGCTGATCGCCCACGACAGCTGTTCGGCGCTATGCAGTTGGCCATAGGTCAGCACCCGACGGGTCACCTTGCCGTCGGCCGCGCGCAGGGTCAGCAGGATGCCGCCGTCCGGGCGGGGCTGGGTAGTGACCTGGTAGGCCGGAAATACCGAGACGAACTTTTCCTGGATGAGGTCCATATCAACTCCTGGCAGGTTTGGTAGCAATCGTGAACAGGTAGATTGCAGTGAGCGTGCCAAGAGTTTTGTTTTGGAAAAATCGTTTAAAATCAGAGGCTTAGTATAGTTGTGGAAGCGGTCGGCCGTGCAATCTGCAAGGTCGTGCATTTTGCACAGTGCATTTTGCACGGTGCGCCTGTTGCCTATCGGCTCGATAGAAACTGAACCTTTGACCGGCAACCGGGGCCTGACAAACACTTGGGCAATGTTTGATGCCAGGAGGTTCCCGATGTCCACCCAAACCGCACCCACCACCATGAGCGAAGACGAGGCGGCCGCATTCGCCGAGCAGGTATTCGACCGTGCCCGCCAGGGCGATGCCGACATGCTCGGGCGCCTGCTGGCCAGCGGCCTGCCGGCCAACCTGCGCAATCACAAGGGCGACACCTTGCTGATGCTGGCCAGCTACCACGGTCATCACGACGCCGTGCGGGTGCTGTTGGCACACGGCGCCGACCCGCTGATTGCCAATGACAACGGCCAGTTGCCCATCGCCGGCGCCGCGTTCAAGGGCGATCTGGCCATGATCCGCCTGCTGCTCGAGCATGGCGTGCCGGTGGATGCCGCCGCGCAGGATGGCCGCACCGCCTTGATGCTGGCGGCCATGTTCAACCGCGGCGAAATCCTCGATTACCTGCTGGCCCAGGGCGCCGACCCGGCGCGCCAGGATGTCCGCGGCGCCACCGCACTGATGGCGGCGCAAACCATGGGCGCAGTGGATACCGCAGCACGGCTGCAAGCGCTGGCCGGCTAACCGCAAGGGGGCGTTTGCGGCTATCCTTGGCGACTTTTCACCCGTCGCAGGCCCCTTTCATGAAAACTCAGTTGCTCGAATTCATCAGCCTCATTGGCGCTGGCTGCATGCGCGAGGAGGACATCGAGCGCATCGCCGACGAAGCCGCCCAGGCCTACGCCGACCCGGCTGCCTTCCTCGCCGCCAACCCTGACATCAACTACGACGACAGCTTCCCTATCCCGCTGGGCGAATGGGTGGTGCTGGGCAGCCTGCCGGACACCGTGGTGTTCCAGGCCGACAGCTACCAGGAGCTGTTCGAGCAGATCAGTGCTTCGTTCGACCAGAGCGTACCGTTCACCCTCAAGCCCAAGCAGCTGGCCCGCACCGAGCCGCTGACCGCGCTCAACCGTATCCAGGTGCAAATGGGCGCGCTGAACAAAGAAGCAGGGGGTTATGTACTGCTCAATTTCAGCCAGTTGCTGGATGACGAGCTGCAGATGGTGATGGTGGGGCAGAACGACCTGGCACGGGTGCTGGAGCTGGGGGCGGAAGTGGGCATCAAGGTCGAGCCAGCCCTGGAGGCGTTGAAGGTAGCGGTACACGTCTGATGGCACCTTTTGCCCCTTCGCGGATGAATCCGCTCCTGCAGGCCCGTTGATATCCTTGCAGGAGCGGATTTATCCGCGAAGAGGCCGGCCCAGGCCGCTGATGACTTCAGCCCAGCGCCGTATCCAGAAACATCATCACCGCAAACCCACCCATCAGCCCCAGGGTCGCCGTGGTCTGGTGCCCGTTGCGGTGGGTTTCGGGAATCACCTCATGGCTCACCACGAAGATCATCGCTCCCGCCGCCAGGCCCATGCTGATCGGGTAGGCCAGGGCAAAGCCGGTCGAGATGCCCAGGCCGATCACTGCGCCCAGCGGCTCCATCAGCCCCGACCCGATCGCCACCAGGGCCGCTTTCAGGTTCGACAAACCCGTGGCCCGCAAGGCCAGGGCCACGGCCAGGCCTTCGGGGATGTCCTGGATGGCGATGGCGGTGGTCAGCGGCAGGCCGATGTTCATGTCACCGTTGGCGAAACTCACGCCAATCGCCATCCCTTCGGGCAGGTTATGCAGGGTGATCGCCAGCACGAACAGCCACACCCGGCTGAACCGTTCGGTTTCCGGCCCGGCCACACCGACGCGCTCATGCTCGTGCGGAGTGAAACGGTCCAGGCCGAGCATCAGCAGCACGCCCAGGCCCATGCCCACCACTACGGTAAGGGCCGCAGCAGGGCCATTGCCGGTGATTTCCCGGGCAGCGTCCAGGCCCGGCAGAATCAGTGAGAACGAACTGGCTGCCAGCATCATGCCGGCGGCAAAGCCCAGCATCACGTCCTGGCTGCGCGTGCTGACGTCACGCAGTACCACCGCCAGCACCGCACCCAGGGCGGTCGCGCCGAAGCCGGACAGCCCGCCCAGCGCCGCCAGGTGCAGGTGCTGAGCATGGTCGCCGTGGATCGCGTTCCACAGGCTTGCCCCCAGCAATACCAGCACCGCCAGCAGGCTCAGCGCCAGGCCGGCGCCGACCCACGGGCTGTTGTTGATCTGCTGGCGCCAGGCACTGATGCCTGACGGCGGGACGATGCTGTGGGTGTGTGCGGGTGGCATGGCAACCTCGAAATCAGTGGATGGGCCAGTTTATGCAGTGACCCGCGCAAACGGCCAAGGATTCCCTTCTATCGACGTGATAGCTGGCTATGCTGTGCAGCAAAGCCTTTGACAGGAGTTTTGCCATGGGGTCGATGTTCAACAGCCTGGTCGGGCTGATCATCCTGGCGCTGGATATCTGGGCCATTCTCAATGTAGTCAGAAGTGCCAGCGAGGTGGGTATCAAGGTGCTGTGGATCCTGCTGATCGCCTTGTTGCCGGTAGTGGGGCTGGTGATCTGGGCGATAGCCGGGCCGCGGGGAAATGTGCGTATCTGAGCGCCGCAACGGACAAAACCGGCAACACCCCCGTGACAAAATTTTCACATTGGGTTAAACAGAATTCGCACCCGCACCATGCTGCGTTGGTTCACACCTGCGCCATCTCCGCAAACCGCAATCCTAGGACCTTCCCATTCATGGCCAACCCTGACGCCTTGAAGCAACGGGGCGCGCGAGCGCCGTTCCCGCCGACCCTGAAATCCCACCTGGCCTACACGCTGCTCAGCGGCCTGGTGATCATGCTGATGCTCAGCCTCGTGCGCCTGGCGCTGCTGGTCTACAACAGCGACATGATCGGCGAAACCCCATATGCGACTGTCGCCGAAGGCTTCCTCAACGGCCTGCGCTTCGACTTGCGGGTGGTGGTGTACCTGAGTATTCCGCTGCTGCTGGCCATCCTCAGCCCCTGGGCCATGGCCCGGCGCGGGGTGTTCCGCTTGTGGCTGACCATCAGCGCGAGCGTGGTGATGTTCCTCGGCCTGATGGAAATGGACTTCTACCGCGAGTTCCACCAGCGCCTCAACGGCCTGGTCTTCCAGTACATCAAGGAAGACCCGAAAACCGTGCTGAGCATGCTCTGGTACGGCTTCCCGGTGGTGCGCTACCTGTTGGCCTGGCTGTTCGGTACCTGGCTGCTGAGCCTGCTGTTCAAGGGCATCGACCGCATCACCCGCGGCGCTGGCAACGGCGAAGTCACCCTGCAGCGCCGCGTGGCACCGTGGTACAACCGCCTGGCCGTGTTCATGGTGATCCTGCTGGTGGCCGTGGTCGCCGCGCGTGGCACCCTGCGCCAGGGCCCGCCGATGCGCTGGGGTGATGCCTTCACCACCGATTCCAACTTCGTCAACCAGCTGGGCCTGAACGGCACCCTGACCCTGATCGATGCCGCCAAGAGCCGCTTCGGCGAGGACCGCGCCAACATCTGGAAGCCGGTGCTGCCGCAGGACGTGGCCACGCAAAGCGTGCGTGAGCAACTGCTGACCGCCAACGACACGCTGGTCGACGCCGACGAGGCTGCCATCCGCCGCGACTTCACGCCGCCGGCCGAGCGCACCCTGCCGATCAAGAACGTGGTGGTAATCCTGATGGAAAGCTTTGCCGGCCACTCGGTGGGCGCGCTGGGCAGCCCCAACAACATCACCCCGTACTTCGACAAGCTGGCCAAAGAGGGCCTGCTGTTCGATCGCTTCTTCTCCAACGGCACCCATACCCACCAGGGCATGTTCGCCACCATGGCCTGCTTCCCCAACCTGCCAGGCTTCGAATACCTGATGCAGACCCCGGAAGGCGGCCACAAGCTGTCTGGCCTGCCGGCCTTGCTCAGCGCCCGCGACTACGACGACATGTACGTCTACAACGGCGACTTCGCCTGGGATAACCAGTCCGGGTTCTTCGGCAACCAGGGCATGACCACCTTCATTGGCCGTAACGACTTCGTCAATCCGGTGTTCTCCGACCCAACCTGGGGCGTGTCCGACCAGGACATGTTCGACCGTGGCGCCGAAGAGCTGGCCAAGCACGACGGCAAGAAGCCGGTCTACGCACTGTTGCAGACCCTGTCCAACCACACACCGTATGCGCTGCCCAAGGACCTGCCGGTAGAGAAAGTCACTGGGCAAGGCCGCCTGGACGAGCACCTCACCGCCATGCGTTATTCGGACTGGGCGCTGGGCCAGTTCTTCGAGAAGGCGCGCAAGCAGCCGTACTTCAAGGAAACCCTGTTCGTCATCGTCGGCGACCATGGCTTTGGCAACCAGCAGCAGGTCACCGAGCTGGACCTGGGCCGCTTCAACGTGCCGTTGCTGCTGATTGGCCCGGGCATCCAGGAGAAGTTTGGCGCGGTCAACCACACCGTGGGCACCCAGGTCGATATCGTGCCGACCATCATGGGCCGCCTGGGTGGCCAGGCCCGCCACCAGTGCTGGGGCCGCGACCTGCTCAACCTGCCTGAGGGCGACCAGGGCATGGGCATGATCAAGCCATCGGGCAGCGAACAGATCGTCGGCCTGGTGCAGGGCGACCGCATCCTGATCGAGTCCAAGGACATGACCCCGCGCATGTACCGCTACCAGCTGGGGCGCGAGTTCAAGGCCGAGCTGATCGAAAGCCCGGATCAGCCGGAAATGCTGAAAAAGCTCGAGGCGTATATCCAGACGGCGACCAAGAGCCTGCTGGATAACACCGCCGGTGTAGTGCACGGCACCCCGAAGTAAGGCTGCAGTCAGGGCCGCCTTGCGGCCCTGTTCGCCGGCAAGCCGGCGCCCACCGGTACAGCGCATGGTGCGCAACCTGTGCACTCCCCCGGTGGGGGCCGGCCTGCTGGCAATGGCCCCGCCTCAAACCTCCCCGACTGAACATTCTTCTTGGCCCAAGGTCATTTATTCAGGCATCACACACCTGTGTTCCTTGAATTGAGAGGGCTCGTTCAATGAAAGAGTGGGAAGTCATCTTTGCCGACCAGAAAGGCGAACCGTCCTCGCTGGTGCTGCATGCCGAGCACCGTCCCAGTGAGGAGGACGCCGCCCGCGCGATACGCTCGCACCTGTTCCCGGTGATGGATGAGCTGGACCTCAACGACTTCCAGGACCGCACCATTTCTCCCACTGCCCGCTGGCTCAAGGAGCAGAGCGGCGTGACTATCACCAGTATCCACGAAGCGCCCTGACCTGTACGTTTGCGTGGTGCCGAGGCAGGCACTACGCTGGTGGAAGGTGCCTGTTGTTCCGCAGGTTGGCACCGCATCTCTTCGCGTCTTGCATCAGCTCGAACTGCCCGGCCGCTGCCGGCAGGTGCGTAGTGCACGGAAAGTCTATCCATCGCATTATTCAGGAGGACGATTCATGAGCAGCCAGAACGACGATATCAGCAGCAACGTCCTGCGCCAGATGAAAGCAGGCGGTTTCGACTTCACCCAGATCCACCCCATCGAGTTCTACGCGGTGTTCCCCGACGAGGCTGGCGCCCGTCGCGCCGCCGGCCAGTTTCGCGGCGAGTCCCTCAATGCCCAGGTGAAGGAACTGGACGACGGTGCCTGGCACCTGGAACTGAGCAAGGTCATGTATGCCACCCACGGTGGCATAGGTGACTTCGAAGAGGCCTTCGAGCAGCTGGTCACGCCCTATGGTGGCGAGGTGGAAGGGTGGGGGGTCAAGCAGGAGCGGGTCACCGCCTGAGCGTTCTGTGCTGCCTGCTTCGCGAGTGTGCCCGCTCAACCAGGGAGCTGGCCCGGGGCAATTCACCGGTCATCCTGTGCCAGCGGGCCAGCCGCGAAACCGTGTACGCCGCTCTCAAGGCTTGCGCTTGGCCATGTGCGCCAGATAGGCCAGCAGGCTATCCAGCTCTGCTTCGCTCAACACGCTTTGCGTAAACGCCGGCATCTTCGCCTGCGGCCACTGCCGCAGGCGCTGCGGGTCACGAATCAGTTGCCGTAGATACCCCGGCTGGAAATACTCGGTCGGGTTGTGCGGCACGTTTAAGTCTGGGCCCAGCTGCGCATCCCCGGCACCGTTGAGCCGGTGGCAGGCCAGGCAGTTTTGCTGGAACAAGGCAAAGCCCTGGCGGACCGGGCTGTCGGCCGGCAGCTTGGGGTCGGGCAGCAGCGCCGGAAAGCGCGCTTCGACAGAGGCGAGCTTGCGAATCGTGGCAATCTGGAACGGCCACTGTTCCGGGCGGATGCCGCTTGCCTGCGGTGCAGTCCACACCAGGTAGAACGGCCCAGCACTCGGTTTGCCCTGGCCCAGTGCCGGCCACGGCTTGCCCGGGTCTTCCACGGCCAGCCAGGCCTGTGCCGGCCCGCGCTGCAGCAGCGGCGCGGCGGGCATTTCGGCAGCAAAACCGTCCAGGGCCACCGCCTGCAGATGGTCGCAGGCGTTCACCCCCTCGAGCAGCACGGCCAGCGGCACCGCCCGATAATGCATGGGCCGCTGGTAGGACACGTCCTGGTCGATGCTGATCTCCCGAGCCTGCGGATGCGCCAGCAGCTCGGCACTGCTCCATTGGCGCGACGTGGAGCCCAGTTCAAGGTGCAGTTGCGCCGCCGACAGCGGCAGGCTCAGGAGTAACGCTAACAGTGCAAGGCAGTGGCGCATGGGTAATCTCCAACCATCAAGGCCAGCAGGTTACCTGTGCGTTGCCTGTTGACGCCACAGCGGCAATCAGCCAAACAAGCGTGTCAGGTTCGGCAGGATCAGCAGCAGAGTCGTGGCGAAGAGAATGAGCCCAGCTTGGCGAATTTTCGATTGTCTGAACATGGCGGACCGCCTTCTTGTTGTTATTCCTGAATACCCCTTGGCTTCCCTGTCGAGCTTCGGGCTGATCGCAGTGGCGTGGGTGGACGCCGGTACTGCCTGCCTCTTGAAAGTGGATATACAACCAACAGTAGGGTGTGCGTCATCCATGTTTGAGAACCCTTTGTTCTAACAATTGACGATATCGGTTTATCTGGCTATGAGGCCATGTGCCATCCGGCTGGCATCCTCTCGCTAGACAGTGGCGCAAGTGCCAGCAGCGCGCCGACGAAATGTGACCGTTCGTCAGTGCGCCCTACTTGCTTGTACGTGCCTTTCGCGTCAGTCTCTACAGCAGATTCCCACCTATGTCGTTCAGGACTATCCCTATGTCGTTACGCATCTGCATCCTTGAAACCGATGTCCTGCGACCGGAGTTGATCGCGCAGTACCAGGGCTACGGCAGGATGTTCGAGCAGCTCTTCTCGCGTCAGCCGATCGCCGCCGAGTTTCGTGTGTACAACGTGATGAATGGCGACTACCCCGCCGACGAGGAAGTGTTCGATGCGTACCTGGTGACCGGCAGCAAGGCTGATTCCTTTGGTACCGATCCGTGGATCCAGACCCTCAAGGCCTACCTGCTGAAGCTGTACGAGCGTGGCGAGAAGCTGTTGGGGGTGTGTTTCGGCCACCAGCTGCTGGCGTTGACCCTGGGCGGCAAGGCCGAGCGCGCCGAACAGGGCTGGGGCGTGGGCATTCATCGCTATTCGCTGGCGGCCCATGCGCCGTGGATGGACCCGGAAGTGTCGGAACTGACCTTGCTGATCAGCCACCAGGACCAGGTGACCGAGTTACCCGAGGGGGCCACGGTGATTGCGTCCAGTGACTTCTGCCCGAACGCGGCCTATCACATTGGTGACCAGGTGCTGTGCTTCCAGGGCCACCCGGAATTCGTCCATGACTATTCCCGTGCGCTGCTGGATGCGCGCCAGGAATACCTAGGGGATGAGGTGTACCACAAGGCGGTGGCCAGCCTGGCCACCGAGCACCAGGGGGACCTGGTCGGGGAGTGGATGCTGCGCTTCATCCAGCACCCGATCAGCAAGCACGACGCGGCGTAACGGCCGGGGGCCGCAACGCGGCCCCGGCTTTCTAGAGCCAGCCCGATTTCTTGAAGCTGGCATAGAGCCCGCTACAGCCCAAGCCGATCACGCCCAGCACCGCAAAATAGCCGTAGTGCCAGCCCAGCTCCGGCATGTTCTGGAAGTTCATCCCGTAAATCCCGGCAATCGCCGTAGGGAACGCCAGGATCGCCGCCCAGGCGGCGAACTTGCGCTGCACGATGCTCTGCCGCGACGATTCCAGCAGCATGCCGATCTCGATGGTCTGGCTGGCGATGTCGCGGATGCCGGCCAGGTCCTCCATCTGCCGTGTCACGTGGATCTGCACGTCGCGGAAATACGGGCGCATGTTCTTGTCGATGAACGGGAAGCTCAGGCGTTGCAGTTCCTCGCTCACCTCCACCATCGGCGCCACGTAGCGGCGCAGGCGCAGGATGTCGCGGCGCAGGCTGTGCAGGCGGCGGATATCGTCCTCCTGCAGCGAGCCACCGAGCACGCTCTGCTCCAGCTCCTCGATCTCGCCATGAATGGCCTCGCTGACCGGCTGGTAGTTCTCGGTGACGAAGTCGAGCAGGGCGTACAGCACGAAGTCTTCGCCGTGCTCCAGCAGCAATGGCCGCGCCTCGCAGCGCTGACGCACCAGGGCGTAGGATTTCGAGTGGCCGTTGCGGCAGGTGATGATGTAGCCGTTGCCGGCGAAGATGTGGGTTTCGATGAACTCCAGCTTGCCTTCGTGGCGCACCGGCGAATAGGTGACGATGAACAGGGCGTCGCCGAAGGTTTCCAGCTTGGGCCGGCTGTGCTTTTCCAGGGCGTCCTCGATGGCCAGTTCGTGCAGGTTGAACTGCCGCTGCAGGTTGGCCAGCTCCTCGGCGTTGGGCTCTTCCAGGCCGATCCACACGAAGTGCCCGGGCTTGCGTGCCCACTCGCTGCCTTCGTCGATGCTGATGTTGGTGACCTTTCTGCCGGCGCTGTACACCGCCGATGCCACGACTCGACCCATGGTTGTTCGCTTATTCCGGTTGGACACGACGTACAGCTTGGGCTGTACCTGGCGCAAGAGCAACCTGCAAGGCTGGAGTTGTTACTGGCTTCTTCGCGGGCCTGCTCGTTCCCACAGGATTACCACAGCTTCAGGCATTGTGGGTGACCTGTGGGAGCGGGCGTGCCCGCGAAGGGGCCAGTGCAGGCAACCTAGCCTTTGGCCAGTTCCCCTTCCATACGGTCGATGCAGTGCTGCATCTGTTGGCGGCACTGGTCGATCAAGGCTGGCAGGTCCTGCAGGGTCATGCCGGCCGTGGCGATCGGGGGGAGCGAGCGCACGATCACCGTGCGCTGGCGCCAGCTGTTCAGGGCCAAGCGCCCGGCGTAACGGCTGACGCACACCGGCACGATCGGTACACCGGCCTCGATGGCCATGTGGAACGCACCTTTCTTGAACGCCAGCAACTGCCTGCCAGCATTGCGTGTACCTTCCGGGAAGATCCAGATCGAGGTGTCGTCCTGCAGCACCCGAGTGGTCTTCTGCAGGGCCTTGCGTGCCTGGTAGGCGTTCTTGCGGTCGACCAGCACGTTGCCGCCCAGCCAGAACAGCTGGCCGAACAGCGGGATCCAGCCCAGGCTCTTCTTGCCGATGGCCACGGTGCGCTGGGGCACCACCTGGCCCAGCACGAACAGGTCGAAGTTGGACTGGTGGTTGGCGACGATCACGCAGCCGGGCGGCTGGTCCCACAGCGGGCCGACTTCGGCCTTGACCTTGAGCCGCATCAGCCAGGTGGCGGGCAGGCTGTAGAGGCGGGCGAATACGCGGCTGTTGTCGGGGTTGAACGGGCGGCACAGGCCAATGACCAGGCCCACCGCGCCAACCACAAGAAAATGCAGCGCCAGCAGGAACATGCGAAGGGAGTAGAGCATGGTACGACTCACACCAGACATTCGCCGCGCAGTGTACGGGTGTGCACTGGTCGCGGCAAACCCTGGTGTGAGCCAGTGCGGTCAACCCATGTGCTGCTGGTCCAGCTCGATCGCCTTGTCCAGCGCTTCCAGCAACCCTTTGCGTACCTTCAGCTTGGTGTTCTTGTGCGCCAGCATGTTCAGCTTCTTCAGCTCGCGCGCCGTCGCCAGTGCGGCCTCATGCAACTGTTCGGCAGGCACCACCTTGTCGAGGAAGCCGGCCTCTACCGCGCCTTGCGGGTCAAACACTTCGGCGTTGATCACCGCGCGATGGAAGGCCGAACGGCGCAAGCGGTCGCGGGCCAGCTCGATACCGGCATGGTGCATGGTCATGCCGATCTGCACTTCGTTCAGGCACACCTTGTACGGCCCTTCGACGCCGATGCGATAGTCGCCGGACAACAGCAGGAAGGCGCCCTTGGCCACGGCATTGCCCGGGCAGGCGACCACCACCGGGAACGGGTGCGCGAGCAGGCGGCGGGCGAGGGTGGAACCGGCGGTGACCAGGCTGATGGCTTGTTGCGGGCCGCTGGTCATTACCTTGAGGTCGTAACCGCCGGACAGAATCCCCGGCTGGCCGGTGATGATCACCACCGCGCGTTCTTCAGTGGCGCGGTCGAGCGCGGCGTTGAACGCGGCGATGACGTCTGGCGAAATGGCATTGACCTTGCCGTTGTTCAGGGTCAGGGTGGCGATGCCGTCTTCGGCGTGGTAGGTAATCAGCTCGCTCATGGCAGAGTCCTTTTGTTGGCGTGGCGACGACGTTACCCAGCGCCAGGGGCCAGGTAAAGCAGCAAGGCTGACCGGTCGGTCAGCGTTCGCCGGGGCTCAAATGCAAATGCATGAAAAAATTGAAAAAAATGCTTGCCAAAGGAAAGACCTTCCACTAAATTAGCGCGCCTCGACAGGCTGAAAGGCTTGAAGAGAAAACGGTGAAGTGTCCGAGTGGTCGAAGGAGCACGCCTGGAAAGTGTGTATACGAGAAATCGTATCAAGGGTTCAAATCCCTTCTTCACCGCCACATTCTACGAAGAGCCCCCGCGCTGAAAAGCCGGGGGCTTTTTGTTTTCCGTGAAAAATGGGGCCGCAACGCGGCCCCCCCAGTCTCAGAAACTCACCGAAGCCGAAAGGCGGGCGGTTCGCGGTGCCCCCTGGAACAAGTAATTGTCGCCCAGGTAGTCCCCCACGTCGCGCCAGTAGCGCTTGTCGAACACGTTATCGACTGTCAGCCGCAGCACCGTGTCGTACCCCCCGACCCGCAGGCGGTATCGGCTACCGAGATCGAACACGGTGTACCCGCCAACCTCCACGTTCCCCGCTTGGCTCGCATACTTGCTGGCGCTGTAGCGTGCGCCGCCGAGCAACGCCAGGCCCGGCACCGGCAGGGTGTATTCCGCCTGCAGCGCCGCCCGCAGCCTGGGCACGTTGATCGCCTGGTGGCCCTCATAGGCATCGGTACCACTGTTCTGTACCCGCGCACGTATGGCTGCGGCGCTGGCCTGCACCTGCAGGTTCGAAGTCACCCAGCCGCTGGCGCCCAGCTCCAGGCCGGTGTTCTTCTGCTGGCCTTGCTGGACGTAGGTGTAATGGCCGGTGCCATCCGGGCGTGCATATTGATACGCCTGGCGGATCTGGAACAGCGCGGCGCTGAGGCTCAGGCCTTGCCAGTCGTGCTTGAGGCCGAGTTCCAGCTGGTGCGACGTGGTCGGCGCCAGTATTTCGGCGGCGTTGTCGGCAAACCAGGGGGCTGTGCCTCCGGCCGACAAGCCCTTGGCGTAGCTGGCATACACCGTGGTCTCCGGCTGCGGCTTGTAGATCAACGCGGCATTGGGCAGCAACTGGTACTGGCGGGTATGGCGGCCCGCCACGCCGTTTTCGTCCCAGGTCTTTTCATCCAGACGCACTTCACGCGCGCCCAGCACGGTCTGCCATTGCTCGCTGAAGCTGATGCGGTCGCTGACGAACAGGCCGTACTGGCGGCTGTCCAGGCGGCGTTCGCTGGCGCCGATGGGTTTGTCGGACGGGGCGAGTACCGGGGTACCCGCATGGATGTTGCCGGTGCCTAGCCACTCGTTGTAATACGGGCGCTGATCAAGGGTGCGCCGCTGCGCACTGCTGCCTACGGTCAGGTCATGCGCCACGCCGAGCGCGTCGAAACGCCCATTGAGCATTGCCTGTGCTTCATCGGTGCGGCGGGTATCGTCGGGGCTGCGGAAGTCGTAGATATCGTAGTCGCCGTTGCTGCCGAAGAATGCGCCTTCGCTCGACCCCCAGGCAAACGAACTGTAGTCATCGATCACCACCTTGCTGCGCGAGGCACGCAAGGTTCCGGTCCAGGCCTCGTTGAGGTGGTATTCGAAACGCCCGCCCAGGTTCAGCGAGTCGTTCTGCACCGGCTTGGCCCAATGCTGGTAGGCCAGGCGGTCGTCGGGGTCGATGCCGTGGGGCACAGTGCTACCACCGAGCAGCTGATAGCCCGGTACCGAACGTTGCTCCCGGTGCTGGTATTCAGCATCCAGCTGCAAGGTTGCATCCGGGTTGAGCTGCCAGTCGAAGGCCAGCGAGGCGAAGTCGCGCTTGCCATCGGCGTGGTCGACATGCGAGCGGATGTCTTCATGGGCCAGGTTGGCGCGCAGGCCGAACTGCCGCTCGCTGCCGAACCAGCCGCCCAGGTCGGTGGCCAGATAGCGTTCGCCCTGTTCGTTGGTCGAGACGGTGACGCTACGCACGTCTTCGGCGCGCTTGGTCACGTAGTTGATCAGGCCGCCTGGCTCCGACACGCCGCTCTGCAGCCCCGACAAGCCTTTGAGCAACTCCACCTGCTGCTTGTTTTCCAGGGCCACGTTCTGCTCGCCGGCGATGGTCTGGCCGTTGATGCGGTAGCTGCTGGCCGCATTGAGCTCGAAGCCGCGGACATTGAAGTTTTCGTAGTAACCGATGGGGGCATAGCTTTCGCCCACCGAGGCATCGCTTTGCAGGACTTCGCTGAGCAGGCGTACCTGGCGGTCTTCGAGCAACTGCTGGCTGAACACGCTGACAGCGGCGGGGGTGTCGAGCAAGGGCGCGGGCTGGAAACCGCCCACTGCAGCCTCGCGTGCCTGGTAGCCATCGTTGGCATAGGTGTCGGACACCTGTACCGGGGCCAGCAGCACGCTGTCTTCGGCAAACACCTGTGGGCAATGCAGGGCCAGGCCCAGGCTGAGCAGGCTCAGGGGCAAGCGAGGGGGACGCGGGGGCATGCGGTGGGGCTCCTGGATGCGCACTCCTGTGTCGGCCTCTTCGCGGGTAAACCCGCTCCCACAGGGCAGTCACTACAACCGAGGCAGGTGATTTCACTGTGGGAGCGGGTTTACCCGCGAAGAGGCAGGCACAGGCCATGAAAAAGGCGGCATCTTACAGCCGCCTTCAGCATAAAACGATCCGCGCCCTGCGATATTCAGCCTTTGCCGCCCGGCCGCCGGTGCTGGCGCCAGTTGTCGTCGATCTTCGACCAGGTCTTGCCATCGGTACTGGCCATGAGCTTGCGCCCGTCCTTGAAGGTGGCCAGGAAGGTGGCTTCTTCTTCCTTGCCGCCCAGCCACAGCCCGGCCAACAGCCCTACCGGCCCGGCCACCAGGGCGCCGGCCACGCCCCAGCCCAGCGCGCTGCCCAGGCTACGGCTGGATTCAAGGCTGGCCAGCCGGAGATCGCTGATCCGTGCCAGGGAAATCCGCTCGCCCGGGGAGGGGCTGCGCGGGGTCTTGAGTGTGAGCGATCCGTTGCGATACTCGCCTTCACCTTGCAAGAAATCGCCGGATTGCACCGTGAGTCTTGTCATAACGTTGTCCTGTCAGGGAAAGGGCTTTGACCAACGCTTACTGAGCGCTGCCATGGCGGGCAAGTCAACGGCCAGACGACGGAGGGTAGTGCGGTAGGTTGTCGCCATGCCTGATGGCCTCTTCGCGGGCAAGCCCGCGAAGAACCCAACGCGCGCTTTTCAGGCCATCTGCAACAGCTGCCTGCGCTTGCGCTCGGCTGCCACCCACGCCAGCAATGCCAGCGCGCCAATCACCAGCCCGGCGACCACGATGCCCATCCAGCCCTGGTACTGGAACAATTGCGTGCCCAGCAACGACCCCAGCGCCCCGCCAATGAAGTAGCAGGTGATGTAACCGGCATTCAGCCGCGTCCGCGCTTCGGGGCGCAGGGCGATCACCGCGTTCTGGTTGCTCACGTGCACCAGTTGCACCGCCAGGTCGAGCATCAGCACGCCCAGCAGCAGGGCCAGCAACGACTGTTCGGCAAAGCCCAGCGGTACCCAGGACAGCAGCAACACCACCAGGCCCACGGTTGTGCCCAGTGCGCCCTTGCCCCGGTCGGCCAGACGCCCGGCCCAGTTGGCGGCCAGTGCACCCGCAGCACCGGCCAGGCCAAACAGGCCGATCACTGCATCGGAATAGTGGTACGGGTCTTTTGCCAACAAGAATGCCAGCGGCGTCCAGAACAGGGCGAACAGGCTGAATGCCAGCAGGCCGAGCAGCGAGCGCAGGCGCAGCACTGGCTCTTCCACGAACAGGCGGAACACCGAGCCGATCAACGCCGGGTATTTCAGCCCGGCATGGCTGTGGTGTTGCGGCAGGCTGCGGTACAGCGCCACGGCGGTGATGGCCATCAGCACGGCGGCCAGCACGTAGATGCTGCGCCAGCCGCCCAGCTCGGCCATGAACCCGGCGGCGGTGCGCGCCAGCAGGATGCCCAGCAACAGGCCGCTCATCAGCGTGCCGACCGCGCGCCCCCGCGAATGAGGCTCGCTGAGGGCTGCAGCCATGGGCACCAGGATTTGCGCCACCACCGAGAACAGTCCGGTCAGCGCCGTGCCGAGGATCAACCAGGGCAGGCTCGGTGCGCAGGCACTGATCACCAGGCCCAGGGTGGCAATCACGGTCATCACGGTTATCAACCGTCGCTGTTCGAACAGGTCACCGAGTGGCGCCAGCAGCAGCAGGCCGGCGCCATAGCTGAGCTGCGCGGCAATGACGATGCTGCCCGCGCTGGCGGTGCTCAGGCCAAACTGTTGGGCGATGCTGTGCAGCAACGGTTGCGCATAATAGTTGCTGGCCACGGCCAGGCCAGTGGCGGTGGCCATCAGCAGGATGAGTGCGCGGCTCAGGGTGGGGTTGTGCATGTGGTTCTCGTGGCAGTTAGGGGGAGGGGCAACCTGTACCGGCCCCTTCGCGGGCTTGCCCGCTCCCACAGGATTTTCACCGGGCCGGAGCCAGTGGGGTGCCTGTGGGAGCAGGCAGCCCGCGGAGAGGCCGGTACAGGCAACCGTTGGATCAGGCTGCAAACCCGCCATCGACAGTCAGGCTGGCCCCGGTAATGTACCCCGCCTCAGGCCCCGCCAGGTACGCCACGAAGCTGGCGATCTCGTCCGCCTCGCCATACCGCCCGATCGCCATCAGCGGGATCAGGCTTTCGGCGAATTCACCGCTGGCCGGGTTCATGTCGGTGTCCACCGGCCCGGGCTGCACGTTGTTCACGGTAATGCCTTTGGGTCCCAGGTCACGGGCCATGCCACGGGTCAGGCCGACCAGTGCCGACTTGCTCATGGCATAGGGCGCACCACCGGCAAACGGCATGCGTTCGGCGTTGGTGCTGCCGATATTGATGATGCGCCCGCCCTGGCCCATGTAGCCCGCGGCCGCCTGGCTGGCGACGAACACGCTGCGCACATTCACTGCCAGCATGTGGTCGAAGTCGGCCAGGTCGAACTCGGTCACTGGCGCCACCGCCAGCACGCCGGCGTTGTTGACCAGGATATCGAGCCGGCCGAAGGCCTTCACGGTGTCATCCACGGCCAGTTGTACCGCAGCGGCATCAGCGCTGTCGGCGCGCAGTGCCAGGGCGCGGCCGCCGTTTTCGGTAATTTCCCGCGCCAGTTGTTCGGCCGGGCCGGCAGAGCTCACATAGGTGAAGGCCACCTGCGCGCCTTCACGGGCCAGGCGCCGCACGATGGCTGCGCCGATACCACGGGAGCCGCCTTGCACCAGGGCCACTTTGCCTTCGAGGGTGTGTTGCTTGGACATGTTGATCTCCTGCTGGAAGCCAGGCCGGAATGCCTTGGATGGGCGCAGTATCGGCGCTTGATTACCCGCTGATAAGATGGCAATCACTATCAGCAGAGTAAACCTTTGGTTGCTAATCATGGCCATGGAATCGTTCAACGCTTTGGAGTGTTTCATCCGCAGCGCCGAGGTCGGCAGTTTTGCCGAGGCTGCCAGGCGCCTGAGCCTCACCCCGGCTGCGGTAGGCAAGCATGTTGCTCAGCTGGAAGCACGCTTGGGGGTGCGGTTGTTCCAGCGTAGTACCCGCAAGCTGACCCTGACCGAGGCGGGGCAGCGATTTCTTGGGGAGGTCAGTGACAGTTTCCGCACCATCCAGTACGCCGTGGCCAACCTGGCCAGTGCCGAGGGCCAGCCGGCCGGGTTGTTGCGGGTCAGCATGGGCACGGTGTTCGGCCGTTTGTACGTGCTGCCCCTGCTGGGCGAATTCCTGCGTCGTTACCCGGGTATCACCCCTGACTGGCATTTCGACAACCGCCAGGTCGACCTGATCGGCCAGGGCTTCGATGCCGCGATTGGCGGCGGCTTCGAACTGCCTCCAGGGGTGGTGGCGCGCAAGTTGACCCCGGCGCACCGGGTGCTGGTGGCGGCGCCGGCTTATCTGGCCCGCCATGTACCGGTCACGGAGCCACAGGCGCTGCAGCGGCATGACGGTATCCTGATCCGTTCGCCGCAGACCGGGCGCGTGCGCTCGTGGCCGTTGACCAGCCGCTGGCAGGAGCAGCAGCCCTTGGCGTTGCGTCAGGCGATGACCATGAGCGATTCGGACGCGGCGTGTGCGGTGGCCGAGCAAGCGCTGGGGATTGCCCTGGTGAGCCTGCCGTTTGCGGTACCGTACCTGGAGAGCGGGCGGCTGCGCCGGGTGCTGCCGGACTGGTATGTGGACGATGGGCATATCAGCCTGTATTTCGCCGAGCACAAGCTGTTGCCGGGCAAGACCCGGGCGTTTGTCGATTTTGTGGTGGAGCAGTTTGCCCACCAGGGCCTGGCGAGGCGGTTCGATGCCTTGCAGGCGCTTTGATGGTACTGCGCGGCTCCCAGGCTCGATGCGATCGTTGTAGGAGCGGCCTTGCGTCGCGATGGGCTGCGTAGCAGCCCCCGACTATTCATGCTGGCGCGCAGATCCTGGGGCCGCTGTGCGCCCCATCGCGACGCAAGGCCGCTCCTACAAAGCGACCGCATGTGGCCGCGCCGGGTGGCGGGGCAGCTCAGGCTATCTCGACAATCAACAACGTCTGCGACCCCAGCCGCACCTCATCATCCACGTGCTTGCCCATCAACTGCTGCCCCAGCGGCGATCGCGGGGTAATCACCGTGACCAGCCCATCCCCCTCACCAATCTTCAACCCTGCCGCCGCGGGCCCGAGGAACAGACGCCGTTGCCCGCCGTCTTCATCCTCTAGCGTCACCAGGTTGCTCATCTGCACCCCGCGTGCCGGGTCATGGTCGCGCAGCAGCAATTGCTGATAGGTCTGCAGCGCCGTGCGAATTTCCGCGCTGCGGCGGGCCTGGCCGGTAGCCAGGTACGAGGCCTCCAGGCCCAGGGTATCGTACTTGTTTTCGGCGATGTTCTCCTCGGCGGTGGCCGCTTCATACGCGGTCTGTGCTGCGCGTGTCAGCACGTCCAGGTCACGCTCGAGGGTAGCGACGATCTGCGCCAGCAGGCGGGGCTTGTCCATGGTCAGTAACAGAACTCCAGCACGTTGGCCTGGCTTTTGTCAGTGGGCGCGGTGCGATTCTGCTGCAACCAGAACTGGCATTTGGGGTTGTTCAGGTTGCGCGGGTTGCCCTGGGCGGCTTCGGCGGCCTGTTGCTGCTCCTGCTTGTGCAGGATGTCCTTGTAACGCTCGAACATCTCGGCCTGGCCGTCCGCCGCCGGGGCTGGCGCTGCAACTGGCCGGGCAATGCCAGGCGCCACCGCCTGGGCCAGCGGCTGCACCTGCTCTGGCCACAACTGCAGGGCCAGCCACAGGCTGGCGGCGATAGCCATGGCGCCCAGCCACAGGCCCAGGGCTACGCACAGGATCAACGGTAACGGCTTGAGGGTGATCTTCAGTTCACGGTGGCGGGGCATGGCACTGTCCTGGCAGGGTGGTTCGGGGTGCATTGTCGCATGCGTCCGGGCATTTTTCCGCGCCGGTGCTTTTGTCGGCGACAATTTATCCGCAGAATTCGCGGTTTTCCGTTGGGCGAGGGCAGGGCACATGAAAGCCACCTGGGATATCTTCTGCACCGTTGTCGACAACTATGGCGATATCGGCGTGACCTGGCGTCTGGCCCGCCAGTTGGTGGCCGAGCATGGCCTGGCGGTGCGCCTGTGGGTGGACGACCTTCGTGCGTTCGTGCGCCTGTGCCCGGGGGCCGATGCCGCACTCGACCAACAGTGGCAGCAGGGCGTGGAGATACGCCACTGGCCAGCCGACTGGCAGCCGGTGGCAAGCGCCGACGTTGTCATCGGAGCCTTCGGCTGCCGCTTGCCGGCGGGCTATATCGAAGCACTGGCCGCGCGACCGTCACCGGCGCTATGGCTGAACCTGGAATACCTCAGTGCCGAAGATTGGGTGGAGGGTTGCCACGGCTTGCCGTCGCCACAAGGCAACGGGTTGCGCACGGTGTTCTACTTTCCCGGCTTTACCGCCGGCACCGGCGGCCTGCTGCGCGAGGCACCCTTGCTGGCGCGCCGTGCCGCCTTCGAGGCCGACCCGGCGCAGCGCACTGCGTTTCTCGCCGGGCTCGGCGTACAGGTGCAGGACGGCGCGCGGCTGATCTCGCTGTTCGCCTACGAGAATCCGCACCTGGGTGGCTGGCTGCAGGCCCTGGCCGAAGATGCCCGGCCCAGCCACCTGCTGGTGCCGGAAGGGCGCATCCTCGGCGACCTGTGTGCCTGGCTGGGCGAGCCTGCGCTGCCGGTGGGGGCGGTACGCCAGCGCGGTGCGCTGACCGTGCAGGTGCTGCCTTTCGTCAGCCAGGACGATTACGACCGCCTGCTCTGGTGCTGCGACTTCAACGCCGTGCGCGGCGAGGATTCGTTCGTGCGTGCGCAGTGGGCAGGGCGGCCACTGCTGTGGCACATCTACGTGCAGGAAGAGAATGCACACTGGGAAAAACTCGAAGCGTTCCTGGCGCTTTATCGCCAGGGCCTGTCGGATGCTGCCGGCGAAGCCCTGGTCGATCTGTGGCGCGCCTGGAACCTCGACAGCCGCACGCAACGCGACATGCACGCCGCCTGGGGCGAGGTGCTGGCGCATTGGGACGAGCTGCAGGCGCATGCCCGCCACTGGTGTGCCAAACAGGCCGCTCAGCCGGACCTTGCCATGACGCTGGTACAGTTTTACCGAAATTGGCTATGATACGCGGCCTCGATTTTTATAAATCCATCCAGATTCGGATACTGCGTAATGAAAACTGGTAAAGAACTGAAACCCGGCACCGTACTGCGGATCGACAACGACCCGTGGCTGGTACAGAAAGCCGAATTCACCAAGTCGGGTCGCAACAGCGCGATCATGAAGACCAAGCTGAAGAACCTGCTGACCGGCTACAAGACTGAAACCGTCTACTTCGCCGACGACAAGCTGGACGACGTGATCCTCGACCGCAAGGAAGTGACCCTGTCCTTCATCAGCGGTGACGCGTACACCTTCATGGACACCACCGACTACACCATGTACGAGCTGAACGCCGAAGACATCGACGCCGTTCTGCCGTACATCGAAGAAGGCATGCAGGACGTCTGCGCCCTGACCATGTACGAAGAGAAAGTGGTATCGGTCGAACTGCCGACCACCATCAGCCGCCAGGTTACCTACACCGAGAACGCTGCTCGCGGCGACACTTCGGGCAAGGTCATGAAGCCTGCCAAGCTGGCCAACGGTACTGAAGTCCAGGTTGCCGACTTCATCGAAATCGACGAGTGGATCGATATCGACACCCGCGATGGCTCCTTCAAGGGCCGTTCCAAGAAGTAATTCTTCTTGTGAAACGCAAAAAACCCGGCCTTGGCCGGGTTTTTTCGTATCTGGATCGTTACCTGCAAACACTCGCCTGTGTAGGAGCGGCCTTGCGTCGCGATGGGCCGCGAAGCGGCCCCACAATCCCACAAAAATACTGGCTTTTGCAGGCCACTCCTGGGACCGCTTCGCGGCCCATCGCGACGCAAGGCCGCTCCTACAATCGAGCCTTAGACGGTCACATGCAGCCGTACGTCCACGTTATTGCGGGTGGCATTCGAGTATGGGCACACCTTGTGCGCCTTTTCCACCAGCCCTTCGGCCTCGGCCTGGGCCAGGCCCGGCAGGTTGATGTGCAGGTCGATGTCCAGGCCGAACCCGCCCGGAATCTGGCCGATGCCGACCTTCGCAGTGATCGAGGCCTCTGCCGGCAGGGCTTTCTTCTCTTGCCCGGCCACGAACTTCAAGGCGCCGATGAAGCATGCCGAGTAACCGGCGGCGAACAGCTGCTCAGGGTTGGTACCGTCACCACCAGCGCCACCCAGTTCCTTGGGGGTGCTGAGCTTGACTTCCAGCTTGCCGTCGCTGGAGCGGGACTTGCCGTCGCGCCCACCGGTGGAGGTAGCTTCTGCGATGTACAGCGGATTGACCTTTTGCATCTTGAGCCTCGCTAACGTGTTGTGCGCTTCCGTCTGCGGAAGGGCGCGGGTTGGTGTGGGATTTAAATTAGCGCGCAATTAGTTTGTGCGCAAGATAAATTATCGCCGTTCGTCCGGAGGCCATCCCTCAGCCAGATTGTCAGAGGTTCTTCTGCAGATTCTCGCGCAACGTCAGCAGGTCGGCCTGCAGCTGTTGCAGCTGTTCCAGGCTGCGGCCACTGGCCTTGAGGATGCACTGCGGCACCTCCCTGGCCCGCTGTTGCAGAGCGCGGCCTTGGTCGGTCAGTTGCACCAGCACCACCCGTTCGTCTTCGCGGCTGCGGTTGCGCTGCAGCAGGCCTTCGCTTTCCAGGCGTTTGAGCAACGGCGTCAGCGAGCCGGGGTCGGTAAGCAGGTGCTGGCTGATCTCGCCCACGGTCAGGCCATCGTGCTCCCACAGCACGAGCATGGCCAGGTATTGCGGGTAGGTCAGGCCCAGGGCCTGCAACAGTGGTTTGTAGACCTTGGTCATCAGCAACGAGGTGGAGTGCAGGGCGAAACAGACCTGGTTGTCCAGCAGCAGCTCGTCACAGGAGGCTTGGGTGTCGGCGTTCATGCAGGTCCTTGAAAGGTAATCAATGGGTAAGTCTGGCACGCTGATCATCAGTGCGCGCATTACTCGTGCAGTTCACTGCGCAAAGCCAGGTCCCATGGTGGAATCGGGCTGAAGCGGCTCTTGAGAAATTCGAGCAGCAAACGGCTGCGAGAGTTCGTTTCGTGTTCCAGGCGTAGCGCGTAGATACCGCTGGTTTCGGCTTGCGGCAAGCCGCCGTCGCAAAACAGTGGTACCAGCTCGCCGCGCAGCAGGTACTCGCTGATCAACCAGGTGGGCAGGTGGGCGATGCCCAACCCGGCGAGCGCCCCGAACAGCAGGGTCTCGGCGTTGTTCGCGGCCATGCGCATGCGTGCGGGGCGGTACAGGCGGGTTTGCCCGGCCACGTTGAAGCGCCAGGCAAAGGGCGGCGCCAGGCCGTCCCAGTCCAGGCCGTCGTGCCCGGGCAATTCGCTGGGGCAGGTGGGGATGCCGCGGCTGGCCAGGTAGGCGGGGCTGGCGCAGGCGATACGCACCATGTAGGCCAGTGGCGTGGCGACCAGCCGGGTATCGGCCAGCGGGCCGGCGCGCAGCACCAGGTCGACTTTGCCGAGGTGGCTGCCATGCAGGTCGACGAAGCTGTCGATCAGGCGCAGTTGCACGTCCAGGCCCGGGTAGGCCACCAGGAAGTCGGCAATGGCCGGCGCCAGGTGGCGGCGGCCGAATGCGGCGGGGGCGTCGATGCGGATCAGGCCTTCGGGGGCATTGCTCAGCGACACCGCTTCGGCGCGGGCCAGGCGCAGTTCTTCGATGATGCGCCTGGCCCGTTCGGCGAAGGCGTTGCCCGCGGGAGTGGCGCGCACGGCGTGGGTGCTGCGGGTGAACAGGCGGCTACCTACGGCGCTTTCCAGGCTGTCGATGCGCCGGGCTACGGCAGACGGGGTCAGCGGATGGCGGCGTGCGGCAGCAGAAAAGCTGCCGGTTTCCAGCACATCGAGGAACAGGCTCAACTGGTCGGTCAGGGTATCAGGGCTCATGGTTGCCTTGCTTATGCGGATGACGCACAGCCATTGTGCGCTGCTGTGCGTTTCCCCGCCAGCCCGCAGTGGCTAGCATGCTTGCATCGTGTGTACAGGCAGAGAGGCCCTGATGATCGAGTGGGTGTTGTATATCGTGCTGGGCGCTGCCCTGGGGACCATGGGTGGCCTGTTCGGCATTGGTGGCGGGTTGATCGCGATTCCGGCGCTGGGCGTGCTGTTTGGCCTGGACCAGCAGCTGGCCCAGGGGACGGCACTGGTGATGGTGGTGCCGAACGTGCTGCTGGCGCTGTGGCGCTACCACCAGCGTAACCGCATCGAACTGCGCCACGCCGTGCCATTGTCGCTGTGCAGCTTCGTGTTCGCCTGGCTGGGGTCGATCTGGGCGGTGGGGCTGGATGCGCACTCCATGCGCCTGGGCTTTGTCGGCTTCCTGGTCGCCCTGGCAGTGTGGAACGTGGCGCGGATGTTCATGAAAGTTGCGCCGCCGAGCGCCGAGCTGCGTCATCCCTGGCCATGGCTGGGCGTGCTGGGCAGCTTCGCCGGCACCATGGGTGGCTTGTTCGGCGTGGGCGGGGCGGTGGTGGCCACGCCGATCCTGACCAGTGTGTTCGGTACCACCCAGGTGGTCGCGCAGGGGTTGTCGCTGGCCCTGGCGGCGCCGAGTACCTTGGTGACCTTGCTCACCTATGGGGTGCACCACAGCGTTGACTGGAGTGTGGGCATCCCGTTGGCGGTGGGCGGCTTGCTCAGCATCAGCTGGGGCGTGAAGCTGGCCCATGCGTTGCCCGAAAAGGCGCTGCGGGCGATGTTCTGCGTGTTCCTGGTGGTGTGCGCGGTGATGCTCGGGTTTGAGCTGTGAGGGCTTTGCGGTCTTGTCGCGAGCAAGGCCGCTGCTACAGCAGCCCCGGGCTCACTTGAACCCTTCGATGATGTAATCGGCCATGCAATCGGTAATCGGCGACGCACTCTGCGTACTGCGCACCAGCATCACATTGGCCACCGGCAACTGCGGCAACCCTTCGTTCTCGCCCAGGATGCGCAGGTTCCCGCCAATCAGGCTCTGCAACTGCGCGGTTACCGCCAGCCCGGCCGTGACGATGGCAAAAATCGCCGCCAGGCTCGGGCTGGTGTAGGCGATGCGGTAATCGATGCCCTGGGCTTCCAGGGCATTGCAGGTCCAGGCCCGGCAGAAGCAGTCACTGTTGAACAACGCCAGCGGGATCGGCCGTTGCTCCTGCGGACAGAAACCTTCGGCGGCGGCCCATACCAGACGTTCCTGGCGCAACAGCTGGCCAATCTCGTTGCCCGGCTCGCGGGTAACGATGGTCAGGTCCAGGTCCTGGCGCAGCATCAGTTGTTTGGACGATTCGCAATGCACCTCTACCTGCACCAGCGGGTAGGCCTGGGCAAAGCTCGACAAGATGGTCGGCAGGAAGCGCATGGCGTAGTCGTCCGGCGTGCCGATACGGACCATCCCGACCATGTGCGGCATGCGTAGGGTATTGAACACTTCGCCGTGCAGCTTGAGGATACGCCGGGCATAACCCAGCAGCACCTGGCCTTCGGCGGTCAGCCGCACCTGGCGACCGTCGCGCTCGAACAGCTGGCGTTGCAGGATGTCTTCTTCCAGGCGTTTCATCTGCATGCTTACCGCCGACTGGGTGCGGTTGACCACCTCGCCGGCCCGGGTGAAGCCACCTTGCTCGGCGATGGCGACAAAGGTGCGCAATACGTCGGCGTCGAGGCTCTGGTACTGGGACATTGCATCAATCTCCGAGATGCATGGCATCAGAAACATTCGTTGGATTGATCTTATGCCTGACAGCAGACTGGAGCCATCAACACGGAGGGCTTCACGATGAAAGGTCATGTCAGCAGCATCCAGCAACCTGCCTTTTCCCTGAACCACCTGTGGCATGCGGCCGTCCACCAGATGGCGCGGTGGCTGCAGCTGTACCGCCAGCGTCAGCAGTTGGCCAGCCTCAGCGATGCGACCCTGCACGATCTGGGATTGAGCCGGGCCGACATCCAGCAAGAGGCCGAGCGGCATTTCTGGGATGACCCGCTGCGTAAGTGAGCAAGGGGGGGAGGTGCTTGGCTTGGGGTTTTCAGCGCCGGTGAGATCGAGCGCCGCCCACGCGGCGCTCGATCTCACCGGCAACCTGAACCCCAAGGCATACACCCACCCGCCTCAGCGCCGTACCTGCTTCAGCGTTTCGGCAATCAGAAACGCCAGCTCCAGCGACTGGTCGGCATTCATCCGCGGGTCGCAGTGGGTATGGTAGCGGTCCGACAAGGCATCTTCGGTAATTGGCCGGGCACCACCAATGCATTCGGTCACGTTCTGCCCGGTCATCTCGATGTGGATGCCGCCGGCATGGCTGCCCTCGGCCTGGTGCACCTGGAAGAACTGCTTCACCTCGTCGAGGATCTGCGCGAAGTCGCGGGTCTTGTAGCCGCTGCTGGCCTTGATGGTATTGCCGTGCATCGGGTCGGAACTCCACAGCACCTTGCGCCCCTCGCGCTCGACCGTGCGGATCAGCCCCGGCAGGTGGTCGCCCACCTTGCCGGCCCCCATGCGCACGATCAGGTTCAGGCGCCCGGGGGCGTTCGCCGGGTTCAGCGTGTCGATCAGGCGAATCAGTTCTTCTGGGTTCATGCTTGGGCCAACCTTGACCCCGATCGGGTTGTGCACGCCGCGCAGGAACTCCACATGGGCACCGTCCAGCTGGCGGGTGCGGTCGCCAATCCACAGCATGTGGGCCGAACAGTCGTAGTAGTCGCCAGTCAGGCTGTCCTGGCGCACGAACGCTTCTTCGTAGTTCAGCAGCAGTGCTTCGTGGGCGGTGAAGAAGCTGGTTTCGCGCAGTTGCGGCGCGCTGTCCAGACCGCAGGCGCGCATGAACGCCAGGGTTTCATCGATGCGGTTGGCCAACTGGTGGTACTTGTCCGCCAGTGCCGAGTTGGCGATGAAGTCCAGGTTCCATTTGTGCACCTGGTGCAGGTCGGCAAACCCGCCCTGGGCGAAGGCCCGCAGCAGGTTGAGGCTGGCGGTGGCCTGGTGGTAGGCCTGCAGCAGGCGTTCCGGGTCGGGGATGCGGCTCTTGGCGTCGAAACCGATGCCGTTGACGATGTCGCCACGGTAGGCCGGCAGGGTGATGTCGCCGATGGTTTCATCGCCCGAGGAGCGTGGCTTGGCGAATTGCCCGGCCATGCGCCCGACTTTCACCACCGGGCAGCCGGCAGCGAAGGTCATGACGATGGCCATCTGCAGCAGCACCTTGAAGGTGTCGCGGATTTTCGCCGCCGAGAACTCGGCGAAGCTCTCGGCGCAATCGCCGCCCTGCAGCAGGAAGGCGCGGCCTTCGGTGACTTCGGCAAATTGCCGGCGCAGCTCGCGTGCTTCGCCCGCGAACACCAGCGGCGGATAGCTGGCCAAGGTCTGTTCGATCTTCAGCAGGTGCGCGGCGTCGGGGTAGGTCGGTTGCTGCTGGATCGGCAGGGCGCGCCAGCTGTCAGGGCTCCACGGTTGGTTCATCTCGGGCTCGGTCTGGTCGGTTGTAGGCTATTGGGCCATGGTAACAGTTGGCGCCGTGCTTGTTGCAGCAAGGGTGTTGGCGGACAATGCGCGTTTTTGCGCGGTTGGGTGGTGAACATGACGACGGAACGGCAAGAGCGGCTACTGGCACGGGTGGAAGATGCCTTTGGCGTCATCAGCGTGTATGAAGTCGACGACTACCGCTTTCTGGAGTTTGGCGATGCGATCGAGCAGAGCTGCGTATTCACCGCCGACCCCAGCTGGCTGGAGTACGACTATACCCGCGCCATGCTGGTCGGGGCGTTGTGCCATGAACAGCCGGAAAGCGCGTTGTTTCTCGGCCTTGGCGCCGGCACGCTGACCCAGGCGTGCATGAAGTTCCTGCCGCTGGACGACATCGAGGCCATCGAGCTGCGCCCGGACGTGCCGCGCCTGGCCATGGAATACCTGGGCCTGGATGACGACCCGCGGTTGTATGTACGCATCGGGGATGCCCTGGAGCTGCTGCCCACGGCGGAAAAGGCCGACCTGGTGTTCGTCGACCTGTACACCGACCATGGGCCGGGGGTAGGGCACCTTGCGTGGAACTTCCTGGAAAGCTGCCAGCAGCAGCTCAACCCCGGCGGCTGGCTGGTGATCAACCAATGGGCCACCGACGACGGCAAGCCGCTGGGTGCGGCGTTGCTGCGCGGGTTGTACCACCGGCATTACTGGGAGTTGCCGGTGAAGGAGGGCAATGTGATCCTGCTGGTACCGGCGGACTTGGAGCAGACGCTGGAACTGGATGGGCTGAAAGCCCGGGCAGAGGCGCTGGCGCCGCGCCTGGGGTACAGCCTCGAGGGGCTGATCCGCGAGATTCGGCCGGCTACCTGAGTTGGCTTCTTCGCGGGCACGCCCGCTCCCACAGGAATATCACTGTGCTCAAGGGTGGTGAGTATCCTGTGGGAGCGGGCATGCCCGCGAATCAGACGACGCGTTATCGCAGACAGGAATCGTTTCAGCCGCACATTGCTGATGGCCCGACACTGGCCAGGCACCCTGAAAATTTTCCTCACGTCTTTGCACCATTTCGGGTATAGTACGCGCCGGTCTTTTAGCGGACCTCAAAATCAGGTGGTGCAAACCCTCCGAGTCCAGCTTCGGCTGCGCGTCCGCTAGGCGGACTTTCCCAAGTTTTCTTTTTCAATCGTTTTCGCAAATCCCCGCCGCCAAAGCTGCCTGGGTGACCTGTCGGTCTTTCATGGCTTGTGCAGCTTTGGAGCATGGGTCTTTGCGGATGCACCTAGAGGCAGACCCATGACCCAGGAAACCGGCGGCTTCGCCGCTCTCGATCTCAATCCGAACATTGTTGCTGCCGTTCTGGCGACCGGCTACGAAGAGCCGTCCGCCATTCAGCAACAATCGATCCCGATCATCCTCGCCGGTCACGACATGATCGGCCAGGCGCAGACGGGCACCGGCAAGACCGCTGCCTTCGCCCTGCCGATCCTCAACAAGATCGATGTGAGCAAGCGCGAACCGCAAGCCCTGATCCTGGCGCCAACCCGTGAGTTGGCGCTGCAAGTTGCTACCGCTTTCGAAACCTACGCCAAGCAGATGCCGGGCGTGAACGTGGTCGCCGTCTACGGTGGTGCCCCGATGGGCCCACAACTGCGAGCGATCCGCAATGGCGCGCAAATCGTCGTGGCCACCCCGGGCCGCCTGTGCGACCACCTGCGCCGTGACGAAAAGGTGCTGTCCACCGTGCAGTACCTGGTCCTCGACGAAGCCGACGAGATGCTCAAGCTGGGCTTCATGGACGACCTCGAAGTGATCTTCGATGCCATCCCGGCCAGCCGCCAGACCGTGCTGTTCTCCGCCACCCTGCCGTCGTCGATCCGCTCGATCGCCGAGCGTCACCTGCGCGAGCCCAAGCACGTCAAGATCCAGAGCAAGACCCAGACCGTCACCGCGATCGAGCAGGCCCACCTGATGGTCCACGCCGACCAGAAGATCCCGGCTGTGCTGCGTCTGCTGGAAGTGGAAGAGTTCGACGCGCTGATCGCCTTCGTGCGTACCAAGCAAGCCACCCTGGACCTGGCCGCCGCGCTGGAAGCCAAGGGCTACAAGGCTGCCGCGCTGAACGGCGATATCGCCCAGAACCAGCGTGAGCGCGTCATCGACTCGCTCAAGGATGGTCGCCTGGACATCGTCGTCGCCACCGACGTTGCCGCCCGAGGCCTGGATGTACCGCGCATCACCCACGTGTTCAACGTCGACATGCCGTACGACCCGGAGTCCTACGTACACCGCATCGGCCGTACCGGTCGTGCCGGTCGCGATGGTCGCGCACTGCTGCTGGTGACTCCGCGTGAGCGCCGCATGCTGCAGGTCATCGAGCGTGTTACCGGGCAGAAGGTGGCCGAAGCGCGCCTGCCGAATGCCCAGGCCGTGCTGGATGCCCGCATCAAGAAGCTGACTTCGAGCCTGGCGCCGTTGGTAGCCGAAGCCGAAGCCACCCATGGCGAGCTGTTCGACCGCCTGACCAACGACCTGGGTTGCAGCGCGCGTGCCCTGGCTGCCGCCCTGCTGCGCAAGGCCACCAATGGCCAGGCGCTGGACCTGGCTGCAGTGGAGCGTGAGCAACCGCTGGTGCCAAGCTTCACCCCGCGTGAGCGCAGCAGTGAGCGTGGTGAGCGTGGCGAGCGCCCGGAGCGTGGTGACCGCGAGCGCCGTGCGCCGATGCCGCTGGCCGAAGGCCGCGTGCGTTGCCGTACCGCCCTGGGTGCCCGTGACGGCATCGCTGCCAAGAACCTGCTCGGTGCGATCCTCAACGAGGGTGGCCTGGCCCGTGACGCCATCGGCCGCATCCAGGTGCGCGACAGCTTCAGCCTGGTCGAGCTGCCGGAAGACGGCCTGGAGAAGCTGCTGTCCAAGCTCAAGGACACCCGCGTGGCTGGCAAGCAGCTGAAGCTGCGCCGCTACCGCGAGGATTGATCCTGGCGCAATGAAAAATCCCCGGCCCAGGTCGGGGATTTTTTTGTCTGTGCCATTTTGCGGCTGCTTTTGCAGCCCATCGCGACACAAGGCCGCTCCTGCAAAGGATCGCGTACTCCACGGTAGCGCGTAACCCTGGTAGGAGCGGCCTTGTGTCGCGACAGGGGCGCAAAGCGCCCCCGGCTATCTTCAGTCGAACCGATAGATGTCCATCCCCAACGCCCCGAGGGTAAACCCTTGGTGCTCCACGCCAAATTTGCCCCCCGCCCCAAGGGCAAAGAACAGCGGCAGCAAGTGCTCATCGCTGGGATGGTTACGCACTGCATTCGGTGCCTGTTGCCGGTAGTCCAGCAACGCTGCCTGGTCATCGGCTTGCAGCTTTTCCACCACCCAATCCCTGAATGCCAGCGCCCAAGGTTCGATCGCCTCCGGCCCGGCGTGCCAGTCCAGTTCGCCCAGGTTGTGGGTGATGCTGCCCGAGCCGATCAGCAGCACCCCTTGGTCGCGTAGCCCCGCCAGCGCCTGGCCCACCTTGAGTTGCAATGCCGGCCCCAAATGGCTGGGCAGCGAAACCTGCACCACAGGGATGCTCGCATCCGGGTACATCAGCCACAACGGTACCCAGGCGCCGTGGTCGAACGGGCGTTGCGGGTCCAGCCGGGCCGGCAGCCCGGCAGCGCTCAGCAGGGCGCTGACCTGCCCGGCAAGGGCGGGCTCGCCCGGCGCAGGGTATTGCACTGCATACAGCGCCTGCGGGAAGCCATAGAAGTCATGCCACGTCTCGGGCCGTTCACTGCTGGTCACCAGCAGTTCGCGGCTTTCCCAGTGCGCCGATACCACCACGATCGCTTTCGGCCGCGCCAGGCTATTGGCCAGCCCGGCCAATGCCGGCCCGCTGGCCCCGGGTTGCAGGGCAAGCATGGGGGAACCATGGGAAATGAACAGGCTGGGCAACATGGCAGAGTCCTGGCGGTTAAGATGTGTTCATCTTCGAACAACTACACATCGAAATCCAAACCAAGTTTTACCGGTAAACCATCTAAAAATCGGGAGTGATCATGGAGCCAGCGTTCTGGCAGCAGCGGTGGGCCGACAACCAGATCGGTTTTCATCAGGCGCAGGTGAACCCCTACCTGCAAAAGTATTGGGCGCAGCTGCAGCGGCAGCCGGGTAGCCAAGTGCTGGTGCCGCTGTGCGGCAAGAGCCTGGACCTGGCCTGGTTGGCCGGGCAGGGGCATCGCGTGGTGGGCATCGAGCTGTCGCGGCGGGCGGTGGAGGATTTCTTCCGCGAGCATGGGCTCGATGCCGAGGTGCAGCAGCGCGGGGCGTTCGAGGTCTGGCGCAATGGTGATCTGCAGCTGTGGTGCGGTGATTTCTTTGCTCTGCAGCCGGAGGATATCGGCGACTGTACAGGGCTGTATGACCGGGCGGCGGTAATCGCGCTGCCGCCGCAGATGCGTGCGCGTTATTTGCAACGATTGTCGGCGTTGCTGCCAGCGGGGTGCCGCGGGCTGATGGTAACCCTGGATTACGACCAGGCGCTGCTGGACGGGCCGCCGTTCTCGGTCGGTGATGAAGAGCTGCGTCTCGGCTTGGCCGGGTGGCAGGTGGACGAGCTGGAGGTTGCGCAAGTCATCGAGCAGAGCCCGAAGTTTGGACAGGCGGGAGTTACCAGCCTGTTTGAGAGGGTGTACCAGGTAAGCCGCTGAATGCGGTGTTGCCGTGCACAAAAAAGGGCGACCGAAGTCGCCCTTTCCTGTCACTGGGTGAATCAACCGCGACGGCGCAGGGCCTCGATGCGGTCTTCCAGCGGCGGGTGGCTCATCAGCAGGCCAGCCAGGCCGTGCTTGAGGCCGCCATTGATGCCGAAAGCCTTCAAGGTGTCAGGCATGTGCACCGGCAAGCCTTGCTCCACACGCAGGCGTTGCAGGGCGCCGATCATCGCTGCGGTACCGGCCAGCTGTGCACCGGCTTCGTCGGCGCGGTATTCGCGGCGGCGCGAGAACCACATCACGATCATGCTGGCCAGGATGCCGAGTACCAGTTCGGCAACGATGGTTGCCACGTAATAGGCAATGCCCTGGCCTTCTTCGTTCTTGAAGATGACCTTGTCGACGAAGTTGCCGATGATGCGTGCGAAGAACATCACGAAGGTGTTGACCACGCCCTGAACCAGCGCCAGGGTGACCATGTCGCCGTTCGCCACGTGGCCGATCTCGTGGGCCAGTACCGCGCGCACCTCATCGGGCGAGAAGCGCTCCAGCAACCCCTGCGACACCGCGACCAGCGCGTCGTTGCGGTTCCAGCCGGTGGCGAAGGCGTTGGCCTCGTAGGCCGGGAAAATGCCCACCTCGGGCATCTTGATCCCGGCCTCGCGGGACAGTTCCTCGACCGTTTGCAACAACCACTGCTCGTGGCGGGTGCGCGGCTGGCTGATGATCTGGGTGCCGGTAGTCATCTTCGCCATCCACTTGGAGATGAACAGCGAGACGAGGGAGCCGGCAAAGCCGAACACGGCGCAGAACACCAGCAGGCTGCTGAGGTTCAGGTCGACCCCGTTGGCGGCCATGAACCCGTTGAAACCGAACAGGCTCAGGGTAATGCTTGCAACCAGCACCACCGCAAGGTTGGTGGCTACAAACAACAGAATGCGCATCATGGTTGTTACGTTCTCCTGACGGATGAGTTGTCGCTTACTGCGGGGTATATAAGGTGCCGGCCGTGCTGATTCAATCGGGTGACTATTTCAAACTGTGTACGGCGGAGTATGGCAGAGGATGGCAGGAGGGCTGTGGGATAGAGCGTTGCAGGATGTAAGAAGCGGCTCATGCCTGGAGATCTACGGCGGCGTTGAGATCGAGCGCCGCGCGGGCGGCGCGCGATCTCGGCGCCTCCCCAGATCCTCGGTCGAACCTACTGCGAATAACCCTTCAGGAAACTGCCAATCCGACCGATCGCCGCTTCCAGGTCATCCACCCGTGGCAAGGTCACCACGCGGAAGTGGTCCGGCCATGGCCAGTTGAACGCTGTGCCCTGCACGATCAGCAGCTTTTCCGACAACAGCAGGTCGAGCACGAATTTCTCGTCGTTGTGGATCGGACATACCTTCGGGTCGATCTTCGGGAACGCATACAGCGCGCCCATCGGCTTCACGCAGCTCACCCCGGGGATATCGTTGAGCAGCTCGTAGGTGCGGTTGCGCTGTTCCAGCAGGCGGCCCGGTGGCAGTACCAGGTCGTTGATGCTCTGGTAGCCGCCCAGTGCGGTCTGGATCGCATGCTGGGCCGGCACGTTGGCGCACAGGCGCATGTTGGCCAGCATGTCGATGCCTTCGATATAGCTCTGGGCGTGGTGCTTGGGCCCCGAGATGATCAGCCAGCCGGAACGGAAGCCCGCTACCCGGTACGACTTGGACAGGCCGTTGAAGGTCAGGCACAGCAGGTCGGGGGCCAGCGAGGCGGTGCTGATGTGCACGGCTTCGTCATAGAGGATCTTGTCGTAGATCTCGTCGGAGAACACCACCAGGTTGTGCTGGCGGGCCAGCTCGAGCATGCCCAGCAGCAGCTCGCGGGAATAAACTGCGCCGGTCGGGTTGTTCGGGTTGATGATCACCAGCGCCTTGGTATTCGGGGTGATCTTGGCCTTGATGTCGTCAAGGTCGGGGAACCAGTCGGCCTGTTCATCGCACAGGTAGTGCACCGGCTTGCCGCCGGCCAGGCTCACGGCAGCGGTCCACAGCGGGTAGTCAGGGGCAGGGATGAGCACTTCGTCGCCGTTGTTCAGCAACGCCTGCATCGACATGACGATCAACTCGGACACCCCGTTGCCGAGGTAGATGTCTTCGATGGTGACGCCTTCGATGCCTTTCTGCTGGCAGTACTGCATGACGGCCTTGCGTGCACTGAACAGGCCCTTGGAATCGCTGTAGCCCTGCGCGGTGGGCAGGTTGCGGATCACATCCTGAAGAATTTCGTCAGGCGCCTCGAAGCCAAACGGCGCCGGGTTGCCGATGTTCAGCTTGAGGATGCGGTGGCCTTCCTCTTCCAGGCGCTTGGCGTGCTTGAGCACTGGGCCGCGAATGTCATAGCAGACATTGGCGAGCTTGTTCGATTTGCTGAACTGCATGATGGGATCCCGATTGAGAAAACGCGCTACGCCCCGCCGAAAGGTTTGAAAGGGCAGGAAGCGGGTGCCAGACTGAACGCCTGGCACACGAAGCCAACTAATATACGTGCCACCCGCGCCCCGGAAAAGACGGTGCACAGTGAAATTCAGCCTGCCGAGGTCCCTACATGCAAAAGATCGAGAAAACCCTGGAACAATGGCGCTCGATGCTCGACCCCGAGCAGTATCAGGTATGCCGTCTCAAAGGCACCGAGCGGCCATTCAGCGGCAAGTACAACAGCGAGCGCCGTGACGGCATCTACCACTGCATCTGCTGCGGCCTGCCACTGTTCGATGCGCAGACCAAGTTCGATTCCGGCTGCGGCTGGCCGAGCTTCTATGCCCCCATCGAGGACGGCGCGATGATCGAAATCCGCGACACCTCCCACGGCATGATCCGCACCGAGGTCACCTGCGCCCGCTGCGATGCGCACCTGGGCCATGTGTTCCCGGACGGTCCGCCACCGACCGGCCTGCGTTACTGCATCAACTCGGTGTGCATCGACCTGCGCCCGCGCGACTGACCGGAGCCCGCTACATGGCTGAATCGATGCTGGATATCAAATGCGTGACCTTGGGCGGCGAGCACAAGACGCTCGGTGACTTCCCGGGCAAGGCCCTGTTGGTGGTCAATACCGCCAGCCAGTGCGGTTTCACCCCGCAATACAAAGGCCTGGAGCAACTGTGGCAGGCCTACCGGGCACGTGGCCTGGTGGTGCTGGGCTTCCCCTGCAACCAGTTTGGCAAGCAGGAGCCGGGCGATGCGCGGGAAATCGCCCAGTTCTGCGAGCGCAATTTCGGCGTGAGTTTCCCCTTGTTCCGCAAGGTCGAGGTCAACGGCCCGGGAGCCCACCCGCTGTTCGTCGAACTCAAGCAGCGTGCCCCAGGCCTGCTCGGTTCGCAGAAGATCAAGTGGAACTTCACCAAGTTCCTGGTCGATCCGGCCAGCGGCCAGGTCAGGCGCTATGCCCCCACCACCAAGCCGCAGGCGCTGCAGGCAGACATCGAGCGCCTGCTCAGCCGTTGACCGGCACCCAGTGGTCGATGAGTGCCAGCAGCTCTTCGCGGCGGAATGGCTTGGCCAGATAGTCGGTCATGCCCGCCGCCCGGCAGCGCTCGCGCTCCTCGGGCATGGCATTGGCGGTGAGGGCGACGATCGGCAAGTCGGGCCAGCGGCCGCTCTGGCGGATGCGTCGGCTGGCCTCGTAGCCATCCATCACCGGCATGTTGCAGTCCATCAGCACCAGGTCGAAGGTGTCCTGCTCGAGCATTTCCAGGGCTTCGGCGCCCTGGGTCGCCAGTTGTACCTGGCAGCCCAGCTTGGCCAGCATGCCCTTGGCTACCAGCTGGTTCACCGGGTTGTCCTCCACCAGCAGGATCCGCGCGCGGCCTTGTTCCAGGGTGATGGCCGGGCTGGCGAGCGGGTGTTCGGGTTCGAAGCCTTGCAAGGTGCGGCGCAGGGTCTGGTACAGGGCGTTGCGCGCCAGGGGGCGGGCCAGTTGATGCAGCGGGGCGAGGGCGACCGATTGTTCGCTGGGCAGGAAGTTACCGTAGGCGGTCACCAGCAGGATTGGGGTTTTCAACGCCGGGCGCAGTTCGAACAGGCGGTCGAGATCATCGGTGATCAGCAGGTCGATGGCGGCGGCATCCAGCGTGGCGCTGCTGTCATGGCGCTGATACGCCAGCCCCCAGGCGGGCAGCAGGTCCTGGAGCAATTCATCAAGCCCGCTGCCGGCCATGGTCAGTGCCGCCACCCGTCCTTGTAGCGGGGGCGGAGCGATGGCCTCGGTGTGCACGGCCAATGGCAGCTCGGCACTGAAGCGGCTGCCAAAGCCCGGCTGCGAATCAATGTAAAGGCGGCCCTGCATGGCCTTGCACAGGTTGTGCGTCAGCGCCAGGCCCAGGCCGGTGCCGCCAAACTGGCGGGTGATGCCGGCGCCGGCCTGGGTGAATGGCTGGAAGATTCGTGCCTGGGCTTCTTCGGGGATGCCAATACCGGTATCGCGCACTTCCAGGCGCACGCCGCCGACAATGGTGGTCAGGCGCACATCGACGCGGCCGAAACGGGTGAATTTGAGGGCGTTGGACAGCAGGTTGCTGACCACCTGGCGCACCCGTGTGGGGTCGCCCAGCACACTGCTGGGGAAGTCGCGGGCGATCAGGCAGGTCAGCTCGACACTCTGCGCAGTGTTCTGTGACAGCAGGTTGGCGGTGTCTTCGACCATCGAGCCCATGTCGAACGGGATGTGCTCCAGCTCCAGCTGGCCGGCATCGAACTTGGACAGATCGAGGATATCGTTGAGCAGCTCGACCAGTACCTTGCCTGAGTCATGGGCAATCGCCAGCTGCTGGCGCTGTTCGCTGGGCAAGGGGCTGTCCAGGGCCAGGGCGATCATGCCGAGCATGCCGTTGAGCGGGGTGCGGATCTCATGGCTCATGTTGGCGAGGAAGGCGGAACGCGCCTGGGCCATGTCCAAGGCCCGGCGGCGGGCCTCTTCCAGTTCCTGGTTGGAGCGGCTCAGGCTGTTGTTGCTGGCTTTCAGCTCATTGGTGCGCGCCGAGACGATGTCTTCCAGCTCGTTGAGGTACTGGGTCAGGCGGTTTTCCGCGTTGCGGCGCTGATCGATCTCGGTGGCCATGCTGACGAATTGCTGGTTGGCGACTTTCACCAGCACCCCGATTTCATCGTTTTCGTGACCATGCGGGCAGTCCAGGCGGGTTCGCCGAGGCTTGCGTGGGTCGCGACCACTGAGCGCGCCGATCACGGTTACCAATGGCTTGGTCAGCATCATGTAGAAGAGCGCCAGCAGGATGCCGGTCAACACCAGGCTGCGCGCGAAGCCGTTGACCAGGGTGACACCGGCGCGGTCGAGGAAGCGGGCGCCGAAGGCGTAGGTGTCCACCTCCAGGTACAGGTTGCCGAGGTAGTCGTCGGGCATGTGGGTCAGGTACAGGCGATCCTCGAACTGGCGCTGCTCGCCGAACAGGAAATCGCTCAGTGACCGATAGCGGTCCTGCATGCGCGGACGCTGGACATCGGCCAGCACCATGCCGTTGTTGTCGCTCAGCCGTGCGCGGATGACCGCCGGCGATTGCAGCAGGCCGCTGGTCAACTCCAGGGCCAGCTCCGAGTCGATGTTGTAGGCGATGCGCGAGGCCGGGTTGTGGCTGATTTTCAGCAAGTCGCGCACTTCTCGGTTGATGGACGCGTCTTCGCTGGCATAATCGATGCCGATCTGGATGAGACTGAGCAATGTTCCCAGGATGAAGCCGACCAGGACTGTCAACCGGGCTTGCTTGTATGACAGGCGATTGGTGAACTTTATATCCATGAGTGCCGAGCCGGTTCCACGTTCCTTGCGCAGCGCAAGCATAGCCGATCAACCCCGGCTGCTGGTGGGTCTGTCGCACATTCAGCCTTGATTGATTTACTGGCTGTGCCGGCCTCTTCGCGGCTAAAGCCGCTCCCACAGGTACACCAAAGGTCTCAAGGGCGGTGATAAACCTGTGGGAGCGGCTTTAGCCGCGAAGAGGCCAGCACAACAACCCCGAATCTGAATTTGCAGGAGCCCTGATGGACGCTCGCTTGATTGCTTTCCTGGACCGCGCCGAATCGGTACTGGCGCGCCTCGAACCTCTGTTGCCGGCAACACGTCCGAACATCGACTGGGCCACCACCCTGGCCGCGCGCTGGCAGCGCGACGGCCGCAGCGGCTATCTGCTGCCGCTGCAGGTCAGCCTGGACATTCGCCTCAGCGACCTGATCGGCGTCGACCTGCAGCGTGACCAGCTGGGCCGCAACACCCACCAGTTCATCAACGGCCTGCCCGCCAACCACGCATTGTTGTGGGGTTCGCGCGGTACTGGCAAGTCGTCGCTGGTGCGGGCCCTGCTGGCCGAACACGCTAGTGCCGGTTTGCGCCTGATCGAAATCGAACGTGATCACCTGGCCGACCTGCCACGCGTGGTCGAGCAACTGCAGAAGCTGCCGCAGCGCTTCATCCTGTTCTGCGACGACCTGTCGTTCGAAGCCGGGGAGGGCGACTACCGGGTGCTCAAGAGCGTGCTCGATGGCTCGCTGGAACAGGCCCCGGACAACGTGCTGCTGTACGCCACCTCCAACCGCCGCCACCTGGTCCCGGAAAAACAGAGCGACAACGAAAACTGGAAAATGGTCGACGGCGAACTGCACCCCAACGAAGCGGTGGAGGACAAGATTGCCCTGTCCGACCGTTTTGGCCTGTGGCTGTCGTTCTACCCTTTCAGTCAGGAACACTTCCTCAACGTGGTCGAGCACTGGATCGGCCAGCTGGCACGCCCGGCCGGCTTGCGCTGGCAGCGTGACGAAGCCCTGGACATCCTCGCCGTGCGCTGGGCCACCGGCCGCGGTAACCGTAATGGCCGCTGTGCCTATCAGTTCGCCCGCTACTGGGTCGGGCTGCAATTGCTGGAGCAAAGTAAATGATCGACCTCAATGCCAGTGGCGCCGGACTCGACGGCTACAACCTGCTGGCGGCGCAAGTGCAGGCGCTGTTTGCCGACGAGCGTGACTTCATCGCCAATGCCGCGCAGTTCTCGGCGTTTCTGTACAACCAGGTGGACGCCCTGAACTGGGCGGGGTTCTACCTCAACCGCAACGAAGAGCTGGTGCTCGGCCCGTTCCAGGGCCAGGTGGCCTGCGTGCGCATTCCGTTCGGCAAGGGCGTGTGCGGGGCGGCGGCGGCAACGCGGCAGACCCAGCGAGTGGAAGACGTGCATGCGTTTCCGGGGCATATCGCCTGTGACAGTGCGTCGAACAGCGAGCTGGTGATTCCGCTGGTGAAGGAGGGCAGGTTGATTGGTGTACTGGACCTGGATAGCCCGAAGATCGGCCGTTTCAGCGAGGCGGACCAGCTGGGGCTGGAGCGCTTGGCGGCGCTCTTTCTGGAGTTGACTGACTGCTGATTGTGGTTGCCTGCACGGGCCCTGTCGGCGGTAAGCCCGCATCCACAAGTCCAACACCGGTTTGCACTTGTGCAGTAGCTGGGCGGATTTGCCGGCGGCAGGGCCGTCAAACCCGCAACAGTTTTCCGATCAGTCGTAGATCACCCGCTTCTTCCAGGTCTCTTCGTCATCGGTCTTGAGCCCCTGGGTCAGTTCGTTCTGCTCGTTTTCCGCCGGCTCCATCTTTTCCAGCACCTGGGCATTGGCCCGGGCCAGCAGTTTCTCCAGGTAGGTCAACTGCTCTTCATAGGCCTTCGGCTCCGGCTGCTTGCGCAGGTACTGCACGCCGCGCTCGAAGGCCAGGCGCGCCTGGCCCGGCTGGCCATTCTGCAGGGCCTGCTGGCCCAGGTTGTTGAAGAACTCGATATGCAGCAGCACCAGCACATGCCGGATCTCCCTGACCCAGTGCTTGGCCTCGATTGTGGGCAGGAAGCCCTCCTGGGCGGCGCGGGTCACCTGGCTGTGCAGCGCCTCCAGCAAAAAGCGCACGTCCTTGGCCTTGACCTCGGTCTGGATCGGGCTGGGTGGGTTGTTGACCGGAATCTTCCCGCCCAAGGCAATCAGCCCCTCCAGTTCGGCAATGCGTGCCTTGATTTCGGCGCTGTGCTTGTCCAGCGCCAGCTGGCGCTGGTTGAGGTTGAGTTCCAGGCGGGTCAGCAGCAGCTTCAGCGCCGGGGTCATGAACTGGCCGGGGAAGGTTTCGGTGATTTCGCCACAACGGCGCAGGCGGTCGGCCAGCTCGACTTTCAGCCGGGCGCGCTCGAGCTTGTTGTTCTCGACAACATTGTTGAGGTAGCCGATCACGATCAGCAACGCGATACCCGCCACGATGAGCAGGGTGATCAGAAGTGGAGTCACCGTTAATGCCTCGTTGAAGAAGAATCACACCCTTGAGTGTAGTAAGTTCGCCTGGGAACGAACAGCCGCCGTGTCCTCTGCCGGCGCGCTTCGCGGGCAGGCCTTCTTTATATCGGCCGCCGCCTGCGGATCTGCACCCCACACCCGGAAGTCGTTGATTTAAATAAATTTCTACAAAGGGGTTGACGCCTCTACGAAGCCTCCATAGAATGCGCGCCACTTGCAGCGTAAAGCACACAGCGAAACGCGGCAGGGAGTGAAAGCAGGCAGCGATGCCAGCAGCGTGTCCCCTTCGTCTAGTGGCCTAGGACACCGCCCTTTCACGGCGGTAACAGGGGTTCGAGTCCCCTAGGGGACGCCAAATTGCGGGAATAGCTCAGTTGGTAGAGCACGACCTTGCCAAGGTCGGGGTCGCGAGTTCGAGTCTCGTTTCCCGCTCCAGTTTATCCGGCAGCGCCTTGCGGCGAGGCAGGAAAAGAAAATCCAGGCTGAATCGTGAGGTTCATGTTCTGGTGCACTGAAAAGTGTTGTGTGTCCCCTTCGTCTAGTGGCCTAGGACACCGCCCTTTCACGGCGGTAACAGGGGTTCGAGTCCCCTAGGGGACGCCAAATGCGGGAATAGCTCAGTTGGTAGAGCACGACCTTGCCAAGGTCGGGGTCGCGAGTTCGAGTCTCGTTTCCCGCTCCAGTTTAAATACTGTGGCGTTCGCACGGTGCAGTGGTGGTGAAGGTCGTAAAGGCGCTTCACGCCGTTTAGCGGTAAAGCTTCAAATTGCGGGAATAGCTCAGTTGGTAGAGCACGACCTTGCCAAGGTCGGGGTCGCGAGTTCGAGTCTCGTTTCCCGCTCCAATTCAGAAAACGCCATCTCTTGTGAGGTGGCGTTTTTTTTCGTCTCTGGAAAATGTTGCGGGTAAACAGGCCGCGCATGTTTCATCGCAGCCTGTGCGTTGCGGTCAGTGCGTGCTGGCGGGGCCTTGCTGGGCGCCCAGCAGCTGCTTTTCCAGGTTCCAGTCGAACGGCTCGCCGGCCTGCTCGGCTTCGTAGCGGCGCTCTTCCAGTTGTTGGTACAGCTCCAGTTCTTCGTCAGGCATGAAGTGCAGGCAGTCACCGGCAAAGAACCACAGCAGGTCGCGGGGTACCAGGTGGGCGATCTGCGGGTAGCGCTGGATCACCTGGCAGATCAGGTCCTGGCCCAGGTACTGGCTTTGCAGTGGGTCTTGCGGCAGCAGGGTCAGCAGTTCGTCGAAGCGTTCGAGGAACAGGGCGTGGCTTTCCTCCGGTACCTGATCCGCTTCACCCAGGGCGACCAGGATGGTGCGCAGGTGGTTCAGCAGTTGCAGGTGGTATTCCAGATGGGGGTTGGCCATGGTGGCGGTCCTCGGTGTGGTCGAAACGGGCGCGGAGTATACGCGGGATGGGGAAGGGGCCGCAAAGCAGCCCCTTTCTGGCAGTGCCGATCAGCGAACCTTGCCCGGTTCCGCCAGCAACTGGGCCTTGTCGAAGGCATCGACATCGATCACTGCGCGGCGTGCCTGTTCCGCTGCTTGAAGGCGTTGCCCTTCGCCTGGCTGCAGCACCGCGCTGTCGACCGCTGCGTCGATCGCCGACTGGCCGGGTGCGGGTTGCACTCGGCCTTCCTTGATCGCCTGATGCAGCGCCTTGTACAGCGGGGCGGTCTCGTCCAGCAGGTCGCTGGCCCGTTGCAGCGCCGCCACCGGGTCGCCGTCGGCCTGTGGCCTGAAGCAGCCGGCAAGCAACTCCTCCAGTGCCGGGTCGCCTTTGTTGCGGCCGATCAGCGCGGCAATTTCGGCATCCAGCTCGTCGCTCGGCCCGGTATGGCGGCGGCCGAAGGGGAACACCAGTACCCGCAGCGCACAGCCGACAAAGCGGTTGGGGAAGTTGTCGAGCAGGCGGTCCAGGGCGTGTTCCGCCTGACCCAGGCTTTCTTCCATGGCCCAGCGCAGCAGCGGCTGCATGTGTTCCGGCGCGCCCAGGTCGTGGTAGCGCTTGAGCGCGGCACTGGACAGGTACAGGTAGCTCAGCACATCGCCCAGCCGTGCGCTCAGGCGCTCGCGGCGCTTGAGTGCGCCGCCCAGCAGCATCATCGACAAGTCTGCCAGCAGCGCAAAGGCCGCGGCCTGGCGGTTCAAGGCACGGAAGTAGCCTTGGCTCAGGGTGTCACCGGGCACGTTTTCCAGGCGCCCCAGCCCCAGGTTGAATATCAGTGTGCTGGCCGCGTTGCCCGCGGCGAACATGATGTGCTGCATCAGCAGGTCGTCGAATTCCTGCAATGCCTGGTCGTGGTCCTCGCGCCCGGCCAGGGCCATTTCCCTGAGCACGAACGGATGGCAGCGGATGGCACCCTGGCCAAAGATCATCAGGTTGCGTGAAAGGATATTGGCCCCTTCTACCGTGATGAAAATCGGCGCGCCTTGCCAGTTGCGGCCCAGGTAATTGTTGGGGCCCATGATGATGCCCTTGCCGCCATGCACGTCCATGGCGTGCTGGATGCATTCGCGACCGCGCTCGGTCAGGTGATACTTGAGGATTGCCGACAGTACCGATGGCTTTTCGCCCAGGTCGACGGCCTTGGCGGTCAGCAGGCGGGCGCTGTCCATCAGCCAGGCGTTGCCACCGATGCGCGCCAGCGATTCCTGAATACCCTCGAAGGCCGCCAGGGGCACATTGAATTGTTCGCGGATGTTGGCGTACTGGCCGGTGACCAGGCTGGTGTACTTGGCCGCGCCAGTGCCCACGGCGGGCAGGGAGATGGAGCGGCCGACCGACAGGCAATTCATCAGCATCATCCAACCTTTGCCGAGCATGGCCTGGCCGCCGATGAGGAAGCTCAGCGGCACGAATACGTCCTTGCCGCTATTGGGGCCGTTCATGAACGCGGCGCCCAGTGGCAGGTGCCGCTTGCCGATGTCCACGCCGGGGGTGTCGGTCGGGATAAGTGCCAGGCTGATGCCGAGCTCTTCCTGTTCCCCCAGCAGGTGGTCCGGGTCGTAGGCCTTGAATGCCAGGCCCAGCAAGGTCGCGACCGGGCCGAGGGTGATGTAGCGCTTTTCCCAGTTGAGGCGCAGGCCGAGGACTTCTTCACCCTGCCACTGGCCCTTGCACACCACGCCGCTGTCGGGCATGGCGCCAGCGTCGGAGCCGGCCAGCGGGCCGGTCAGGGCAAAGCAGGGAATTTCCTCGCCACGGGCCAGGCGTGGCAGGTAGTGGTTGCGTTGCTCGTCGGTCCCGTAGTGCAGCAGCAGTTCAGCCGGGCCGAGGGAATTGGGCACCATCACCGTGGACGCCAGGTCGCCACTGCGGGTCGCCAGTTTCATCGCCACCTGCGAGTGGGCATAGGCCGAGAAGCCTTTGCCGCCATATTCCTTGGGGATGATCAGGGCGAAGAAGCCATGTTGCTTGATATGCGCCCAGGCTTCGGCTGGCAGGTCCATGTCCTGGCCAATCTGCCAGTCGCTGACCATGGCACACAGTTGTTCCGTCGGGCCGTCGATGAAGGCCTGTTCTTCTTCGGTCAACTGCGCTGCCGGGTAGGCAAGCAGGGTGTGCCAGTCGGGGCGGCCGCTGAACAGCTCGCCGTCCCACCACACGGTGCCGGCGTCGATCGCTTCGCGCTCGGTCTGCGACATTGGCGGCAGGGTGCGCTGGAACCAGTTGAATACCGGGCCGGTGAAAACCTTGCGGCGCCATTCCGGCAGTGCCACCAGGGCAATTTTCAGGGCCAGCACGAGCCAGATCAGGGTCAGCAGCCAGCCGGGGGCCGGGCTGAAAATGCTCATCAGCAGCACGTAGGCCGCCATGATGCCGAGAATCTGCAAGGGCGCCAAGCGCCGGTGCGTGAGGTACGCTGCGCCGACCACCAATACCACCAACCACAACAGCAACATAATCGGTCCTCCTTGGAACCAGGGGCTTGAGCCGTCCCGGATAGCTTAGACGCAACGCTGTGGACGACAGGGTCAGAACAGTGACAAGGGTGGGGCGCCGGGAGTTTCAGCGCGCCTTGTCCTGTACCGGCCCAATCGCCGGCAACCAGCGATTGGGCCGGTACAGGCAACAAAACTCTGGAGTAGACTGTGCCACCTCCGCATTTCATAAGGACGTTGCCATGCTGAAGATCTGGGGCCGCAAGAATTCGAGCAATGTGCGCAAGGCGCTGTGGATCGCCCACGAGCTGGGCCTGGACTTCGAGTCCATCGACGCCGGTGGCGCCTTCGGCGTGGTCAATGAGCCGCACTACCGGGCCCGCAACCCCAACGGCCTGGTGCCGATGCTCGAAGACGCTGACCTGACCCTGTGGGAATCCAATACCATCGTCCGCTACCTGTGCGCCGAGTACGGCGCGGAGCAGGGCTGGTATCTCCAGGACCCACGCCAGCGCGCCCTGGCCGACAAGTGGATGGATTGGACCACCTCGTCCTTCGCCGGCCCGTTCCGCCCGTTGTTCTGGGGCCTGCTGCGCACCCCCGAAGACCAGCGTGACTGGGTGGCGATCAATGCCGCGCACAAGCAATGCGCTGCATTGCTGGCCATCGTCGACGACACCTTGGCCAAGCAGCCATACCTGTCCGGAGAGCGCATCGGCATGGGCGACATCCCACTGGGCAGCTTCATCTACGCCTGGTTCGAAATGCCGATCGAGCGCCCGCCCATGCACCACCTGCACGCCTGGTACGAGCGCCTCAAGGCGCGCCCGGCCTACCAGGCCGCAGTGATGACAGCGCTGACCTGATCGAACACCACGCATGCTTCGATAGTCATTATCAATACATGTGACTGTACTTGTGCGGCCAGGCCAAGCACCATTGGCCGCACTCACTGCGCCAGTGACTTTGCCTGGCGTGTCCTGCACCTTTTTTTCTGGTAAGTGACCCGCTATGAGTTCCGCCCTGTCGATCCGACAGCTGACCAAGACCTACGGCAACGGCTTCCAGGCCCTCAAGGGCATCGACCTGGATGTTGCCGAAGGCGATTTCTTCGCCTTGCTCGGCCCCAACGGCGCCGGCAAGTCCACTACCATCGGCATCCTCTCGACCTTGGTCAACAAGACCAGCGGGACGGTCAACGTTTTCGGCCATGACCTCGATCGCGAACCTGCCGCGCTCAAGCGCTGCCTGGGCGTGGTGCCGCAAGAGTTCAATTTCAACCAGTTCGAGAAGACCTTCGACATCGTCGTGACCCAGGCCGGGTACTACGGCATCCCGCCCAAGGTGGCTAAGGCCCGCGCCGAGCAGTACCTGACCCAGCTGGGCCTGTGGGACAAGCGTGACGTGCCGTCGCGGTCGCTGTCCGGCGGCATGAAGCGCCGCCTGATGATCGCCCGTGCACTGATCCACGAACCGCGCCTGCTGATTCTCGACGAGCCCACTGCCGGCGTGGACATCGAACTGCGCCGCTCGATGTGGAGCTTCCTCACCGAGCTGAACCAGAAAGGCATCACCATCATCCTCACCACCCACTACCTGGAAGAGGCCGAGCAGCTGTGCCGCAACATCGGCATCATCGACCACGGCACCATCGTCGAGAACACCAGCATGCGCCAGCTGTTGGGCAAGCTACATGTCGAAACCTTCGTCCTCGACCTCAAGCACGACCTGGCCACGGCGCCAGCGCTGCAGGGCTACCCCTGCCGCCTGCTGACCCCGCACACCCTGGAAGTGCAAGTGGACAAGGACATCGGCATCACCGCCTTGTTCGGCCAGCTGGCGCTGCAGAACATCGAGGTGCAAAGCCTGCGTAACAAGACCAACCGACTCGAGGAGCTGTTCGTGTCCCTGGTGGAGAAAAACCTGTCGAAGGTGGCAGTATGAATGTGGAACTGCGCACCAACTGGGTCGCCCTGAACACCATCGTCTACCGTGAAGTGCGGCGCTTCCTGCGCATTTGGCCGCAGACCCTGCTGCCACCAGCGATCACCATGGTCCTGTACTTCGTCATCTTCGGTAACCTGATCGGCCGGCAGATCGGCGACATGGGTGGCTTCAGCTACATGGAGTACATCGTGCCGGGGCTGATCATGATGTCGGTTATCACCAACTCCTACGGCAACGTGGTGTCGAGCTTCTTCGGCAGCAAGTTCCAGCGTTCGATCGAAGAGCTGATGGTATCGCCGGTATCGCCGCACACCATCCTCATCGGCTATGTGCTGGGTGGGGTATTGCGTGGCCTGGCGGTGGGGGTGATCGTGACCTTCCTGTCGCTGTTCTTCACCCACCTGCAGGTGCACCACCTGGGCGTGACCGTGGTCGTGGTGCTGCTGACCGCCACCATCTTCTCGTTGCTGGGCTTCGTCAACGCCGTGTTCGCGCGCAACTTCGACGATATCTCGATCATCCCGACCTTCGTACTGACACCGCTGACCTACCTGGGCGGGGTGTTCTATTCGATCAACCTGCTGCCGCCGTTCTGGCAGACCGTGTCGCTGGCCAACCCGGTGCTGCACATGGTCAACTCGTTCCGCTACGGCATCCTAGGGGTGTCGGACATCAGCATTGGCACGGCGATTACCTTCATGCTGGTCGCCACCGCGGTGCTTTACCTGCTGTGCGTTCGCCTGCTGGTCAGCGGCCGCGGCATGCGTGCCTGAGCACCTGAGCTTGCGCCGGCGCCATTGCCGGCCAATCCACCAGCGCCAGTACAGCAGGGTAGTGAAGTAGGCGACGATGCCCAGCACCACCCCGCAGACTAGAGAACCCAGCAGGAATGGCTGCCACAGCGTGGCCAGCTGGTCGCTGATCCAGGCGAAGGTCAGCTCGTCGGGCAGGCTGCGCGGCGGAACCTGCATCAGCCAGGCGCCGGTCATGTAGGTGACGAAGAACACCGGTGGCATGGTCAGCGGGTTGGTCAGCCATACCAGGCTGACAGCGATCGGCAGGTTGCCGCGCACCGGAATCGCCAGCGCCGCCGCCAGCAGCATCTGCATGGGAATGGGTATGAGGGCCGCGAACAGGCCGACCCCCATGGCCCGGGCTACCGAGTGCCGGTTCAGGTGCCAGAGGTTCGGGTCGTGCAGCAGCTTGCCAAAAAAGCGTAAGGACTTGTGTTCGCGAATGCTGGTCGGATCCGGCATGTAGCGTTTGAACAGTCGGCGCGGCATGTAGGCTCCCGGAGCGTTGATCCGGGCAGTATGCCCTGATTCCCGATCAGCCTTGTTTAGAGTTTGTGACAATTGTTGAGCAAGCGCTGCCAGCAATTGGGCTATGCCTCAGAAGGTGATTTTGCTTCTGGAGCTCTACCTCATGCGCACAGGGATGTTTGCGCTCGCGCTCGGGCTGTTGTGTCTGGGCTTTTTCCCCGCGTTGCCGTCGGTCGGATGGCTGGTGCTACTGGCCGTTGGCGCTGGCGTCTGCCTGTTCACCCGCTTGTGGCCGCTGGGTTGCTTCCTGCTGGGCCTGTGCTGGGCGCTTGGCTCGGCGCAGCTGGCTTTGGATGACCGCCTGGCGCCCGGGCTGGAAGGCCGTACCCTGTGGCTGGAGGGTCGGGTGGTCGGCCTGCCGACCCGCACCGCGCAAGGGGTGCGCTTCGAGCTGCAAGAGGCCCGTTCGCGGCGCGCCGATCTGCCGCAGCGCCTGCAGCTGAGCTGGTTCGACGGGCCAGCGCTACGCGCAGGGGAGCAGTGGCGGCTGGCGGTGACCCTGCAGCGCCCGGCCGGGTTGCTCAACCCGCATGGGCCGGACCTGGAGGCCCAGTTGCTGGCGCGGCGCATCGGTGCCACCGGCTCGGTCAAGGCCGGGCAACTGCTGGCACCGGTTGCCGGCGGCTGGCGTGACCGCCTGCGCCAGCGCCTGCTGGCGGTTGACGCTCATGGCCGTCAGGCGGCGTTGGTAGCCCTGGTGCTCGGCGACGGCACGGGCCTGGCACGGCACGACTGGCAGACGCTGCAGGCTACCGGCACGGTGCACCTGCTGGTAATTTCCGGGCAGCACATCGGCCTGGTCGCCGGCTTGCTGTACGGCCTGGTCGCCGGGCTGGCGCGTTGGGGGCTGTGGCCGGCACGGCTGCCCTGGTTGCCCTCGGCGTGTGGCCTGGCCATGGCGGCGGCGCTGGCCTACGGCTGGCTGGCCGGGGCTGGCGTGCCGGTGCAGCGTGCCTGCCTGATGCTGGCCGTGGTGCTGCTCTGGCGCCTGCGCTTTCGCCATCTTGGCGCGACCTTGCCATTGCTGCTGGCGCTGGTTGCGGTGTTGCTGATTGAGCCGCTGGCGGTGCTGCTGCCCGGTTTCTGGTTGTCGTTTGCGGCGGTGGCCACGCTTGTCTATTGCTTCAGCGCGCGGCTGGGCGGCTGGCGGCCGTGGCAGGCCTGGACGCGGGCGCAATGGGGCATCGCCATCGGCTTGCTGCCGGTGCTGCTGGCCACCGGCTTGCCGGTGAGCCTGAGTGCGCCGCTGGCCAACCTTGTGGCGGTACCGTGGGTCAGCCTGGCGGTACTGCCGCTGGCGTTGCTGGGCACGCTGCTGTTGCCGCTGGGTGGGGTAGGCGAGGCACTGTTGTGGCTGGCGGGTGGCTTGCTCGACGGGTTGTTCCGGCTGCTGGCGCTGGTGGCACAGCAGCGCCCGGCGTGGCTGCCGCCGGCGTTGCCGTGGTGGGCCTGGCTGCTGGTCTGTCTGGGGACCTGGCTATTGCTGCTGCCCCGTGGGGTGCCGTTGCGTGGCTTGGGTGGGGTGATGCTGCTGGCATTGTGGGTACCTAGGGCGACGGTGCCATTCGGGCAAGTCGAAGTCTGGCAGCTGGATGTCGGTCAGGGCCTGGCGGTGCTGTTGCGCACGCGGCATCACGACCTGCTGTACGACGCCGGGCCGGCCAGGGGCGACACCGACCTGGGTGAGCGGGTGGTACTGCCGACCCTGCGCAAGCTGGGGGTGCGCCGCCTGGACCTGCTGCTGGTCAGCCACGCCCACGCCGACCATGCCGGCGGTGCTGCGGCGATAGCGCGTGGTTTGCCGGTACGGCGCGCCATCGGTGGTGAAGCGCTGCAAGATCTCCAGTTGCAGCCGTGTGCCAGTGGCGAGCAATGGGCATGGGATGGGGTGCATTTTTCGCTGTGGCGCTGGGCTGACGGGCAGAGCAGCAATGACCGGTCCTGCGTGTTGCTGGTCGAGGCGCAGGGCGAGCGTTTGCTGCTGGCAGGCGATATGGAGGCCGCTGCCGAACAGGCTTGGTTGGCGGCCACCGACACACCCCGTATCGATTGGTTGCAGGCGCCGCACCATGGCAGCCGGAGTTCTTCCACCGAGGCTTTCATCCGGGCCACGGCGCCGCGTGGGGTGCTGGTGTCGCGAGGGCGTAACAACAGCTTCGGGCACCCGCATGCGCAGGTGGTCGAACGTTATCGGCGGCATGGGGTGATGGTGCATGACACGGCGGTGGAGGGGGCATTGCGGTTGGTGTTGGGGCGTCATGGGGCGGTTGAAAGTGTGCGGGAGCAGCGACGGTTTTGGCGGGATTCGGCACAGTAGGGTGCAGTGGCTTGCAGGTGCTTGCCTTTAGATTTTCAGCGCCTGTGAGATCGAGCGCCGCCCGCGCGGCGCATCGCGGATAAATCCGCTCCCACATTTGTTGCAACGTGCCGAACCTGTTACGCCATGGTTGCCTGCCTTTGTACATGTCTCAAGGCAGGCGAGGCGGCATCAATGCCCACCCAAAAATCCCGTGATGCCAACCAGGCTGACAACCATGGCCTCACAGGCATGGCCACGTTGCAACAAATGTAGGAGCGGATTTATCCGCGATGCGCCGCGCGGGCGGCGCTCGATCTCACAGGCGCTGCATCTGTGATGGCGAGCACCTGTCCGCCCTGATGCCGAACCAAGGCATCCCCCTCTGGCCCCAGCGCCAATTCCCTGACCTCCGGCAGATGAGCCCCCGGCGCGCCTATGGTAGAGTGGCGGCCTTTTTCCGAGGGGGCGTTTACTGTGTGGGAATTGGTCAAGTCCGGTGGTTGGATGATGCTGCCGATCATTCTGAGCTCCATCGCCGCCATGGCTATCGTCGTCGAGCGCCTGTGGACCCTGCGCGCCAGTCGCGTCACCCCGCCGCACCTGCTGGGCCAGGTCTGGATGTGGATCAAGGACAAGCAGCTCACCAGTGACAAGCTCAAGGCCCTGCGCGCCGATTCGCCGTTGGGCGAAATCCTTGCTGCCGGGCTGGCCAACTCGCGCCATGGCCGCGAAATCATGAAGGAATGCATCGAGGAAGCTGCCTCGCGCGTCATCCACGAGCTGGAACGCTACATCAGCACCCTCGGCACCATCGCTGCCATGGCTCCGCTGCTCGGCCTGCTGGGCACCGTGCTGGGCATGATCGACATCTTCAGCGCCTTCATCGGCTCGCAGATGACCGCCAACGCAGCCGTACTGGCGGGCGGCATCTCCAAGGCCCTGGTCACCACCGCGGCCGGCCTGATGGTCGGTATCCCGGCGGTGTTCTTCCACCGCTTCCTGCTGCGCCGTATCGATGAGCTGGTGGTCGGCATGGAACAGGAAGCGATCAAGCTGGTGGAAGTGCTCCAGGGTGACCGTGAAGTGGAAGTGGCCGGAGGCAAGGCGTGAAGTTCCGGCGCAATCGCCAGCGGGAGAACGTCGACATCAACCTGGCGTCGCTGATCGACGTGGTGTTCGTGCTGCTGCTGTTCTTCGTGGTCACCACCACCTTCACTCGCGAGACCCAGCTGCGCGTCGAGCTGCCCGAAGCCACCAGCGCCGAGCCGACGCCGGCCGACCAGGGCAAGCTGGTGGAAATCACCATCAGCGCCGAAGGCGTGTACTCGGTGAACAACCACCTGCTGCCCAAGAGCGACCTGGCCACCCTGAGCGAAGCGATCGAGCGCGAATCGGGTGGCGACAACAAGCTGCCATTGGCCATCAGCGCCGATGGCAGGACCCCGCACCAGGCTGTAGTCACCGCGATGGATGCCGCCGGCAAGCTCGGTTTCAGCCAGCTGCGCATGACCACGGTCGAGGCGGCCCAGGGTACGCCTTGATGGCCTTCGCCGACCGATTGCTCGCGGCCTGGTACGCCGGGCACCCGGCCCTGGCACTATTGCGCCCGCTGGAGGCGCTGTACCGCTGCGTGGTCACCCGCAAGCGGGCGCGTTTCGTGCGTGGCGAAAGTACCAGCTACCGGGCCCCGGTGCCGGTCATCGTGGTCGGCAACATCACCGTGGGCGGTACCGGCAAGACGCCGATGATCCTCTGGCTGATCGAGCACTGCCGCCGCCAGGGGCTGAAGGTCGGGGTAGTCAGCCGTGGCTATGGCGCCAAGCCGCCGCAGCTGCCATGGCGCGTGCGGGCCGAGCAGCCTGCCGAGCAGGCCGGCGACGAACCGCTGCTGATCGTGCAGCGCAGCGGCGTGCCGCTGATGATCGACCCCGACCGCTCCCGCGCGGTACAGGCATTGCTGGCCAGCGAATCCCTCGACCTGATCCTCTGCGACGACGGCATGCAGCACTACCGCCTGGCGCGTGACCTCGAGCTGGTGCTGATCGATGCCGCCCGCGGCCTGGGCAATGGCCGCTGCCTGCCGGCGGGGCCGTTGCGTGAGCCGGCCGAGCGCCTGCACGATGCGGATGCGGTACTGTTCAACGGTAGCCGCGACGACCGCGCCGATGGCTTCGGCTTCTGCCTGCAACCGTCCGCCCTGGTCAACTTGCGCAGTGGCGAGCGCCACGCGCTCGATCACTTCCCCGCTGGCCAACGCCTGCATGCGGTGGCCGGTATCGGCAATCCACAACGTTTCTTCAATACCCTGCTAGGGCTAAACTGGCAGCCGGTGCCGCATCCCTTTGCCGACCATGCGCAGTTCAACGCCGCAAGCCTGGCCTTCAGCCCACCGCTGCCACTGGTCATGACCGAGAAGGACGCGGTGAAATGCCGGGCCTTCGCCGCTGACGACTGGTGGTACCTGGCTGTCGACGCACAGCCCACGGCGGCTTTCAGCACCTGGTTCGACAACCAGTTGCAACGCTTGCTGCGCAAGCCCTGAGCCCGTTATCAATTTCCGGCCACCTGGCCTAAAGGAAGCTCCAATGGACACCAAACTGCTCGATATCCTGGCCTGCCCGATCACCAAAGGCCCGCTCAAGCTCAGTGCCGACAAGACCGAGCTGATCAGCAAGGGCGCAGGCCTGGCCTACCCGATCCGCGATGGCATCCCGGTGATGCTGGAAAGCGAGGCACGTACCCTGACCGACGACGAGCGTCTGGACAAATGAGCCTGAACTTCACCGTGGTGATTCCTGCCCGCCTGCGCTCCACGCGCCTGCCGGGCAAGCCATTGCTGCCGATCGCCGGCAAGCCGATGGTCCAGCATGTGTGGGAACAGGCGCGCAAGAGCAGCGCCGGCCGCGTGGTCATCGCCACTGACGATGCCAGCATCGTCGAGGCCTGCCAGGCCTTTGGCGCCGAAGTGCTGCTGACCCGTGCCGACCACGAATCGGGCACCGACCGCCTGGCCGAGGTGGCCGCGCGCCTGGGCCTGCCAGCCGATGCCATCGTGGTCAACGTGCAGGGCGACGAGCCGCTGATCCCGCCAGTGATCATCGACCAGGTGGCGGCCAACCTGGCCGCGAACCCGCAGGCTGGCATCGCCACCCTGGCCGAGCCTGTGCATGAGCCGGAAACCGTGTTCAACCCCAATGCGGTCAAGGTAGTCAGTGACAAGCATGGCCTGGCCCTGACCTTCAGCCGCGCGCCGTTGCCCTGGGCGCGTGACGCGTTCGCCACCGACCGTAACCAGCTGCCGGCGGGCGTGCCTTACCGTCGCCACATCGGCATGTACGCCTACCGTGTCGGCTTCCTGCAGGACTTCGTCAGCTGGGGACCGTGCTGGCTCGAGCAGACCGAATCGCTGGAGCAGCTGCGGGCGTTGTGGCACGGCGTGCGCATTCACGTCGAGGACGCCATCGAGGCGCCTGCCGTGGGCGTGGATACTCCGGAAGACCTGGAGCGCGTACGGCGCTTGCTGGAGGCCTGATGCGCATTCTGTTCGTCTGTTTGGGCAATATCTGCCGCTCGCCCACGGCCGAAGGCGTGCTGCGCCATCAACTGCAGGCTGCCGGGCTAGCCGACAAAGTGCATGTGGCTTCGGCCGGCACGGGTGACTGGCATGTCGGCAAGGCCCCCGACAGCCGTACCTGCAAGGCGGCGCTCGCGCGTGGCTATGACCTGTCGCAGCAGCGCGCCCAGCAGGTCAAGGCGGCGCATTTTGCCGAATACGACCTGATCCTGGCCATGGACGAGAGCAACCTCAGCCATCTGCGTGCCTTGCGCCCGCACACGGCAGTGGGGGAGCTTGACCTGTTCCTGCGCCGCTATGGCGCAGCGCTGGATGAAGTGCCAGACCCGTACTACGGCGGTGCCGACGGCTTCGAGCAGGTGCTCGACCTGGTCGAGGCGGCGTGTCAGGCGCTGGTGCTGGAAATCAAGGGGCGGCTATGACACTGCAGTGGCAGGAGCAGGTATCGCTCAAGCCTTACAACACCTTTGGCATCGACGTGAAGGCGCGTTATTTCAGCCCGGCCCATGACGACCAGGAAGTGCGCCAGGCCTTGAGCCAGGCGCAGCAGCATGGCTTGCCGGTGCTGGTGATTGGTGGTGGCAGCAATCTGTTGCTGACCAGGGATATCGACGCATGGGTATTGCACATGGCCAGTCGTGGCCGGCGTGTACTCAGTGACGACGGCGAACGCATCGTGGTCGAGGCCGAAGCCGGTGAGCCCTGGCACCCGTTCGTGCAATGGACGCTGGCGCAGGGCTATTGCGGGCTGGAGAACCTCAGCCTGATCCCTGGCACGGTTGGCGCCGCGCCGATGCAGAACGTCGGCGCCTACGGCGTGGAAATCAAGGATGTTTTCGTCGGCCTGACCGCCCTCGACCGTGAGACCGGCGCATTGCGTGACTTCGGCCTGGCGGAGTGTGCCTTTGGTTATCGCGACAGCTTGTTCAAGCGCAACCCTGGGCGCTGGTTGATCCTGCGGGTGCGCTTTGCCTTGAGCCGCACCTTGCACGCCCACCTGGATTACGGCCCGGTGCGTCAGCGCCTGGCCGAGCAGGGCGTGAGCGAGCCGACCGCGCAGGCGATCAGCGAAGCGATCTGCAGCATTCGCCGCGAGAAGTTGCCAGACCCGGCACAACTGGGCAATGCCGGGAGCTTCTTCAAGAACCCGGTGGTAGCGGCGGCGCAGGTCGAGCGTATTCGGGCCCAGTACCCTGGCGTGGTGGCTTATCCTCAGGCCGACGGGCAGGTGAAGCTGGCCGCTGGCTGGTTGATCGAGCAGGCCGGCTGGAAGGGCTACCGCGAGGGCGATGCCGGGGTGCATCGCCTGCAGTCGCTGGTGCTGGTCAACCATGGCCAGGCGAGCGGGGCGCAGATGCATGCGCTGGCGCGGCGGATCCAGGCCGATATCCTGGAGCGCTTTGGCGTCGAGCTGGAGATGGAGCCCAACCTCTACTGATAGGCCTGGCCCTGTCAGGCCCACTGATTACCCCTGTGTAGTAGCGGCCTTGCGTCGCGAAGGGCCGCAAGGCGGCCCCGGCAATTCATGCTGCGAAGCTGAGATGCAACAGTAGCCCAAGAAAAAGCCCCGCCAGTTCGCACTGGCGGGGCTTTTTCATTCAGCCTTGGCTATCAACCGTGATGAGGTTTTTGCTCATCGGTGGATTCCAGGGCGGGTTCCTCGGCCGCTGCTGCAGCTTCCTGTGCGGCTTTGGCGGCAGCCTCGGCCTCACGCTTGCGGCGGCGCACTTCACGCGGATCGTTCGGCGCACGGCCGTTGGCCAGCATGACAGTGGCAGGTTCGGCAACCACAGGGGCTGCAACCGGGGCAGGCTCGACGACTACCGGCTCGACGACCACCGGGGCAGGCTCGGCGGCAACCACTTCTGGCTGGGCCTCGACAACCGGCGCAGGCTGTTCGGCAACCGCGGCGGTTTCGATCACGGCCGGGGCCTGTTCGATTTCACCGGCCTCGACGGCAGGTGCTTCGGTCGCAGCTTCGCTAGCCACGGCTGGCTCGGCGGCTGGTGCCGCTTCAACCACGGGCTGCGGTGCGACTTCGACCACAGGCTCGGCGCTTGCCTCGACTGCGACCACAGGCTCGCTGAACGGTTGCTCGACCACCGGTGCCACGGCAACTTCTTCCGCCTTGGCGGCTGCTTCGGCCTGCTCTACAGGCTGGGCGGCTTCGCGGTCGCCGGTTTCTGCAGCAGCGACTTCAGCGGTAGCCTGCTCGGCCTGCTGGTTGGCCTGGGCTTCGGCTTCGGCGCTGATGTTGCTGCTGGCGACAGCCGCAGTCACGGCCAGGCCCGCAGCCAGTTCGGCACCCAGCTCGGTGGCTTGGTGCTGTTGCGGCTGCTCTTCGTTGCCTTCTTCGTCGCTGCCTTCGATCAGCTCGCCATTGGCGTTGCGCTGACGCTCACGACGGTTGCTGCGACGACGCTGGCCACGGGAGCGGCGGCGTGGGCGCTCGCCATCGGTGCCTTCCTGTTCGTCCTGCAGCAACTCTTCGCTCGGCAGTTGCTCTTCGGCCAGTTCGGCAGCCTGCACGGCCGCTTCTTCGGCTGCGCGTGGCTGGCGCTCTTCTCGCGGTGGGCGCGGGGCACGTTCTTCACGGGGAGCACGCTCTTCGCGAGGGGCGCGTTCTTCACGAGGAGCACGTTCTTCGCGAGGGGCGCGTTCCTCACGAGGAGCACGCTCTTCGCGCGGGGCGCGTTCTTCGCGAGGAGCACGTTCTTCGCGCGGGGCGCGTTCTTCACGTGGAGCACGCTCTTCACGCGGAGCACGTTCCTCTCGCGGTGCACGCTCTTCGCGGGCTACACGCTCTTCACGCGGCTGACGCTCCTCGCGCTCGGCAGGGGTGGCGTCCAGCGGCTCACGCAGTTCACGCACGCGCTCTTCGCCACGGTTGCCGCGGCGGTCTTCGCGTGGCTGGCGTGGGGCACGTTCTTCACGCGGTGCACGCTCTTCGCGTGGGGCGCGTTCTTCACGTGGCGCACGCTCTTCGCGCGGTGCACGCTCCTCGCGTGGCTGGCGCTCTTCACGTGGTGCACGCTCGGCACGCTCTTCGCGTGGCTTGCGTTCCTCGTCGCGGCGGCCGTTGCGGTTGCGGCTCTGCTGGCGGCCGTTGCGGCGTTCTTCGTTGCGCGGGCTGCGTTCGGCAGCCGGTTTTTCGGTGGCAGTGACGACCGGCGCGGCGGCAGGTTCTTCCTTGCCGGCGAACAGGCTGACCAGCGATTTCACCAGGCCCTTGAACAGGCTCGGCTCCGGCGCGCTCGGCGCAGGGGTGGCCGGTGCGGCTGGCTGCTGCTCTTCAACGGCGGTCGGAACCGGCGCATTGGCACGGGCCGGGGCGGTCTTCACCGCGGCTTCCTGGCGAACCAAGGTGCGGGTGGCCGTTGGCTGCGGTGCTTCTTCGGCTTCGGCGGCGGCGATTTCGTAGCTGGACTGGTTGCTCAGCACTTCCGGGTTGTCGTCGCGCAGGCGCTGGACTTCGAAGTGCGGGGTTTCCAGGTGGTCGTTCGGCAGGATGATGATCCGTGCACGGGTGCGCAGTTCGATCTTGGTGATCGAGTTGCGCTTCTCGTTGAGCAGGAACGCGGCTACCGGGATCGGCACCTGGGCGCGCACTTCGGCAGTGCGGTCTTTCAGGGCTTCTTCTTCGATCAGGCGCAGGATGGCCAGCGACAGCGACTCGACGTCGCGGATGATGCCGGTGCCGGAGCAGCGCGGGCAGACGATGCCGCTGCTTTCGCCCAGCGATGGACGCAGGCGCTGGCGGGACATTTCCAGCAGGCCGAAGCGCGAGATGCGGCCGACCTGGACGCGGGCGCGGTCGGCTTCCAGGCATTCGCGGACGCGTTCTTCCACGGCACGCTGGTTCTTCGCCGGGGTCATGTCGATGAAGTCGATGACGATCAGGCCGCCGATGTCACGCAGGCGCAGCTGGCGGGCGATTTCCTCGGCCGCTTCCAGGTTGGTCTGCAGGGCGGTTTCTTCGATGTCGCTGCCTTTGGTCGCACGCGCCGAGTTGATGTCGATGGACACCAGGGCCTCGGTGGGGTCGATCACGATCGAGCCACCGGACGGCAGGTCGACCACGCGCTGGAAGGCGGTCTCGATCTGGCTTTCGATCTGGAAACGGTTGAACAGCGGCACGCTGTCTTCGTACAGCTTGACCTTGCTGGCGTACTGCGGCATCACCTGGCGGATGAAGGTCAGGGCTTCTTCCTGGGCATCGATGCTGTCGATCAGCACTTCGCCGATGTCCTGGCGCAGGTAGTCGCGAATGGCGCGGATGATGACGTTGCTTTCCTGGTAGATCAGGAACGGTGCGGCGCGGTCCTGGGACGCTTCCTTGATGGCGGTCCACAGTTGCAGCAGGTAATCGAGGTCCCACTGCATTTCTTCGCTGCTGCGGCCAAGGCCGGCAGTGCGCACGATCAGGCCCATGTCGCCCGGCACGGTCAGGCCGTTCAGGGCTTCGCGCAGTTCGTTGCGTTCCTCGCCTTCGATGCGGCGGGAGATGCCACCGGCACGCGGGTTGTTCGGCATCAGTACCAGGTAGCGGCCGGCCAGGCTGATGAAGGTGGTGAGGGCGGCGCCTTTGTTGCCGCGCTCTTCCTTCTCGACCTGGACGATGACTTCCTGGCCTTCGCTCAGCACTTCCTTGATGTTGACCCGCCCTTCGGGGGCTTTCTTGAAGTATTCGCGGGAGATTTCTTTCAGCGGCAGGAAGCCGTGACGTTCGGAGCCGAAGTCGACGAAGGCGGCTTCGAGGCTGGGTTCGATGCGGGTGATCTTGCCTTTGTAGATGTTGGCCTTTTTCTGCTCACGCGCGCCGGACTCGATGTCCAGGTCGTAGAGACGTTGGCCGTCCACCAGGGCTACACGCAACTCTTCGGGTTGAGTTGCGTTAATCAGCATTCTTTTCATGTTGTACCGTCGGTTTCCGGGCTGCCGGAAACGGCGTTCGGCACACACGACGTCTCATGGTCGGTGCCAAGGTGCGCAAAGGGTGGCCGGGCCACCCCCGTGTCGAGCAACGTTCGGCACCAGCCGGTTGCCCAGCCTGCCGTTGTCGCGACGACGCGTCCTGTTTGCTGCGGTGCCAACAAGGCCCCGGTGGCTTCGAATTGGAATCCGAATCAACCAAGCGGGCCTTGTGCACTCAGTCAGGAGGAGGAATCAACCGTCAGCCGTGGACGCCCGGGGGCATCTGTTCAGGACCTTATCCGCTCGCCAGCCGTCAGTGGGCTGGTGGCCGGACGCGGTGCTACACGGTCCGAGGGCTGTGCATCTCCACCCTGCACGTATCCCTGATAATTCGGGTGCTGCCGCGCGCTGAATCCGCAACGGGTTGCATTTTTCGCCAGCGCAGGTTCTGCGCTGGCGCCATTCATGTCCAAGGCAGGTATTTCCGAAGCATTCGCCGGGCGTTGCGTGGAAGCGACGGGCGGGCAGAGGTGCAGCGAAAAGAATCGGGTAAGCAGGTGAAACACCGCACTTGTCGTTTTTTTTCGGTCTTCTCTACACGGCGCTGGTGGCGATTCCAGGCAATTCGGTAAACTGGCGAAAACCCCGTAGGACGGCCTCGCGTCCTGGAGAATTGCGTTGGTCAGGGACCGGCTAGGAGCCTGGTGCCACTGGCCTGCCGCTTTTGGCGGCGTTCGCGACTATAGCAGCAATGATTAAGTGCTTCAATTCCATAAAAAATTGTTATGATCCCGTAATGACGACCAATACCCCCCCGACTTCCGGCGTTCAGCTGATCGAAGTCGCGCCGGAACTTGCCGGCCAACGCATCGACAATTTCCTTATCACGGCCCTCAAGGGCGTGCCCAAGACGCTGGTCTACCGCATCCTGCGCAAGGGTGAAGTGCGGGTCAACAAGGGCCGCGTCAAGCCGGAATACAAGATCCAGGCTGGCGACATCGTGCGGGTACCGCCGGTCCGCCTGCCCGAGCGCGACGAGCCGGCTCCGGTGGCCCAGGGCCTGCTGCAGCGCCTGGAAGCTGCCATCGTCTACGAAGACAAGGCGCTGATCGTGATGAACAAGCCGGCCGGCATCGCCGTGCATGGCGGCAGCGGCCTGAGCTTTGGCGTGATCGAGGCGCTGCGCCAGCTGCGCCCGGATGCCAAGGAACTGGAGCTGGTGCACCGCCTGGATCGCGACACCTCCGGCCTGCTGATGATTGCCAAGAAGCGCAGCATGCTGCGCCACCTGCATGCTGCGCTGCGCGGTGATGGTGTCGACAAGCGCTACATGGCGCTGGTGCGCGGCCACTGGCCGACGTCGAAGAAGCAGGTCAGCGCGCCGTTGCTCAAGAGCAACCTGCGTTCCGGCGAGCGCATGGTCGAGGTCAACGATGAAGGCAAGGAAGCCTTGACCCTGTTCCGCGTGCTGCGCCGCTTTGGCGAGTTCGCCACCATTGTCGAGGCGCGCCCGATCACCGGCCGTACCCACCAGATCCGCGTGCACACCCTGCATGCCGGGCATATGATCGCCGGCGACAGCAAGTACGGCGATGAAGACTTCAGCCGCGAAATTCGCGAGCTGGGTGGCAAGCGCCTGTTCCTGCATGCCTACGCGCTGACCGTGCCGCTGCCGGACGGCGGCGAGCTGAAGCTCGAGGCGCCGGTGGATGAGGTGTGGGCGAAAACCGTTGAGCGGCTGAGTGCATCCTGACCTATGAAAAAGGGCTATGAGCTACTGATCTTCGACTGGGATGGCACGTTGGCCGACTCCATCGGGCGCATCGTCGAGGCCATGAACGCCGCCGCCGAGCGTGCCGGCGAGGGGCAAAGCAGCGATGATGCGATCAAGGGCATCATCGGCCTGGCCCTGGGCGAGGCGATCCACACCCTGTACCCGCACCTGGCGCCTGCACAAGTCGAAAGCTTCCGTCAGCACTATGCCGATATCTACATGGCCCTGGATCAGCAGCCCTCGCCGCTGTTCGATGGCGTGGTGGAGTCGCTGGATGCCTTCCGTGCCGAGGGTTACCGCCTGGCGGTGGCCACCGGCAAGGCACGCCGTGGGCTGGACCGGGTGCTCAAGGCCAATGGTTGGGAGCAGTTCTTCGACATCACCCGCGCCGCCGACGAGACCCGTGGCAAGCCGCACCCGCGCATGCTCGAGGAAATTCTCGGTCATTGTGGTGTCGAAGCGGGGCGTGCGCTGATGATCGGCGATTCGGCGTTCGACCTGCAGATGGCCAGCAATGCCGGCATGCATTCGGCGGCCGTGGGCTATGGTGCCATGTCGCTGCAGGCGCTGGCCGAGTTCGGGCCGCAGGTATGCATCGATCACTTTTCCCAGTTGCGCGAGTGGCTGGGCGGTTCCGCAATTCCTTTTCCAAGGTAGGTAAGCATGGCAGACGAATGGAAAGCCCCTGAGACCGAACCCGACGAGCGCGAAGCGCGCAACAGCTGGCGGCTGCTGGAAAAGACCCTGTTGGCGAACGTCCAGGAGCATCGCCGGACGCGTCGCTGGGGGATCTTCTTCAAGCTGCTGACCTTCGTCTACCTGTTCGGCATCCTGGCGTTGTTCACGCCGCTGATGGACATGGACAAGGCCGCGTCGCGCAATGTCAGCCATACCGCGTTGGTCGAAGTGCGCGGCATGATTGCCGATCAGGAGTCGGCCAGCGCCGACAACATCGTCAAGGGCTTGCGCGAGGCGTTCAAGGACAGCAAGACCAAGGCGGTAGTGCTGCGTATCAACAGCCCGGGTGGCAGCCCGGTGCAGGCGGGCTACGTGTATGACGAAATCCGCCGCCTGCGCGCCGAGTATCCGGCCATCAAGCTGTATGCGGTGATCACTGACCTGGGCGCTTCCGGTGCTTACTACATTGCCAGTGCGGCGGACGAGATCTACGCCGACAAGGCCAGCCTGGTGGGCTCCATCGGCGTGACGGCGGCGGGTTACGGCTTTGTTGGCACCATGGAGAAGCTGGGCGTCGAGCGGCGGGCCTATACCTCGGGCGAGCACAAGGCCTTCCTCGACCCGTTCTCGCCGGAAAAACCTGACGAGACCCGCTTCTGGCAAGGTGTGCTGGATGTCACCCACAAGCAATTCATCGCCATGGTCAAGCAAGGGCGCGGCGAACGCCTGAAGGACAAGGACCACCCTGAGCTGTTCAGTGGCCTGGTCTGGTCGGGTGAGCAGGCCAAGGAGCTGGGCTTGGTCGATGGGCTGGGCAGTGCCAGCTACGTGGCGCGGGAAATCGTTGGCGAAAAAGAGCTGGTGGATTTCACCGTGCAGGAATCGCCGCTCGATCGCTTCTCCAAGCGCGTAGGGGCCAGCGTGGCCGAGCACCTGGCCATGTGGATGGGGTTCCAGGGGCCGCAGTTGCGCTGAACCGAGATTGCCGGGGCCGCAACGCGGCCCTAGGGTCTCAAGGGATGGCCATGCCTTCCCTGGTCAGCATATCCACCAGCCGAATCAAAGGCAGCCCGATCAGGCTGGTCGCATCGCACCCGTGCGTGCTCTGGAACAGGCTCACCCCCAGCCCCTCCGCCTTGAAGCTGCCAGCGCAATCCAGCGGCTGTTCTGCCGCCACATAGCGCTCCACCTGCTCGCGGCTCAGTTCACGCAATGTCACGGTAAACGGCACGCAATCCACCTGGCATTGCCCGGTGGCGCTGTTCAGTAGTGCCAGCCCGGTCAGAAAACTCACCTGTTGCCCGCTGCACTCCAGCAATTGCTCGCAGGCGCGCTCGAAGGTGTGCGGCTTGCCCAGTACCTGTTCGCCCAGCACCGCAACCTGGTCCGAACCAATGATCAGGTGTGCGGGGTGGCTGCTGGCCAGCGCTTGTGCCTTCTGCCTGGCCAGGCGCCGCACCAGGTCCGCTGCTGGTTCGCCAGGCAGGCGCTGTTCGTCTATGTCAGGGCTTGCCCAGCTGAAGGGCAGGCGCAGCCGTGCGAGCAGTTCGCGGCGATAGGCAGAGCTGGAAGCCAGTAACAGAGGAAGCATGGTAGACTCCTGGATCGGTTGAACCAAATTCTATCACGCACGATGCCGCCGAATTTCCTTTGACAGGGGCGGGGGGCATCCCTAGAATGCTGCGCCTATGTTGAATGACCCGATTCCACCTCACGTTGACCCGCGCAAATTGGCTGATCGCGGCGTAACCATCAACGGTTCGCTGCAACTCGCTGATTTGGAAAGACTCTGCGACCCGCTTTCCGACAATGTCGGTACGGTGCAGGCGAAGTTCGATTTTGAACGAGATGAACAGCACGTAGTGGTTATCCACAGCGAGCTGGACGTCGAGGTCAAGATGGTTTGCCAGCGTTGTCTTGAGCTGGTCACCCTGCCGATCCACAGCGAATGTACATACGCCGTGGTGAAGGAGGGTGCGAATACCCAGTCGTTGCCGAAAGGCTATGACGTGCTGGAACTGGGCGAAGATCCATTGGATCTGCAGGCATTGATCGAGGAAGAGCTTCTGCTCGCCTTGCCGATCGTGCCTGCTCACCATCCGGAAGAATGCCAGCAGCCGGCGGGCGCAGACGAGCCCGAATCGAGCAAGGACGAGGTATCGCGGTCCAACCCGTTCAGTGTTTTGGCGCAGTTAAAGCGTGACCCAAACGTTTAGGAGTTAATCAATTATGGCTGTTCAGCAGAACAAAAAATCCCGCTCTGCCCGTGACATGCGCCGTTCGCACGACGCCCTGTCGGAAAACGCGCTGTCGGTAGAGAAAACCACCGGTGAAGTACACCTGCGTCACCACGTTTCGCCAGAAGGCGTATACCGTGGTCGCAAAGTGATCGACAAGGGCGCTGACGAGTAATCCTTGTCCGCTCAGATCATCGCGATCGACGCAATGGGCGGGGACTTCGGTCCCCGCAGCATTGTCCAGGCTAGCATTGCCTGCCTTTCGGCTACTCCCTCGCTGCACCTGACCCTCGTCGGTCAACCCTCCCTCCTTGAAGATCTTGTCAGCGGCCTTGCGGCTGCGGATCGCGCGCGCCTGCAAATTGTGGCCGCCAGCGAGGTGGTCGGCATGGATGAGCGGCCGTCCCAGGCGCTGCGTGGCAAGCCCGACTCGTCGATGCGCATCGCCCTCGAACTGGTGCGCGATGGCAAGGCGCAGGCCTGTGTCAGTGCCGGCAACACTGGTGCGTTGATGGCGCTGTCGCGGTTCGTGCTCAAGACCCTGCCGGGTATCGATCGGCCGGCCATGGTGGCGGCGATCCCGACCCAGTCCGGCTATTGCCAGCTGCTCGACCTGGGGGCCAACGTCGACTGCAGTGCGGAAAACCTCTACCAGTTCGCCGTGATGGGCTCGGTGGCTGCGCAAGCCCTGGGCGTGCACAGGCCGCGCGTGGCGCTGCTGAACATCGGCACCGAGGACATCAAGGGCAACCAGCAGGTCAAGCTGGCGGCCAGCCTGTTGCAGAACGCTCGCGGGCTCAACTATGTGGGCTTCGTCGAGGGCGATGGGTTGTATCGTGGCGAGGCGGACGTGGTGGTTTGCGACGGCTTCGTCGGCAACATCCTGCTCAAGTCCAGTGAGGGCCTGGCAACGATGATCGGTGCGCGCATCGAGCAGTTGTTCAAGGGTGGCGTGTTGGCGCGGATGGCCGGGGCCATGGCGATGCCGCTGCTCAAGCGTCTGCAGGCCGACCTGGCGCCAGCGCGGCACAATGGGGCGAGCTTCCTCGGGTTGCAGGGCATCGTCATCAAGAGCCATGGCTCGGCGGGCGTGCAGGGCTTCCAGAGTGCCATCCAGCGGGCGTTGATCGAAATCCAGGAGAACCTGCCGCAGCGTTTGCATGGGCGGTTGGAGGATTTGCTCCTGTAGCTGTGTCGGCCCCCTTCGCGGGCTTGCCCGCTCCCGCAGGATTGCCAGAGGGCTGAAGATTGTGGGGCGTCTGTGGGAGCGGGCAAGCCCGCGAAGGGGCCGACACAGGTAAACAAAGACTTTAGGCATATCGCCGATGAAGTGCTTAAATGTGACCGCTCAGGTGGAGTCTCCATCCAAGCTTTCAGATTCCGCGCCTGGCCCAGGGCCTGGCGCACCCTATCCGACGACAAGATCATAAGGGCTTGTTCAATGTCTGCATCTCTCGCATTCGTCTTTCCCGGTCAAGGTTCCCAGTCGCTGGGCATGCTCGCCGAGCTCGGCGCCGAGAAGCCAGTGATCATCGAGACCTTCAAGGAAGCCTCCGAGGCGCTCGGTTACGACCTGTGGAAGCTGGTCCAGCAAGGCCCGGAAGAACAGCTCAACCAGACCGACAAGACCCAGCCGGCCATCCTCACCGCCTCCGTCGCGCTGTGGCGCCTGTGGCTGGAAGAGGGCGGTGCGCGGCCGGCGTTCGTTTGCGGTCATAGCCTGGGCGAGTACAGCGCCCTGGTTGCCGCTGGCAGCATCAGCTTGAAGGACGCCGTACGCCTGGTCGAACGCCGTGGCCAGCTGATGCAGGAAGCCGTGCCGGCCGGCCATGGTGCCATGGCTGCCATTCTCGGCCTGGATGACGACGTGGTGGTTGCAATCTGCGCCGAAGCGGCTGAAGACCAGGTGGTCAGCGCGGTCAACTTCAACTCGCCAGGCCAGGTGGTCATCGCCGGCAACAAGGCCGCGGTAGACCGTGCCATGGAGCTGTGCAAGGCCAAGGGTGCCAAGCGCGCCCTGCCGCTGGCGGTCAGCGTGCCGTCGCACTGCGCGCTGATGAAGCCGGCTGCCGAGCGCTTTGCCGAGTCGGTCAACGCCATCGAGTGGAAGGCCCCGCAGATTCCGGTTGTGCAGAACGTCACCGCCGCCGTCGCCGCTGACCTCGACGCCCTCAAGCAGGACCTGCTGGCGCAGCTGTACCAGCCGGTGCGCTGGGTCGAGTGCGTGCAGACCCTGGCGGCGAACGGTGCCGTCAACCTGGTCGAGTGCGGCCCAGGCAAGGTGCTGGCCGGCCTGAACAAGCGTTGCGCCGATGGTGTTACCACCTACAACCTCAATACCCCTGACGCCGTCGCCGCCACCCGTGCGGCGCTGGCCTGATTTGGAGAAGCTTGCATGAGCCTGCAAGGTAAAGTTGCATTGGTCACCGGCGCCAGCCGTGGCATTGGCCAGGCCATCGCCCTCGAGCTGGGCCGCCAGGGCGCGACCGTGATCGGTACCGCCACTTCGGCTTCCGGCGCCGAGCGCATCGCCGCCACCCTGAAGGAGCACGGCATCACCGGCACCGGCATGGAGCTGAACGTGACCAGCGCCGAATCGGTCGAGGCCGTGCTGGCCGCCATCGGCGAGCAGTTCGGTGCCCCCGCCATCCTGGTCAACAACGCCGGTATCACCCGTGACAACCTCATGCTGCGCATGAAGGACGACGAGTGGTTCGACGTGATCGACACCAACCTGAACAGCCTCTACCGTCTGTCCAAGGGCGTGCTGCGTGGCATGACCAAGGCGCGTTGGGGTCGTATCATCAGCATCGGCTCGGTCGTCGGTGCCATGGGTAACGCCGGCCAGGCCAACTACGCGGCCGCCAAGGCGGGCCTCGAAGGTTTCAGCCGCGCCCTGGCGCGTGAAGTGGGCTCGCGCGGTATCACCGTCAACTCGGTGACCCCGGGCTTCATCGACACCGACATGACCCGCGAACTGCCGGAAGCGCAGCGTGAAGCGCTGCAGACCCAGATCCCGCTGGGCCGCCTGGGCCAGGCCGACGAAATCGCCAAGGTGGTTTCGTTCCTGGCATCCGACGGCGCAGCCTACGTCACCGGCGCTACCGTGCCGGTCAACGGCGGGATGTACATGTAACACAGCAACTCAATGTGACGGATTTCGTAAAAAAAGAGTCATACTGCGAGCCTAAAATCCGTTATAAAGCTGCAACCAGATTCCAGGCAGTGGGTACGGTGACTGGCCTGAAAGTGCGTTTAGCTTGAAAAGCGAACGTCTTTCTATAAAATTAGCCACCGGCCAGCTGCCTGACATATATCCATTAGGAGTAAACCTAGGTATGAGCAACATCGAAGAACGCGTCAAGAAAATCGTCGCCGAGCAACTGGGCGTCAAGGAAGAGGAAGTGACTCTCGAGAAGTCCTTCGTCGATGACCTGGGTGCCGATTCGCTTGACACCGTTGAGCTGGTGATGGCTCTGGAAGAGGAATTCGAGACCGAAATCCCTGACGAAGAAGCCGAGAAGATCACTACCGTTCAAGCTGCCGTAGACTACGTCAAAGCCCACCAGGCCTAAGACGCTCCAGTCGACGCTACTTGTCGGGGAAAACCGCACTGCCTTCGCCGGCGTGCGGTTTTTTCTTTGCGAGCGCCCGTATTTTCCAGGCTGCCTCGTTCACCGCGTACCAAGAGCCTGTTGCCATTTCATTCCTGCGCTTGAATGCAATGGCAAGAGACTCTGTTATTAGAAAAGGAGAGTACTGTGTCGCGTAGACGCGTCGTGGTCACCGGTATGGGTATGCTATCGCCACTGGGTACCGATGTACCGAGCACCTGGCAGGGCATTCTGGCTGGCCGCAGTGGCATCGGTCCGATCGAGCATACGGACCTGTCTGCCTACTCCACCCGTTTTGGCGGCTCGGTGAAAGGCTTCGAGGTCGAGCAATACCTGTCGGCCAAGGAGGCCCGCAAGCTCGACCTGTTCATCCAGTACGGCCTGGCGGCCGGTTTCCAGGCGGTGCGTAATGCCGGCCTGGAAGTCACCGACGCCAACCGCGAGCGGATTGGCGTAGCCATGGGCTCGGGTATCGGCGGCCTGACCAACATCGAAGAAACCAGCCGCACCCTGCACGATTCGGGGCCGCGTCGCATTTCGCCGTTCTTCGTGCCGGGCTCGATCATCAACATGATCTCCGGCTTCCTGTCGATTCACCTGGGCCTGCAGGGGCCGAACTATGCCATCGCCACGGCGTGCACCACCGGCACCCACTGCATCGGCATGGCCGCGCGCAACATCGCCTACGGTGAAGCTGACGTGATGATCGCCGGTGGCGCCGAAATGGCTGCCTGCGGCCTGGGCATGGGCGGTTTCGGTGCCTCGCGTGCACTGTCCACCCGCAACGACGAGCCAAGCCGGGCCAGCCGTCCGTGGGACAAGGGCCGTGACGGCTTCGTGCTGTCCGACGGTGCCGGTGCCCTGGTGCTTGAAGAGCTGGAGCACGCCAAGGCGCGTGGTGCCACCATCTATGCCGAGCTGGTCGGCTTCGGCATGAGCGGTGATGCCTACCACATGACATCGCCGCCCGACACCGGTGAAGGCGCTGCCCGCTGCATGGCCAACGCCCTGCGCGATGCCGGCATCCAGCCGGAAGAGGTCAGCTACATCAACGCCCATGGCACCTCCACCCCGGCGGGCGACATCGCTGAAGTCGCAGCGATCAAGCGCGTGTTCGGCGAGCATGCCTACAAGCTGGCGGTCAGCTCGACCAAGTCGATGACCGGCCACCTGCTGGGCGCTGCCGGTGCGGTGGAAGCGATCTTCAGCGTCCTGGCCATCAACAGCCAGATGGCGCCGCCTACCATCAACCTGGACGAGCCGGACGAAGGTTGCGACCTCGACTTCGTGCCGCACCAGGCGCGCAGCATGCCGATCGACGTGGTGCTGTCCAACTCGTTCGGTTTCGGCGGTACCAACGGTTCGCTGGTGTTCCGCCGGTTCGCCGGTTGATGCACAGCTGGATCGACGGCCAGCCAGCGGCTGCAGTCAACCTGCAGAACCGCGGTCTGGCCTACGGCGATGGCCTGTTCGAGACCATCGCCGTGCGTGGCGGCCGGCCCAGCCTGCTGGACGGCCACCTCGCCCGCCTGGCGCTGGGTTGCCAGCGCCTGGCGATCGATGCCGACCTGGCACTGGTGCGCGACGAACTCCTGCGCTATGCCAGCCAGCTCGGTGATGGCGTTGCCAAACTCATCATTACCCGTGGTGACAGCCAGCGCGGCTATGCGCCGGTTGCCGGTGCCATGCCGCGACGTATCCTGCAGGGCGGCCCGTTACCCAGCTATCCTGTCGAACATGCCGAGCGCGGCGTGCGGCTGTTCCTGTGCCAGACCCGGCTTGGCGAGCAACCCCTGCTGGCCGGGCTGAAGCACCTCAACCGCCTGGAGCAGGTGCTGGCCCGTGCCGAATGGCAGGACAGCGAACATGCCGAAGGGCTGATGCGCGATGGGCAGGGCAGGCTGATCGAAGGGGTGTTCAGCAATCTGTTCCTGGTGCGCGACAGCAAGCTGTTCACGGCTGACCTCAGCCGTTGCGGCGTCGCTGGCGTGATGCGCGCGGCGTTGCTGCAACAGGCGGCGCTGCAGGGCATCCCGCTGCAGGTATGCGACCTGCCGTTCGAGGCGCTGGAACAGGCCGATGAAGTATTTGTTTGCAATAGTGTCTACGGTGTCTGGCCCGTGCGTGGCATCGCCGCGCTAAACTGGTCGCCGGGCCCGCTCACCCGTAAACTGCAGGCCGTTGCCCGTACGTTACTGGAAACCTGAATTCGTGAGACGCAAATTCCTGCTGCTGCTGGAAATGAGCTTGATCCTTGCCGGCCTGGCCGTTGGCTGGTCGGCCTGGAAGGTCAACTCGGTCCTGCAGCAGCCCTTGCACGTGACGCAGGAACGCCTGCTCGACGTGCCCAATGGCACCAACCCCAACCGCATGTTCTATCGCATGCAGAACGAAGGGTTGCTGGACGACGCTGTCTGGTTGCGCCTGTACTGGCGGTTCAATATGGCCGGTACGCCCCTGCACACCGGCGAGTACCGCCTGACCCCCGGCATGACCGTCGAGCAGCTGTTCGATGCCTGGCGGCGGGCCGACGTGGTGCAGTACAACCTCACCCTGGTCGAGGGCTGGACCTTCCGCCAGGTGCGGGCTGCCGTGGCCAGGCATGAAAAGCTCAAGCACACCCTGGACGGCCTGTCGGATGCAGAGGTGATGGACAAGCTCGGCCATACCGGTGTGTTCCCCGAAGGGCGCTTCTTCCCCGACACCTACCGCTTCGTGCGGGGCATGAGCGACGTCGAGCTGCTGCAGCAGGCGTACATGCGCCTGGATGAAGTGCTGGCCAAGGAGTGGGCGGAGCGCGCCACCGACCTGCCGTACCGCGACCCGTACCAGGCGCTGATCATGGCCTCGCTGGTGGAGAAGGAAACCGGTATTCCCCAGGAGCGCGGGCAGATCGCCGGGGTCTTCGTGCGGCGCCTGCGCCTGGGCATGATGCTGCAGACCGACCCGACGGTGATCTACGGCATGGGTGAGCGCTACAACGGCAAGATCACGCGTGCCGACCTGCGCGAGCCGACGCCGTACAACACCTACACCATGACCGGGTTGCCGCCGACGCCGATTGCCATGGTCGGCCGCGAGGCGATTCATGCGGCGCTCAACCCGTCGGATGGCACCAGCCTGTACTTCGTCGCCCGTGGCGATGGCAGCCATGTGTTTTCCGACGACCTCGACGACCACAACTCGGCGGTGCGCGAATTCCAGCTCAAGCGCCGTGCGGACTACCGCTCCAGCCCCGCGCCACAGCCCCAGCCGGGGGCCAACGCGGGCGCGTCGCCTGAAGCGCCAGCGGCGGATGAGCCGGCCGAGCAGCCCGCGCCCGATCAACCGCCTGAGCAGGACGCCCCGGTCGGCGGCGCGCAAGCAGCCGAACGGCCGAAGCCTGACGAACAACCTTGAGGGCTGCCGGTGTGCCAGGCGAGCCGATGTTCGCGCTCGTCGAGCGCCGACATCGGCAGCGCCTGGCGCAGGCTTGCGCCTTCGCTCATGCTACCTCCAGCAACTGCGCGCGGGGCTGCGCGTCGGGCCGCTTCAGCATCACCGCCGGGATCGCCATGACCAGTGCGCCGCTGATGAACAGGCACAGGCCTAGCACATAGGTGCCGTTGTTGATGTCGCCGGTGAGGTTCTCTGCCACGGCTGTGATCATCGAACCGGTGAAACCGGACAGGTTGCCGAAAGCGTTGATCATGCCAATGCCAGCCGCAGCAGCGACACCTGAGAGCACTGTGCCCGGCAGCGTCCAGAAGATAGGCATCAGGCTGAGCACCCCTGATGCAGCGACGGTCAGGAACAGGATTGAAAGCACGACGTCATGTGCGAAGGCTGCACTGAGGATCAGTCCGCAGCCACCGATGAACGCCGGGATCGCAGCATGCAGCCGCCGTTCGCCAGTGCGGTTGGAGTGGCGTGCGTTGAGGAACATGGCAATTACCGCCACGCTATAGGGGATGGCGGTCAGCAAGCCGATTTCCAGGCTGCTGGTCACTCCCGCACTCTTGATGATCGATGGCATCCAGAAGGCCAGGCCATAGAAGCCTGTGTTGAAAGTCAGCAGGATGAATACCAGCAGCCAGACTCGTGGGCTGAAGAAGGCATCCTTCAGGCGCGAAACCTTGCCGTGCGCATCTTGCTTCAGGTTGGCCTTGAGCAGTTCCTTTTCTTGCTGGGACAACCAGGCAGCCTTGTCGATGTTGTCGCACAAGCAGCCAAAAACGATTGCCGCCATGACCAGCGATGGTACGCCCTCGATCAGCAGCATCCACTGCCAGCCGGCCATACCGTGCCAGCCGTCCATGCTGGTCATCAGCCACCCCGACAAGATACCGCCTAGCGTCAGGCTGACAGGCAGTGCCATCAGGAACCCAGACATCACTCGGCTTTGGCGATGGGTGGGGAACCAGTAGTTGAGGTAAAGAATCACGCCTGGGAAGAAGCCGGCCTCACAGATGCCGAGCAGGAAACGCAGCACGTAGAACATTGTGCTGGACTCGACGTGGAAGAACGAGGCGAGGGGTTGGGTAAACGCGACAGCCATGGAGACGATGGCCCAGCTCAGCATGATGCGGGCAATCCAGAACCGGGCGCCGTATCGATGCAGCAGCAGGTTGCTCGGGACCTCAAACAGAAAATAGCCCCAGAAGAAAACGCTGGCGCCGAGGGCATAGACGGTATTACTGAATTGCAGATCCTCCAGCATGCTCAGTTTCGCGAACCCGATATTCACCCGGTCGAGATAGGCAGCCATGTAACACAGCAACAGGACCGGCAGGATGCGGACGATTACTTTGCGATAGGTGCGATCCTCGAAAGCCTGATCGCGCACGGGGTCGACAACTTGATGATCCATAACCAGCCTCTTGGCATGTCGTGCATGCCTGATTGTTGTTATTGAAAGAGCACCGGGCACGACCGCACCCGGTGGTGTTGCGCCTGTGAGTAACAGTGTTCAGTGAATCGGTTCGCGGGTGGGCTGGCCATCGACCAGTCTCAGCAGCCTCAGTGGGTTGGCGTCGCGCAGTGCCTCGGGAAGCAGTGCGTCGGGAAAATTCTGGTAGCACACCGGACGCAGGAAGCGCTCTATCGCCAGCGTGCCGACCGAGGTGCCACGGCTATCCGAGGTGGCCGGATACGGGCCACCATGAACCATCGCCTCGCATACCTCGACGCCAGTCGGGTAACCGTTGACCAGCACCCGGCCAACCTTCTGTTCAAGCACCGTTACCAAAGACGCGGCTTGCGCCAGGTCGCCGGGCTCGCCAATCAGCGTGGCGGTCAGTTGGCCGCCAAGTGCGTGCAACGCTGCGACCAGCTGCTCTTGATCAGCCAGTTCAACCACCACCGTGGCCGGGCCGAAGATTTCTTCCTGCAGCAGCGGTTCACCGTCCAGCAGCAATTTCGCATCGGCCTGGAACAGTTGCGGCCAGGCCTGATTACCCTGCTGCTCGGCCCCGGCAAGCAGGCGGATGCCGGCCCGCGCCTTGAGGGTGGCCACACCCTGGGCGTAGCTGGCCAGGGTGCCGGCGTTGAGCATGGTTTGCGGCGCCTGTTCGGCCATCTGTGCGCTCAAGTGCTCGACGAAGGCGCTGAACTGCGCTGAGCGTACCCCCAGCACCAAGCCAGGATTGGTGCAGAACTGTCCACACCCCAATACCACCGAAGCCGTCAGTTCACGCGCCACGGCCTCGCCGCGAATCGCCAGTGCCTGGGGCAGGACCAGTACCGGGTTGATACTGCTCATTTCGGCGAATACCGGAATAGGCCGAGGTCGCGCCGCGGCCATATCGCACAAGGCCCGTCCGCCCTTGAGCGAGCCGGTGAAACCAACGGCCTGAATGTCCGGGTGCCTGACCAGCGCCTCGCCGACCCTGCCGCCAAACACCATGTTGAATACACCAGCCGGCATCGCGCAGCGCTCAGCGGCGCCGACGATGGCCTCGGCCACCCATTGCGCCGTGGCCATGTGGCCGCTGTGTGCCTTGAACACCACTGGGCAGCCAGCGGCCAACGCTGCGGCGGTGTCGCCACCGGCCGTCGAGAATGCCAAGGGGAAGTTGCTGGCGCCAAAGACGGCGACCGGCCCCAGGCCCATGCGGCATTGGCGGATGTCCAGGCGCGGCAGGGGCAGACGCTCGGGTTGTGCACGATCAATGCGAGCGCCGGTGAAATCACCTCGGCGCAGTACCGTGGCGAACAGCCTCAGCTGGCCGCTGGTGCGCGCCCGCTCGCCCTGGATACGCGCTGGCGGCAAGGCCGTTTCACGGCATACGGTTTCGATGAAGTCATCCCCCAAGCCATCCAGTGCCTCGGCGATCGCATCGAGGAACTCGGCGCGCCGCTCGGCGGGCAGCGCCCGGTAGACTGGATAGGCTGCAGCCGCCGCACGGGCAGCGGCGTCCACCTCCTGTTCAGTGGCTTGATAAAACGCACCGGGCAGCGCCTGTCCGGTGCGCGCATCGATGCTGTAGAGGGTCGCCTGGCCAGTAGCGCGGCGGCTCCCGCCGATGAATTGTTGGCCTGCGTGTAGCGTCATGGATGATTCCTCGGCGTTACGGAAGACATGGGGCGCTAATCTAGGTGGCTCAGTGATTCTTGCCCAATGGCTTTTAGGGATCATCCGATAACGGAAGGTTATCAATCCTCCGAAACGCGACGCGCATGTGTCAGGAGAATCTCGGCGAACTCCAAGGCCGCGCCGCTCAAGGGCTCGCCTTTGCGGGTGAGAATGCCGTAGTCCTGGGGCGTCAGGTGCAGTGGCGTGTCAAGGTTGACCAGTACGCCACTGGCCAGGTGCGGCTCGACCATCGCCTGCGGCAGCATGCCGATCATTGGCCCGCCCAAAAGCACCTTGAGGAAGGTCTGCATGGAAATGGTATCGATGGTATTGCGCGGCACCGCTACGCCCGCCTGGGCGAAGGCCCGCTCCATGCGCCCGCGGATGGGCGTGCCCTTGGGGTACAGAATCCACGGCCACTCCAGCAGCTGCGGCAAGGTCACAGGCCCGGCATTGCTCAATGGGTGCTGGTCATTGACCACGAAGCAGAAGGGTTCTGGCGCCAGTGGCTGGAAGTCGAAGCGCTGGTGCTGCGACACGTCGGTGAAGCGGGCCACGGCCAGGTGCAGGATCTTGTCCTCGAGCATGGCCATCAGGTGATCGCTGGTCTGCTCCACCACCTCGATCGACAGCAATGGCTTGCGCTGCTTGATCTCGACGATGGCATCCGGCAGCGCCACGGCGGTGGCAGCAAAGATGCCGCCCACCTTCAAATGGCCGTGCCCCCCTTGGCGCAGGCTGTCGATCTGATCGACGAAGTTGCGCGCATCGTTCAGGGCGACCTGGGCATAGCGCAATACCTGCTCGCCCAACGCGGTGGGTGGCATGCTGCGTGGCAGGCGGTCGAACAGGGCGAAACCGAGCAAATTCTCGATTTCCTTGAGCATCTTGCTGATCGCCGGCTGGGTGAGGTTCATCTGCTGCGCCGCCAGGTGCATGTTGTGGGTGCGCCCAAGCGTGTCAATCAGCAACAGGTGGCGGAACTTGAGCCAGTTGCAGACGTGGGAGAAAGACAGGTCCGACATGTGATCCACCTTGTTGCAATAACCCAGTGTTATCGAATAGTGAAAAGATGCCATTGGAGTTTATCGCCTGGCATGCCTAGCGTGCAGTTTTCCTGTGCCGAGAGATTTGATGCCATGCCAATGACGCTCACCCCCGCCAATACCCTGCCCGAGGATGGCCTGACCGGCACCCTGATCGGTCGCGCCTGGACCCCCGGCGAACCTGGGGGCCCTTCGCTGATCACCTTGCGCACCGACGGCGTGTTCGATCTCTCCGAGCGTTTCGCCACCCTTAGCCAACTGCTCGAATGCGAAGACCCCGTGCAGGCCGTGCGCAGCACCCCGGGCCGCTTCCTGGGCAGCGTCGAAGCCTTGTTGGGCAATAGCGGCGCAGCGTTCGACGGCAACCAGCCCTACCTGCTTGCACCGGTCGACCTGCAGGTAATCAAGGCGGCAGGCGTGACCTTCGCTGCCAGCATGATCGAGCGGGTGATCGAAGAGCAGGCCGGTGGCGATGCCAACAAGGCCGAGGCCGTGCGTGCCACGGTGCGCTCGGCGATCGGCGACAACCTGCGGGCGGTGCGCCCAGGTTCACCGCAGGCCATGGCGCTCAAGGCGCTGTTGATCGAACAGGGCATGTGGTCGCAGTATCTGGAAGTGGGCATCGGCCCGGATGCCGAGGTGTTCACCAAGGCCCCGGTGCTGGCCGCGGTAGGCAGTGGCAGCGCCATTGGCGTGCACCCGCATTCGGCCTGGAACAACCCCGAGCCCGAGGTGGTGCTGGCGGTGGACAGCCGCGGCCGCATCCACGGCGCGACCCTGGGCAACGATGTCAACCTGCGCGACTTCGAGGGGCGCAGCGCGCTGCTGCTGAGCAAGGCCAAGGACAACAACGCCTCGTGCGCGGTGGGCCCGTTCATTCGTTTGTTCGACGAAACCTTCGACCTGGACGCGGTGCGCCGCTGCGTGGTCGACCTGGAAGTCGTGGGCAGCGACGGCTACCGCCTGGTCGGCAGCAGCTCGATGGACCAGATCAGCCGCGACCCAGAGGATCTGGTCCGGCAAACGCTCAATGAAAACCACCAGTACCCCGACGGTTTCCTGCTGTTCCTCGGCACGCTGTTCGCCCCGACCGAGGACCGTGACCTGCCGGGTGCGGGTTTCACCCACAAGCCTGGCGACCAGGTGCGCATCGCCAGCCCCTTGCTGGGCCAGTTGCACAACCAGGTCACCACGAGTGACAAGGCCCGCCCCTGGACCTTCGGCCTCGGCGCGTTGATGCGCAACCTGGCTGCCCGAGGGCTGCTGCACCGCTCTGTCGGGGAATACCGCCCTTGATGACGCGGTTGGCAGCGGCGCCTCAGTGGTGCATTGCGCTGCACATGCCAGCGTGTTGCAACGCTGACGGGTACCCATAAATACAAGAGAGAACGACATGACCGATACCGCGAAACGCCCGCTGCGCAGCCAGCAATGGTTCGACGACCCGAGCCACGCCGACATGACCGCGTTGTACGTCGAGCGCTACATGAACTACGGCCTGACCCGCGACGAACTGCAATCGGGACGGCCGATCATCGGCATCGCCCAGACCGGCAGTGACCTGACGCCCTGCAACCGCCACCACCTGGAACTGGCCCAGCGGGTCAAGGCGGGGATTCGCGATGCCGGCGGCATCCCCATGGAGTTCCCGGTGCACCCGATCGCCGAGCAGAGCCGCCGGCCAACCGCTGCGCTGGACCGCAACCTCGCCTACCTGGGCTTGGTGGAAATCCTCCACGGCTACCCGCTGGATGGCGTGGTACTGACCACCGGCTGTGACAAGACCACCCCAGCCTGCCTGATGGCCGCTGCCACCACGGACATGCCGGCCATCGTGCTGTCCGGCGGCCCGATGCTCGATGGCCACCACAAGGGCCAGCTGATCGGGTCGGGCACGGTGTTGTGGCATGCGCGCAACCTGATGGCCGCGGGCGCAATCGACTACGAAGGCTTCATGGAGATGACCACTGCCGCGTCGCCGTCGGTCGGCCATTGCAACACCATGGGCACGGCACTGTCGATGAACGCCCTGGCCGAGGCCCTGGGCATGTCGCTGCCAGGCTGCGCGAGCATCCCCGCGCCGTACCGCGAACGCGGGCAGATGGCCTACGCCACCGGGCGGCGCATCTGCGAGCTGGTGATGCAGGACGTGCGCCCGTCGTCGATCATGACCCGCGAGGCGTTCGAGAATGCCATCGCCGTGGCTTCGGCCCTGGGCGCTTCGAGCAACTGTCCACCGCACCTGATCGCTATCGCCCGGCATATGGGCATCGAGCTGTCGCTGGACGACTGGCAGCGCATCGGTGAGAACGTGCCGCTGCTGGTCAATTGCATGCCGGCGGGCAAATACCTGGGTGAAGGCTTCCACCGCGCGGGCGGCGTTCCGGCGGTGATGCATGAACTGCGCAAGGCCGGCCGTCTGCACGAGGAATGCGCGACGGTCAGCGGCAAGACCATCGGCGAGGTGGTTCGCGACGCAGTCACCAGCAATCGCGAGGTCATCCTGCCGTTCGATGCGCCACTCAAGCACAACGCCGGCTTCATCGTACTCAGCGGCAATTTCTTCGACAGCGCGATCATGAAGATGTCGGTGGTGGGCGAAGCCTTCCGCAAGACCTACCTGGCCGAACCGGGCAAGGAAAACAGCTTCGAGGCCAGGGCCATCGTGTTCGAGGGGCCGGAGGACTACCACGCGCGCATCGACGACCCCGCACTGGACATTGATGAGCGTTGCATCCTGGTGATTCGTGGCGCCGGCACCGTGGGTTACCCAGGCAGTGCCGAAGTGGTGAACATGGCGCCGCCGGCGGCACTGATCAAGAAAGGCATCGACTCGCTGCCGTGCCTGGGCGATGGCCGCCAGAGCGGCACCTCGGCCAGCCCTTCGATCCTCAACATGTCGCCGGAGGCGGCGGTGGGCGGCGGCCTGGCATTGCTGCAGACCAACGATTGGCTGCGCGTGGACCTCAACCAGCGGCGGGTCGACCTGCTGGTGGACGACGAAGAGGTGGCACGCCGACGTGCGGCCTGGAAGCCGAGCATCCCGGCCTCGCAGACGCCCTGGCAGGAACTCTATCGGCAACTCGTCGGGCAGTTGTCCACCGGCGGCTGCCTGGAGCCGGCGACGCTGCATATGCGTGTGATCGCCCGTGAAGGGGGGATGCCGCGGCATTCCCATTGAGTGGCCTTGCGGGGCTTGGGCTGCCTCCATGCCGAGCAACGGTGGCAGTCCACCCTGCAGCCATTTGCAGTGCAGCTGCCGGCATGGCTGGGTCGCGATGGTTCGGTATCTCGTTCATTGCCTCGCAGGCGACTTCTGACAAGCCCTTGCGGGCTGGCTTTGCTGCCATGCGTGCTGCACAGCTGCCTGCAGGTCACCCAGAGAACCCGCGTTGGTGATCAGCAGGTCACCGGGTGCCTGGGCAATGCCGTGTTCAGATGAATGCGCGTTCACCTTCGGAAGGTTTGGGCGAACGATGTGCCAGATCAGGCCGTTGTGGTGGCGAAGAAAAGCGGCTTCGTTTTCAAAGCGGATGTCCTTGAAGATCACGGTCGTGGCATCAGCAGGGATCTTGCTGCGCGGCTTCAGCTGTTCGAGAGGGCGCTTGGCACGACGGGTGTCATAGTCCGGGTACAAGGCGTATGCGTGGCGTTTGAGCAGATCGATGGCTTGCGCGGGAGAAAGACCCCAGGTGGGGTCCTGGCGGGCCAGCAGCTGCGGGTCTGACAGCTGCTCGTCCGTGAAATCAAAGATGGCTTGGGCGGCCAGGGTAAATGGAGTGTGGTTTGGCTTGGCAGGTGCGGCCTTGCGCGTACCGCTCCGTGCGGCCGCAGGTGGATTGATTTCGCGTTCCGCTCGGATCAGCCAGTGGTCTGGGTTATGATTGCGCATCCATTCGGTACCAACCGTCTGGAAGAATTCTCTTGGAGAGCGAGCCCACAGATCAATGGGCTGCTCCTTGATGTCATCGCACCATGTCTCGTCTTCGGTGAGACCAAACAGCGCCTGGCAGCCAAGCTTGAGAGGATCGGCAAGTGCGTAGGCAGCAACCCCCGGGTAGCTCAGCAGCATCGAAGCTACGGTGTCCTTACCTGACCGAGCCAGGGCTGCAAGGCCGATGATTGTTCGCATGTCGTACTCCCCGTTTGCTGCCCGAACTCCTGTATTTACTGGGCTTCAAGGGCGTTTACGTTTTCGAGAAAGGATTGTAACCCACAGTGTTTACGTTTGGTGAAACCCGAAAACATGATGCCACCCATGCCTGCCAAGGCGGCGGGCGCGGTTTGCCTGGCGACGGTATTGGCACCCGTGGCTGAGGTCTTCCCCTGGCAGCAGGCCCTCTGGCAACAACTGGCCGGCCGCAGCCAGCACGCGCATGCCTACCTGCTGCACGGGCCGCAGGGTATCGGCAAGCGGGCCCTGGCCGAGCGCCTGATGGCGCGCCTGCTGTGCCAGCAGCCCCAGGGCCTGGAGGCCTGCGGCGGGTGCAAGTCCTGCCTGCTGCTCAAGGCCGGCAGCCACCCGGACAACTTCGTTCTCGAACCCGAGGAAGCCGACAAGCCGATCAAGGTCGACCAGGTGCGCGAGCTGGTGGCTTTCGTGGTGCAGACGGCGCAGCTGGGTGGGCGCAAGGTGGTGCTGATCGAGCCGGTGGAGGCGATGAACGTCAACGCTTCCAACGCCTTGCTCAAGAGCCTCGAAGAGCCTTCCGGTGATACCGTGCTGCTGTTGGTCAGCCATCAGCCCAGTCGCTTGCTGCCGACCATCAAGAGCCGCTGCCAGCAGGTGGCCTGCCCGCAGCCCAGCCTGGCCCAGAGTCGGGCCTGGCTGGCAGGCGCGCTGGCCGACAGTGACGAGGCCGAGCGTGACGAGTTGCTGACGTTGGCCGCCGGTTCGCCGTTGATGGCCGTCAGCCTGCAGGCACAGGGCGTGCGCGAGCAGCGGGCGCTGGTGACCGACGGGGTGAAGAAGCTGCTCAAGCAGCAGCAATCGCCCAGCCAGTTGGCCGAGGCCTGGAACAACGTGCCGCTGTTGCTGCTGTTCGACTGGTTCTGCGATTGGGCGCACTTGATCCTGCGCTACCAATTGACCCAGGACGAGGAGGGGCTAGGCTTGGCCGATATGCGCAAGGTGGTGCAGTACCTGGCGCAGAAGAGCCGCCAGGCCAAGGTACTGGAGGTACAGGCGTGGCTCCTGGAGCAACGCCAGAAGGTGCTGGGCAAGGCCAACCTCAATCGCGCCCTGTTGCTTGAATCGCTGCTGGCTCATTGGCTGCAGTTGCCGGGCGCCCGCTGATTTTCATTTTTCCATGTGTGCCGTTATCCCATGCTCGTAGATTCCCATTGCCACCTCGACCGTCTTGACCTCAGCGCTCACCAGGGCTCGCTCGATGCTGCCTTGCAGGCGGCGCGTGAGCGCGGGGTCGGGCACTTTCTGTGTATCGGCGTCAGTGCCGAGAATGCCGCTGCGGTGAAGGCGCTGAGCGAACAGTACGCCGATGTCGACTGCTCGGTGGGCGTGCACCCACTGGACCTTGCACCTGGCGAGACCCCGGCGCTGGAGTGGCTGTTGCGCGAGCTGGCCCACCCGCATGTGGTGGCGATTGGCGAAACCGGGCTGGATTATCACTACGAGCCGGAGGCCGCCGAGCTGCAGCAGGCTTCGTTCCGCTTGCACCTGGAGGCGTCGCGGCAGACCGGCAAGCCGGTGATCGTGCACACCCGCGCGGCGCGCGCCGACACCTTGGCGCTGTTGCGCGAGGCTGCTCTGCCGCAGGCCGGCGTATTGCACTGCTTCACCGAAGACTGGGAGATGGCCAAGGCCGCGCTGGACCTGGGGTACTACATTTCCTTGTCTGGCATTGTCACGTTCCGCAATGCCGATGCCTTGCGTGAGGTGGCGCGGCAGGTGCCGGTCGATCGGCTGCTGGTGGAAACCGATTCGCCGTATCTGGCGCCGATTCCGTATCGCGGCAAACCGAACCTGCCGCAGTATGTGCGCGAGGTGGCGGAATATGTGGCTTCGTTGCGGGGGGCCAGCTATGAGCAACTGGCCGAGCAGACCACGGCCAACTTCAAGCGGTTGTTCCCATTGGCACGGGTGGCCTGATTCGGCAGGGCGTTGGGGTTGTGTGGGGGCGACAGGTGCCTGCCGCGCCAAATTCAGCGCCTGTGAGATCGAGCGCAACAAAACCCGAGGCATACCCTTGCCGCCCTCATGCAATCCCCCGAATCCCATCGCCCCGAGCCCCCGAAACGAAAAAAAACCCGGGTTCTGGGGGGGGAATCCGGGTTAAGACCATTAGGAGTAAAACAAAGGTACGCGGTCCCTGAGCACCTTTATCGGCGCGCCACTTGGGGGGGATGCGCCGCGCCAACACTTCTAGTATTGGCCAGGTTTGGCGCAGTGCCAGTGCCTGCTGGTCGTTTTTTAAACAGATTTGGAATACGTCGACGTTTCATTCCTCCCGCAGCGTATGGCCGTAAGCATCGTGAAACACAGACATGCTTGGATGATCCGTGCAATTTCCTGCAAGTTAGGCATAATAAACCGCTTCGATTGTCATCCAGCTCCTTCCTATGCAGAAAGAACCTCGTAAGGTCCGTGAGTTTCGCCGTCGCGAACAGGAAATCCTCGATACCGCGCTCAAACTGTTCCTCGAACAGGGTGAAGACAGCGTCACGGTCGAGATGATCGCCGACGCCGTGGGCATCGGCAAAGGCACGATCTACAAGCACTTCAAGTCCAAGGCGGAGATCTACCTGCGCCTTATGCTCGACTACGAGCGCGACCTGAACACGCTGTTGCACTCGGCCGATGTCGACCGCGACAAGGAAGCCCTGTCGCGCGCCTACTTCGAGTTCCGCATGCGCGACCCGCAGCGTTACCGGCTGTTCGACCGCCTGGAAGAAAAGGTGGTCAAGGGCAACCAGGTGCCGGAAATGGTCGGGCAATTGCACAAGATCCGTGCCTCCAACTTCGACCGCCTGACCCAGCTGATCGAAGGCCGTATCAGCGAAGGCAAGCTCGAAGACGTGCCGCCGTATTTCCACTACTGCGCTGCCTGGGCGCTGGTGCATGGCGCTGTGGCGCTGTACCACTCGCCGTTCTGGAGCAACGTGCTGGAGGATCAGGAAGGCTTCTTCCAATTCCTCATGGACATTGGCGTGCGCATGGGCAACAAGCGCAAGCGCGACCCGGAACCTTCCAACTGAAGCGTTCCGACGCTTCCTGCTGAAACCGTCATGGCGCGGGGCTTGCAAAAACCTGATTTATGAGTCAGGTTTTGTCAGCCCCATCACCCATGCCGGAGTCATTCATGATCGTCGATCGTCAAGGCAGGCGTTTTCGCAACCTGCGCGTCAGCCTGACGGCTGCCTGCAACTACGCCTGCACCTATTGCGTTGCCGATGGCAAGCGCCTGGTGGCAGCGCAGGACGAGTTGTCGGCAGACGCACTGGCTCGCGGCGTGGCCTACCTGATCGAGGCGGCCGGTATCGAACGCTTGCGCATCACTGGCGGCGAGCCACTGGTCAGCCCACGGCTGGAGGGCTTCCTGGCCGCGGTGGCCAGGCTCGACCTCGACGATGTCTCGCTGACCACCAATGGCCAGCTGCTGGCGCGCAAGTTGCCCCAGCTGCAGGCGGCGGGTATTCGCCGCCTGAACATTTCCCTCGATACGCTGGACCCGCTGGCTTTCCGCCGCATCGCCCGCGGAGGTGACCTGGCGAGCGTGCTGGCGGGCATGGAGCAGGCCAGCGCGCTGGGCATGCAGATCAAGGTGAACATGGTGCCGATGCGCGGGCAAAACCTCGACCAGGTATTGCCGCTGCTGGACTACTGCCTTGCGCGCGGTTTCGAACTGCGTTTCATCGAACTCATGCGCATGGGGCACCTGGCCCGCGACCATAACGCGTTCCTGCAGCAGTTCGTCGGCCTCGACCAGTTGCTGGCACTGATCGCTGATCGGCATGCCATTGCCAAGGTCGATGCGCCGCCAGGTGCCACCGCCTTGCGTTATCAGGTCCCCGGCAAAGGCCACTTCGGCGTGATCGCCAATGAAAGCGAACCGTTCTGCCGCAGCTGCTCGCGGCTGCGCCTGTCCTCTACCGGCTGGCTGCATGGCTGCCTGTCGTCGGGTAATCGCCACTACATCGCTGACTTGCTGGAGAAGCCGCGCCATCAGGCGCTCCCAGCCTTGCAGCGGTTGCTGGTCAAGGCCCTTGCAGACAAGCAGGAGCTGGCGTTTTCCGGCGATGTGATGGTGATGAAGGTGATCGGTGGTTGAAGCTGGCGCAAAAGCTGCATCCGCCGGCTATTCGCCGGTTTTTCGTCGCCGGCCACTGGAGGAAAGATGCGTAGCCTGGTCTTGCTGCTGGCGCTGATGGCGCTTGGCGGTTGTATGAATGTCAGCGATATGGGCGAGGGCGTCCGTTATCACATGAGCGATGCCGGTCTGCTGGACCACAGCGATACCCGTCGCACCCTGTCGATCCGCCTGCAGCCCGACTCGTTCATCTTCATTGGCCAGGGTGCGTTCGTGCCGCCGGGCAAGGGGCCGGTGCCACGGCAGAATGTGGTCGCCGAGCAGGCGTTCAAGAGTTTCGTCGAATACTTCCCGCTGGTACGCCGGGCCCAGGGCCCGCTGGGCCTCGAAGAGGCCATCGCCCAGGCGCGTTCGGTGGGGGCCGATTATGTGCTGTACACCCGCTTTGCGCGTACCGATGACCGCATCGGCAATGGCGACGAATGGTACGACGAACAGGCCGTCGACCGCCTGGGCTGGGACACTGGCGTGGTGCAGATGATGCTGATCGAGACCAACACCCGCTACCTGATCGACACCGCGCGGATCAAGAGCCGTGGCGGTTTGTTGACGTTCCACGACAATACTCCGGAAGATTTGCTTGCGGCGCCGATGCGCGAGTACGCTCGTAGCCTCCTGGGCATGAGTGAATGAGGCAAGCGCGATGAGCGATTCCGGCAAGGCCAATGATCTGCTGGCGCAGCTTCCCAAGGCCAAGGCCAAGGGCCTGCCGCCGGTGCATCTATGGAACCCGGACTTCTGTGGTGACATCGACATGCGCATCGCCCGCGATGGCACCTGGTACTACCTGGGCAGCCCCATCGGACGCAAGCCGATGGTGCGGCTGTTTTCCACCATCATCCGCCGTGACGGCGATGACTACTTCCTGGTTACTCCGGTGGAAAAGGTGGGTATCCGCGTTGATGATGCGCCGTTCGTGGCCGTGGCGCTGGATGTGCAGGGGCAGGGTGAGCAGCAGGTGCTGCGCTTCACCAGCAATGTCGAGGACCAGGTGGAGGCCGGGCCTGCCAACCCGCTGCGGGTGGTGACCGACCCGGTGACCCAGGAGCCGTCGCCGTATGTACTGATGCGCAGCAACCTCGAGGCGCTGGTTCATCGCAACGTGTTCTACCAACTGGTGGAGCTGGCGGTACCGCGCGACATTGCAGGCGAGCAATGGCTGGGGGTGTGGAGCCACGGTGAGTTCTACCCGATCGGGCGCAACTGCTGAAGGTTTTGGCGGGTGTCGGCCTTCTCGTCCTGAGCATGACCCGGCGTAACGAAAAAGCCCCCGGTGCTTGCGCACCCGGGGGCTTTTTCAGTGTTTGGCTCCGCGACCTGGACTCGAACCAGGGACCCAATGATTAACAGTCATTTGCTCTACCGACTGAGCTATCGCGGAATCTGCGCACATCTTACTGATTGCCCGGGGGAAGTCAAGCCACCCCCCCAGGCAAATCAAGCAGTTACAGCACTTCGACGATGGCCTTGGTGACCACGTGGATGTTGCTCTGGTTCAGGGCGGCCACCGCGATGCGGCCAGTGTCCAGGGCGTAGATGCCGAAGTCGTTCTTCAGGCGGGCGACCTGGTCAACGGTCAGGCCCGAGTAGGAGAACATGCCGACCTGACGACCAACGAAGCTGAAGTCGCGCTTGGCGCCGTACTGGGCCAGCAGCTCGACCATCTGCTTGCGCATGCCGTGGATGCGCTCGCGCATTTCGGCCAGTTCGGTTTCCCACATCTGGCGCAGTTCGGAACTGTTCAGCACGGTGGCAACGATGGTCGCGCCGTGGGTCGGCGGGTTGGAGTAGGTGGTGCGGATCACGCGCTTGACCTGCGACAGCACGCGGGTGCTCTCGTCCTTGGAAGCAGTGACGATCGACAGCGCGCCGACGCGCTCGCCATACAGCGAGAACGACTTGGAGAACGAGCTGGAGACGAAGAACTCCAGGCCCGATTCGGCGAACAGGCGCACGGCGAAGGCGTCTTCGGCGATACCGTCACCGAAGCCCTGGTAGGCCATGTCGAGGAACGGCACGTGGCCCTTGGCCTTGACCACTTCCAGCACGTTCTTCCAGTCGTCCAGGTTGAGGTCGACACCGGTCGGGTTGTGGCAGCAGGCGTGCAGTACCACGATCGAGCCGGACGGCAGGTTGTTCAGGTCTTCCAGCATGCCGGCGCGGTTGACATCGTTGGTCGGTGCGTCGTAGTAGCGGTAGTTCTGCACCGGGAAGCCGGCCGATTCGAACAGGGCACGGTGGTTTTCCCAGCTCGGGTCGCTGATGGCGACCACGGCGTTCGGCGAGATGCGCTTGAGGAAGTCGGCACCAATCTTCAGTGCGCCGGTACCGCCGACGGCCTGTACGGTGACCACGCGGCCTGCGGCCAGCAGCGGCGACTCGGCGCCGAACAGCAGCTTTTGTACAGCCTGGTCGTAGGAGGCGATGCCGTCGATCGGCAGGTAGCCGCGCGAGGCGTGCTGGGCAGCACGCTGGGTCTCGGCTTCGATCACGGCGCGCAGCAGCGGAATGCGGCCTTCCTCATTGCAGTAAACGCCTACGCCCAGGTTGACCTTGTCGGTACGTGGGTCGGCGTTGAATGCTTCGTTGAGGCCCAGAATAGGGTCGCGGGGTGCCAGCTCGACAGCGGAAAACAGGCTCATTGTTACCTTGGCTCTGATTGGAGTGTGATAGGACGTACACGCTCCAGCCGAATGCACTGAAGCGGTGCACAAACGGGGTGTCAGTATAGTGATACCGACCGGTCACCGCGACACTATGGCGCAGCTTTTCCAGTGATTTGCGCAAATATTTTTCGACCATTGGTCCAATTACCCGGTCCACCGTAACAAGCGCTCACAGCTATGCCTTGAAAGCGCCCCCCGGCGAACGCATTTGGGTATAGACTACTGGCTAAATTTACAGTTGCTGAAACACCGCGAGGTCCGTCATGTCCGAGTTCCAGCTCGTCACCCGTTTCCAGCCGGCCGGCGACCAGCCCGAGGCCATCCGCCAGATGGTCGAAGGCATCGAGGCGGGGCTGTCGCACCAGACGCTGCTCGGGGTGACCGGCTCGGGCAAGACCTTCAGCATTGCCAACGTCATCCAGCAGGTGCAGCGGCCGACCTTGGTACTGGCACCGAACAAGACGTTGGCCGCGCAGTTGTACGGTGAATTCAAGGCGTTCTTCCCCAACAACGCGGTGGAGTACTTCGTTTCCTACTACGATTACTACCAACCCGAAGCCTACGTGCCGTCCTCGGACACCTTCATCGAGAAGGACGCGTCGATCAACGACCATATCGAGCAGATGCGCCTGTCGGCAACCAAGGCGCTGCTGGAGCGGCGCGATGCGATCATTGTCACCACGGTATCGTGCATCTACGGCCTGGGCAGCCCCGAGACCTACCTGAAGATGGTCCTGCACGTCGATCGCGGCGACAAGCTCGACCAGCGTGCGCTGCTGCGACGCCTGGCCGACCTGCAGTACACCCGCAACGAGATGGACTTCGCCCGCGCCACCTTCCGTGTGCGTGGCGATGTGGTCGACATCTTCCCGGCCGAATCGGACCTCGAGGCCATCCGCATCGAACTGTTCGATGACGAGGTGGAGAACATCGCCGCGTTCGACCCGCTGACCGGCGAGGTCTTCCGCAAGCTGCCGCGGTTCACCTTCTACCCCAAGAGCCACTACGTGACCCCGCGGGAAACCCTGCTGGAAGCGGTCGAGGGCATCAAGGAAGAGCTCAAGGACCGCCTGGAATACCTGCAGAAAGCCAACAAGCTGGTGGAGGCGCAGCGCCTGGAGCAGCGCACCCGCTTTGACCTGGAGATGATCCTGGAGCTGGGCTACTGCAACGGCATCGAGAACTACTCGCGCTACCTGTCCGGGCGCCCGGCCGGGGCGCCGCCGCCGACCTTGTATGACTACCTGCCGGCTGATGCCCTGCTGGTGATCGACGAATCCCACGTCAGCGTTCCGCAGGTAGGCGCCATGTACAAGGGCGACCGTTCGCGCAAGGAAACCCTGGTCGAATACGGTTTCCGCCTGCCTTCGGCCCTGGACAACCGACCCATGCGTTTCGACGAGTGGGAGGCGGTCAGCCCGCAGACCATTTTCGTGTCGGCGACACCGGGCAGCTACGAGGCCGAGCACGCCGGGCGCGTGGTGGAACAGGTGGTGCGCCCGACCGGCCTGGTCGACCCGCAGGTGGAAGTGCGCCCGGCGCTGACCCAGGTCGACGACCTGCTGTCGGAAATCCGCAAGCGTGTGGCACAGGGCGAGCGGGTGCTGGCGACCACGCTGACCAAGCGCATGGCCGAAGACCTTACCGACTACCTGGCCGACCACGACGTGCGGGTGCGTTACCTGCACTCGGACATCGACACCGTCGAGCGGGTGGAGATCATCCGCGACCTGCGCCTGGGGACTTTCGATGTGCTGGTAGGCATCAACCTGTTGCGCGAAGGCCTGGACATGCCCGAAGTGTCGTTGGTAGCGATCCTCGATGCCGACAAGGAAGGCTTCCTGCGTTCCGAGCGTTCGCTGATCCAGACCATCGGTCGCGCGGCGCGCAACCTCAATGGCCGGGCCATCCTGTACGCCGACCAGATTACCGGTTCGATGCAGCGGGCCATCGACGAAACCGAGCGGCGCCGCGAGAAGCAGATTGCCTTCAACCAGGCTCATGGCATTGTGCCCAAGGGCGTGGTCAAGGACATCACCGACATCATGGAAGGGGCCACCGTGCCAGGCGCGCGCAGCAAGAAGCGCAAGGGCATGGCCAAGGCGGCGGAGGAGAGCGCCCGTTACGAGGCCGAGCTGCGTACGCCAGGCGAGATCACCAAGCGCATCAAGCAGCTGGAAGAGAAGATGATGCAGTTCGCCCGCGACCTGGAATTCGAGGCCGCGGCGCAGTTGCGCGACGAGATTGCCCAGTTGCGGGAGCGGTTGATTACCAGCTGAAGCCAGGCGCGGCCCTTTGTAGGAGCGGCCTTGTGTCGCGATGGGCTGCGCAGCGGCCCCAGGATATTCCATGCGGCACAAATCCTGGGGCCGCTACGCAGCCCATCGCGACACAAGGCCGCTCCTACAGGGGGGGCGTCGATCTGCAGCGGCCTTAATGGGCCTCCCCAGCCTTCAACCCCTCAGGCAGCTTGCGGGTCATCAACACCGCCACCATGCTCACCGCCAAGCCGATCCCGACAAAGTGGAAGGCATCGTTGTAGGCCATGATCAATGCCTGCTGATGGGTAATCTCGCTCAATTTCCCCAGCGCGGCATTGTCATTCCCCAGCCGCTCCGCCAGTTGCGCCAGGCGCTCCGCCACCTGTGGGTTGCCCGGCACCAGCGCCTCCCTCAAATAATCGAAATACACCTTGGTCCGCGCATCCAGCAGCGTGGCCAGCAGCGCAATGCCGATCGCCCCGCCCAGGTTGCGCAGGATATTGAACAGGCTCGATGCCGAGCCGGCATCCTGCGGCTGGATATACGCCGTGGCGATCAGCGAGATGGTCACCATGATCATCGGCTGGCCAATGGCACGGATGATCTGGATATGGTTGAACTGCGGCCCGGCGAAATCCGGGTTGAGCACCCCCGAGCCGAAACTCGCGGCGCCGAACAGGCAGAAGCCCAAAGCGCATAACAACTTGGGCGACACCACTTTCATCAATTGCGGCACCAGCGGGATGAGAAACAGCTGCGGGATGCCCATCCACATGATCACCTCGCCGATTTGCAGGGCGTTGTAGCCTTGCACCTGCGCCAGGTACAGCGGCAACAGGTAGATCGAGCCATACAGGCCCACGCCCATGCCCAGGCTGGCGATGCTCGACAGGCCGAAGTTGCGGTTGCCCAGGATGCGCAGGTTGATCAGTGGCTGTGGTCTGGAAAACTGCAGGATGACAAAGGTGATCAGGCTGACCAGGGCGATGCTGCCGAGGCCGACGATCAGCTGCGACTCCAGCCAGTCCTTGCGGTGGCCTTCCTCCAGAAACACCTGCAGGCAACCCAGGCCCAGGCCCAAGGTGACGATGCCGGCGTAGTCGGTGCTTTTCAGCAGCTCCCAGTGCGCGTCCTTCTTCTCCAGCCCGTACAGCAGGCCGGCGATCATCACCAGGCCTGGCGGGATGTTGATGTAGAAGATGTATTCCCAGCCCCAGTTCTCGGTCAGCCAGCCACCCAGGGTGGGGCCGATGGAGGGGGCGAAGGTGGCGGTCATGGCGAACATGGCCATGCCCTTGGCGCGGTGGTGCTCGGGCAGCTTGATCAGGGTCAGGGTGAAGGCCAGCGGGATCAATGCGCCGCCGGTAAAGCCCTGCAGGGCACGGAACAGGATCATGCTCTCCAGGTTCCAGGCCATCGAACACAGCAGCGACGACAGCAGGAAGCCGCCGGACACCCACACCGCCAGGCGCCGCGCCGACAGCAGTTGCACCAGCCAGGCGGTGAGCGGAATCATGATGATTTCCGCTACCAGGTACGAGGTGGAAATCCACGAGCCTTCCTCCAGCGTCGCCGACAAGGCGCCCTGGATGTCCTTCAACGACGAGTTGGTGATCTGGATGTCCAGCACCGCCATGAACGCACCGAGCATCACGCTCATTACCGCGATCCAGTCGCGCCGGGTCGGCTCCGCAGAGGGCCTGAGCAACACGTCAGCGGCCATTTTGGCCTTCGTCTTCGCTGCGCAGGTCGACGGTGGCGGTCACCGACATGCCTGGGCGGATGCGCCCGTGCAGCGGGTTGTCGGCACGGAAGGTCAGCTTGACCGGGATGCGCTGCACCACCTTGGTGAAGTTGCCGGTGGCATTGTCGGGTGGTAGCAGGCTGAACTGCGCACCAGAGGCGGCGAACAGGCTGTCGACCCGGCCTTCGATCGGTGTATCGGGGTAGCTGTCGAAGACCAGTTCGGCGCGCTGCCCTGGCTGCATGCGGCCGATCTGGGTTTCCTTGAAGTTGGCCTGCACCCAGATGTCTTCGTCCGGCACGATCGACAGCAGGTAGGCACCGGCCTGTACCACCTGGCCATCACGTGCGCTGCGCTGACCAATGGTGCCACTGATCGGCGCACGGATTTCGCAGCGGGTCAGGTTCAGTTCGGCCTGGGCCAGGTCGGCGCGGGCGTTGGCGATTTGCGCGTCGAGGCGCTTGAGTTCGGCGCTCAGTGCGTTGACCTGCTGGCGCTGGCTTTGCAGGTCGGCGCGGGCCTTGTCGACCTGCGAGCCGGCGACATGGCTGTCGGCCGACAACGTGGTGACCCGTTCTTCCGAGACAAAACCCGGCTTGCGCAGCTTCTCGGCGCGGCTCAGGTCCAGGCGCGAGCGGTCGAAGGTGGCCTGGTTGGCTGCCACCTGGGCCTGCCCGGCGGCAATCAGGCTGGCCTGCTGGGTGAGGCGGCTTTCTGCCTGCGCATGCTCGGCTTCGCGGGTGGCCAGGGCGGCGCGGGCGCGTTGCACGGCCAGCTCGAAGTCGGCGGCTTCCAGGCGCACCAGCAGGTCGCCTTTGTTCACATGCTGGTTGTCCGCAACCGCGACGGCATCGATACGCGCGCCCAACTGGCTGGAAACGCGCGTGATTTCGCCCTGCACGTAAGCGTTGTCGGTGCTTTCGTAGAAGCGCCCCTTGAAGTACCAATGGCCGAGGAAGGCGAGGGCGATGATCGTCACCAGGGTGAAGAAGACCAGCAGGCGACGTTTGAGTTGGGCAGGCATGAGCACTATCGTTCCAGAAATGTAAATAAATTTAACAGCGGCATGGGGCGTATCGACAAGTGTCGTTCGCGCCATTGCTGGAGCCCGGTGCCTGCCTCCTGCTAACATCCCGCCTTTGTTTCATCTTTCGTTCGAGACCCTCCATGACCACCGTACGCACGCGTATCGCGCCATCGCCGACCGGCGACCCCCATGTCGGCACTGCCTACATCGCCCTGTTCAACTACTGCTTTGCCAAGCAGCACGGCGGTGAGTTCATCCTGCGCATCGAAGACACCGACCAGCTGCGTTCCACGCGCGAGTCGGAACAGCAGATCTTCGATGCCCTGCGCTGGCTCGGTATTGAATGGAACGAAGGCCCGGACGTCGGCGGCCCGCACGGCCCGTATCGGCAGAGCGAGCGTGGCGAGATCTACGCCAAGTATGCCAAGCAGCTGGTGGACGCCGGCCATGCCTTCTATTGCTTCTGCACCGCCGAAGAGCTGGAGCAGATGCGTGCCGAGCAGCAAGCCCGTGGCGAAACCCCGCGCTACGATGGCCGGGCGCTGTTGCTGAGTGCCGAGGAAGTGCAGCGCCGCCTGGACGCTGGCGAGCCGCACGTGATCCGCATGAAGGTGCCGAGCGAAGGCGTATGCGTGGTCCCGGACATGCTGCGTGGCGATGTCGAGATCCCGTGGGACCGCATGGACATGCAGGTGCTGATGAAGAACGACGGCCTGCCGACGTACTTCCTGGCCAACGTGGTCGACGACCATCTGATGGGCATCACCCACGTGCTGCGCGGCGAAGAGTGGCTGCCATCGGCGCCCAAGCTGATCAAGCTGTACGAATACTTCGGTTGGGAACAGCCCAAGCTGTGCTACATGCCGCTGCTGCGTAACCCGGACAAGTCCAAGCTGTCCAAGCGCAAGAACCCGACCTCGGTGACCTTCTACGAGCGCATGGGCTTCATGCCCGAGGCGATGCTCAACTACCTGGGCCGCATGGGCTGGTCGATGCCGGACGAGCGGGAGAAGTTCTCGCTGGCCGAGATGGTCGAGCATTTCGACCTGTCGCGTATTTCGCTGGGCGGCCCGATCTTCGACATCGAGAAGCTGTCCTGGCTGAACGGTCAGTGGCTGCGCGAGTTGCCGGTCGAAGAGTTCGCCGCGCGCCTGCAGAAGTGGGCGTTCAACAGCGACTACATGATGAAGATTGCCCCGCACGTGCAGGGCCGGGTGGAGACCTTCAGCCAGGTTGCTCCGCTGGGCGGGTTCTTCTTCGAAGGTGCGCTGAAGCTCGATGCCAAGCTGTTCGAAAGCAAGAAGCTGTCCGCCGACCAGGTGCGCCAGGTGATCCAGCTGATCCTGTGGAAGCTCGAAAGCCTGCGCCAATGGGAAAAGGAGCGCATCACCGGTTGCATCCAGGCGGTGGTCGAGGCGCTGGAGCTGAAGCTGCGTGACGCCATGCCGCTGATGTTCGCCGCCATCACTGGCCAGGCCAGCTCGGTGTCGGTGCTCGATGCCATGGAAATCCTTGGCCCCGACCTGACCCGCTACCGCCTGCGCCAGGCCCTGGACCTGCTGGGTGGCGTGTCGAAGAAAGAAAACAAGGAATGGGAAAAGCTGCTGGCGTCCATCGCCTGATAGCGCTCCAAAGGCCTTGGCTGAGCCCGGTAGGAGCGGCCTTGTGTCGCGAAAGGAGCGCAACGCGGTCCCGCGATTTCAGCTTTAACGCAAAAATTGCCGGGGCCGCTTTGCGGCCCTTTGGCGACACAAGATCGCTCCTACAAGCGCGCGGCGCTTAGATTTACCAAGGCAGGGCGGTAAGTGATTGTTATCTGTGAAAATTTTTTTGAATATTTTGAAAAATTAGTTTGACAGCCCTGCAATCCGATCTTAATATGCGCCCCGTCCACAGCGATGAACGAAAACGAAACGCCAGGCACCCAGCCAGTGCTTCGGTTCAGAGCGACATTGTGGGGCTATAGCTCAGCTGGGAGAGCGCCTGCATGGCATGCAGGAGGTCAGCGGTTCGATCCCGCTTAGCTCCACCAAATTCCGCTTGGCAGCCAAGGCTGTCAAGCAAGACCGGGTCCAGCAACCGGGTCTTGCAGGTAAGAAGGTTCGTCCCCTTCGTCTAGTGGCCTAGGACACCGCCCTTTCACGGCGGTAACAGGGGTTCGAGTCCCCTAGGGGACGCCAGTTTTGCACAAGCGATGTTTCAGGATGTCGCTGGGCCGAGAGGCTAGAAATCCGGGGCTATAGCTCAGCTGGGAGAGCGCCTGCATGGCATGCAGGAGGTCAGCGGTTCGATCCCGCTTAGCTCCACCAAATTTTGCCGCGGTTCGCGCAAGCGGATCGGCACGAAGGTTACGTCCCCTTCGTCTAGTGGCCTAGGACACCGCCCTTTCACGGCGGTAACAGGGGTTCGAGTCCCCTAGGGGACGCCACTTTTCCTGCGTTTTGCAGGGCTTAAAAAGGCTCGTCGATTATTGATGAGCCTTTTGTTTCGGGGCTATAGCTCAGCTGGGAGAGCGCCTGCATGGCATGCAGGAGGTCAGCGGTTCGATCCCGCTTAGCTCCACCATTTCTGCCAGGGTTCACATACGTGGATCTTCGCGAAGGTTACGTCCCCTTCGTCTAGTGGCCTAGGACACCGCCCTTTCACGGCGGTAACAGGGGTTCGAGTCCCCTAGGGGACGCCACATTTACCCGCGTATTGCGGGACCTTAAAGGCTCATTCGCTTATTGAATGGGCCTTTTGTTTTTTCTCCCAAAAAAACTTGCCGACAGAAGGCTGCAGAATTCGCTTGCGGGAAAATATGATGGGGATAATATTTCGATCATCATATTTTATCGGCGAGTGCCTGATGAGCGACAAGAAGAGCAAAACCCGCGAGCGCATTCTCGAAGCGGCATGCACGGCGTTGATCCAGCATGGCCCGGCCGAGCCTAGCGTCAGCCAGGTGATGGGGGCGGCAGGCCTGACCGTGGGCGGTTTCTATGCCCATTTCGACAGCAAGGACGAAATGATGCTCGAGGCGTTCCGCCAACTGTTGGGCGAGCGCCGAGCCTTGCTGGCCCAGGTCGATCCCAGCCTCGATGGCGCTGAGCGGCGGGCATTGGTCAGCGCCTTCTACCTGTCGCGCAAGCACCGCGATGCCGAGGTGCATGCCTGCCCACTGCCCAATTCGCTGGGTGAAATGCAGCGCCTGCCAGAGGCTTTCCGCGAGGTGCTGGCCGAGCACATCGAGTTGATGACGGCCGCCATGGTCGACCGCCCCGAGGAAGCCGACAAGGCCCTGGCCGACCTGGCCCTGATGATCGGCGGCCTGGCCCTGGCCCGGGCCTTGGGCACCAGCGAGCTGTCTGACCGCATTCTACGCGCCGCCAAATCGGCGGTGCTCTGACAGGAGCATGGCGATGACGACCCTGAGCTGGATTCGTGGTGTCAACGGCACCCTGGGCCGCCTGGCCCCGGAGCATGTTGCGGGCAAGATGCGCCGTGCGTTCATGACCCCGCGCAACCTGCCACCGCGGGAATGGGAACTGCCGGTACTGGCCAGCGCCGAGCGCATCACCTTGCGCTTCGGTTTGTCTGCGTTGCGATGGGGCAAAGGGCCGACTGTGCTGTTGATGCACGGTTGGGAGGGGCGGCCGACCCAGTTTGCCGCCTTGATCGAGACCCTGGTCGAGGCCGGGCATACCGTGGTGGCGCTGGAGGGGCCGGGGCATGGTCGGTCGCCAGGCGAGCAGGCGCACGTGGTGCTGTTTGCCCGAGCCTTGCTGGAGGCTGCCGCCGAGTTGCCGCCGCTGCGCGCGGTGATTGGCCATTCCATGGGCGGTGCCAGTGTGTTGCTGGCGCTGCAGATGGGCCTGCGTGCGGAAGCAGCAGTGAGCATCGCTGCACCGGCGCAACTGCTGGGCGTGCTGCGTGGTTTCGCCCATCGCCTGGGCCTGCCGGCACGTGCGCGGGCCGCATTCATCCGCCAGGTGGCGCGGGATGTGGGCATGAAGATTGCGCGGCTCGATGTCAGTGGTTACCAGCTGGAGTTGCCGGGGTTGGTGGTGCATGCCGCCGATGATGAGCTGGTGCCTGTTACTGAAGCCCAGGTCATTCACAAGGCCTGGTTCGACAGCCGGCTGCTGCGGCTGGAGGAGGGCGGGCACCAGCGCGTGCTGGCCGACCCGCGCCTGGGTGAAGCGGTGCTGGAGCTGCTGGCCCGGGCTGGTGCGGTCCCTGTAGGAGCGGCCTTGCGTCGCGATGGGCTGCGCAGCAGCCCCGGCAATCTGTGCTGGGACTGAGATTTTCGGGCCGCTATGCGCCCCATCGCGACACAAGGCCGCTCCTACAAGGGCGCGTAGCCCCGCAGGCAAGCGCCGAAGGGCTGGACTTTGCCCCGCAGGTCACTGCTAAATCCACTTTTGCGCCAAGGAAGCGAACATGAGCTGGGACCTGGCAACACCTTTCGTCATCGACCTGCGCGTGGCTAACGAGGACATCGATGGCCTCGGCCACGCCAACAATGCCGTCTACGTCACCTGGCTGGAGCGCTGCGCCTGGCGCCACTCGCAGCGCCTGGGCCTGGACCTGGCCGAATACCGCCGGCTGGACCGGGCCATGGCCGTGGTGCGCCACGAAATCGACTACCTGGCTGCAGCCTATGAGGACGACGAGCTGCAACTGGCCACCTGGATCATCGACTGGGACCAACGCCTGCGCATGACCCGGCGCTTCCAGCTCAAGCGCCCGCGTGACGGCGTGACCCTGCTGCGCGCCCAGACCACCTTCGCCTGCATCGAGCTGTCCAGCGGCAAGCCCAGGCGCATGCCGGCGGAATTTCTCGATGGTTACGGCCCGGCGCTGATCGGCGCCTGAAACAGCGGCAATTTTTGCTAGACTGCCGGCTTTTTCCCGCCGAGACCCCGACATGCAAATTGCCCTGGCCCCCATGGAGGGGCTGGTCGACAACATCCTGCGCGACGTGCTGACCCGCGTTGGCGGTATCGACTGGTGCGTCACCGAGTTTATTCGCGTATGTGACCGCCTGCTGCCGCCTGCCTCGTTCGACAAGCTGGCGCCCGAGTTGCGCAACGGCGCGCGGACTGCCGCCGGGGTGCCGATGCGTGTGCAATTGCTGGGTTCCGACCCGGTGTGCCTGGCCGAAAACGCCGCGCTGGCCTGCGCGCTGGGGGCGCCGGTGATCGACCTGAACTTCGGTTGCCCGGCCAAGACCGTGAACAAGTCGCGTGGTGGTGCAGTACTGCTCAAGGAGCCGGAGCTGCTGCACGCCATCGTGCGCGAGGTGCGCCGCGCCGTGCCGGCGGATATTCCGGTGACGGCGAAAATGCGCCTGGGCTTCGACAGCCCCGATGGCGCGCTGGACTGTGCCACCGCCCTGGCCGAGGGCGGTTCGGCGCACCTGGTGGTGCATGCGCGGACCAAGGTCGAGGGCTACAAGCCGCCGGCCCACTGGGAGTGGGTGGCGCGGGTGCAGGATGTGGTCAAGGTGCCGGTGTTCGCCAATGGCGAGATCTGGACCGTGGACGACTGGCAGCGTTGTCGCGAAGTCAGTGGTGCCGAAGACATCATGCTGGGCCGCGGGCTGGTTTCGCGCCCGGACCTGGGCCTGCAGATTGCCGCAGCGCGAGATGGGCGGGAGTATTTGCCAATGACCTGGGCCGACCTGCTGCCGTTGTTGCGTGAATTCTGGCGCCAGGCCCAGGCCAAGCTGTCGCCGCGTTATGCGCCGGGGCGAATGAAGCAGTGGTTGGCGATGCTGACCCGCAGTTACCCGGAGGCGGTGGTGCTGTTCGCCGAATTGCGCCGGGAAGATGACTGCGCGCGGATCAGTCGCTTGCTGGGGGTTGAAGCGCAACCCTTGACGGCATGTGTTGCCTGATCAGGCGCTTTCACCGGCGTGCCTGCGAAAAGGGGGGCGCACCGGTTCAAGATTTTTTTGCTGGCCCCTCTTGAAAGCCTTTCCCTCGACCCTATCTCTTGAGTACGCGATGCCGAAGTCGGGTCGCGTAGTGAATTTACTTGCTGAATCTCAGGAGTTTATGACCATGAACACTGCTTTTTCTCTCGCTCCACTGTTCCGCCATTCCGTAGGTTTCGACCGTTTCAACGACCTGTTCGAATCTGCGGCACGTAACGAGGCCGGTAGCAGCTACCCGCCCTACAACGTGGAAAAGCATGGCGATGACCACTACCGCATCGTGGTAGCCGCAGCCGGCTTCCAGGAGCAGGACCTCGACCTGCAGGTCGAGAAAGGTGTCCTGACCGTATCCGGTGGCAAGCGCGACAACGGCACTGAAGAAGTGACCTACCTGCACCAGGGTATCGCCCAGCGCGCCTTCAAGCTGTCCTTCCGCCTGGCCGACCATATCGAAGTCAAGGCTGCCGGCCTGGCCAATGGCCTGCTCAGCATCGACCTGCTGCGCATCGTGCCTGAAGAAGCCAAGGCCAAGCGCATCCCGATCAATGGTGACAAGCCAGCGCTGAACTGATCGCGGCGATGTGAAGAAGGGCACCCCAGGGGTGCCCTTTTTTGTGCCCGCTGTACTGGCCCTGGCGCGCTACCTTTTGTAGGAGCGGCCTTGTGTCGCGATAGGGCGCGAAGCGGCCCCAAGACCCAGTCGTCGCAACAATAGCCAGGGCTGCGGCGCTGCCCATCGCGACACCAGGCCACTCCTGCAGGGAGCGTGACTGTCAGCTCCCGGAATTCGCCGGCGCCTCCAGCAGCATCTGCCGAAACTCCGACAAAGGTAGCGGCCGGCTGTGCAGGTACCCCTGGTACAAGTGGCACCCCAGCCGTTCCAGAAACTCCAGCTGTTCGGTCAGTTCCACGCCTTCGGCAATCACCGCCAGGCCCAGGCTGCGGGCCATGGCGACGATGGCGCGGACGATCTCGGCGTCGTTGGGGTCCATCGGCGCATCGCGCACGAAGGTCTGGTCGATTTTCAGTGCGTCTATCGGCAGGCGCTTCAGATAGGTCAGCGAGGAGTAGCCGGTGCCAAAGTCATCCATCGCAAAACTCACCCCGTGGCGCTTCAGCTCCCGCATCTTGCTGATGGTGTCTTCGAGGTTCTGGATGACGATGCCTTCGGTAATCTCCAGCTTCAGCATCTGCCGTGGCAAACGATAGTCGTCCAGGCTGCGCAGCACCCGCCCGACGAAATCGTTCTGGCGGAACTGCCGCGGGCTGATGTTCACGCACAGGCTGAAGCTGTCGGCCTCGACCAGCCCGTCGGCCAGCATGCTGGCGCAGGCGTCGCAGGCTTCGTCGAGAATCCAGCTGCCAACCTCCAGGATCAGGCCGCTTTCTTCCAGCACCTGGATGAATTGTGCCGGCGGTTGCTGGCCCAGTTGCGGGTGGTGCCAGCGCAGCAATACCTCGGCGCCGACGATGCGGTTGTCACGCGCGTCCACCTGCGGCTGGAAGTGCAACGCCAGTTCGCCACGGGCCAGGGCCAGGCGCAGGTCGTTTTCCATGCGCAGGCGCTCGCTGGCGGCCTTCTGCATGGTGGTATGGAACAGCTGGGTGGTGTTGCGCCCGGAGTCCTTGGCCCGGTACAAGGCGATATCGGCGCGCTTGAGCAGGTCGGCTGGCGTGGCGCCATGGTCGGGGATCAGTGCGACACCGATGCTCGGCGTCACCTGCAGGCGCTGGCCATCCAGCGACATTGGCTCGGCCAGCAGTTCGCGCAGGTTGTCGGCCAGTTCACGGACTTTTGCTTCGACCATGTCGCGGCTGCCTTCCAGGCCGCTCAGCAATACCACGAACTCGTCGCCGCCCAGGCGCGCCACGGTGTCTTCCAGGCGCACGCTGGCTTCCAGGCGCGCAGTGACGATTTTCAGCACCGTGTCGCCCACCGGGTGGCCGAGCGAGTCGTTGATGTGCTTGAAATGGTCGAGGTCGAGGAACAGCAGGGCGCCGCGCAGGTTATGGCGCTTGAGCAGGGCGATCTGCTGGCTCAGGCGGTCCATCAGCAGGGCGCGGTTGGGCAGGTTGGTCAATGGATCGTGATAGGCCAGGTGGCGGATTTGCGCTTGGGCATTCTTCAGCTGGCTGACATCGCGAGCATTCAGCAGCAGGCAGTCGACTTCGTTCAGGGTAATGGGTTCGACCGATACCTCCACGGTGAGGATATCGCCACGCTTGTTGCGCCCGAGCATCTCGCGGTGGTGCACCCGGCCACGCTCGCGTAATTCGGCCAGCAGGGCGCTTCGCTGCTTGTCGTCGGCCCAGATGCCCACCTCGTACACCGTGCGGCCGACCACTTCGGCGGCGCTGTAGCCGGTCAGGCGGCAGAAACCGTCGTTGATTTCCAGGTAGCGGCCACTGTAGCGCTCGGTGATGGTGATGGCGTCGGGGCTGGAGTGGAAGGCTTTGGCGAACTTCTCCTCGCTGGACTTGAGCGCCGCCTCGGCGCGCTGCTGCTGGGTGATGTCGCGCAGGGTGGTGACGCTGCAGGGCTGGCCGTCGACGGTGATCAGGCGGCTGGAAATCACGCAGGTCAGCGGTGCACCATTGCGGTGGTTGACCACCACCGCGACGTTGCTCAGGGCCTGTTCGCGGATCACCCGCTCGATGCGTTGCGCGCGCTCGAAGGTCTCGGCCCACAGGCCGATTTCCTCGGCCGTGCGGCCAATGACCTGGTCGGTGCTCCAGCCAAAGGTCTGGGTGAACGCCGGGTTGATCTCGATGAACTGGCCGGTGTCCTGGCGGTTGACGCAGATCGGGTCGGGGCTGACCTGGAACAGGCTGGCGAATTTCTCCTCCGAAGCGCTCAGGCGTTGTTCACGTTCCACCTGGTCGGTGATGTCGAGCAAGGTGCCGGCCATGCGCAAC